>JAJRTK010000203.1 GCA_024278345.1 bacterium | reverse complement strand
GGTGATCATGTCGGTCATGAACGACTCGGCCGTGAGGTAGAGAACCGAACAGGCAGAGGTCGGATCTCCCGTGATGTAGTGGCCGATGGCCTGCATCAGATGAGTTTTCCCCAGACCTACATCGCCATAGATGAACATGGGGTTGTAGGCTGTCGCGGGAAGTTCAGCCACGGCCAAGGCACCGGCATGAGCGAATTGGTTTGATGCCCCAATGACAAAGGACTCAAAAGTGTATTTTCGATTCAGCTTGGGCCTCGACCTCGATGTGCCATTCCGCCTAGCCTGGATCGGGGCGGGCTTTCGGCTCCCTGTGGCGCTCTCGACAATGATCTTGAAGAGCACACTGTGGCCCAACACTTTTTCGAGATTGAGATCTACCAGTCGCGAGAAGTTGTCCGATACCCAGCGGCGAATTGCGTCGTTGGGAGCAGCAACGATCAGAATCTCACCGTCAAAGGAGTAGAATCTGAGAGGCCGAAGCCAAGTATCGACATCCTTGACTCCGATCTGGCGCACGAGTTGCGCAAGAACGGATTCCCAGATGTCATTGGGTTTGTGTCCAAGTTGAGACATGGGTGCTCCCCATCAAATAAAATAGCATGTTGGAAACCAGTGGAGGCCGCTGACGTCGAGGATTCAAGGGTTCGGAGAGTCACGGAAGTGGGGAACCCGAAGCCACGCCCGTGGAAGGCAAATCCCCAGCACCCCGCCCTAAAACAGAACGAAGACGCCGTTCGTCCGTGTACGTATCAATCAGTTCGCCCACCTGTTGCCCGAGGGCCCGCGACCTAGCCAATCGGCCAGCAGCCCGATTTGCTTCAGACATGGCATAGAGAACATGGATCTCCACCAAGCGGGCATGACACTCGCGAGCCAGTTGCAGGGATTTCGCAAGATCATCCAGGGCTCTGCCGGGACTGGAGAGAGCCAAATAGATTTGCCCTCGAAGACCAAATAGCTGCGACATGGCGCGGCGTGTCACCTCTGATTCCGTCCGCCGGGCGAACTCAACAGCCCGGTCGATATACCCAAGAGCCTCTCGGTGTTGCCCTCCCTGAAAGGAATAGAGTGCCGCATCACCGTAGATGGCGCTCAGGCGAAGTGGCCCGGGTGAACTACTTCCGTCGCTCAGAAGCTCCAGCACCATGGCTCGCGCACGACCGGGTTTCCCGGAAAGCGCCACGAGAGAAGCCTGGCGAAGTCGAAGCTGCCAGGAGTCCGGGCGAAGGTGTACGGCTTGGCGAAGTAGATCGCCAGCCAAGGCGAGGCGTCTTTTGAAGAAAAAACAGCTTCCCAGACCATAAAGAAATTCCGGAGTACCCGGATTTTCCCTGGCAAGGCGGCGGTAGAGAGCAATGCCATCGTCCAATCGACCCTAGTGGTAGAGGTCCAGAACAAAGGTTCGTTGCGCCTCCATGGGAGCCCGCCCGTTCTCAATAGCCCGGCGTAGCCTCAACTCATCTTCCGTGGCTGGAACAGGTAGGAGCGCCCTATCCACAAGGCGAAGAATCTGGCGCTGGAGGATCCGCGTCGTCCCTGAATCTGGCGCTGGTCTCGCCCACCGACGAGCGACGACCGTGCCCAAGACGACGAGCAGCGCTAGGCTCAGAAGAACGGCCACCACAGCCGGTGGAGTAAGGCGGAGTTGACGTTGCATTGGTGGTTCCGGTGCGATGATTTGTGGCGGGAGTGGTTTCACTATGGCAAGGCGTTTGGAACGTGTCAAGGAAAGCTAAGCACGATAAACGGGGGGGTCGCGTCGTCACAGAGGTTTGGATCTGGAAGTCCCGGCCGAGATTTACTTTCCTCCAAATCGGGTTTTTTTACAATTTTTTCCGCCAAAAGGGACAAAGCCGCGAAAACGAATTGACTTCCTCGGCCTGCATTCTCAATCCTTCCCGAAAAATGTCACGAGTGACAAAAATTGTCATTTCTTGCCGCTTTCAAAAAGCGATCACCTTACTGGTGCTCGCCGGTATCCGGAAAAGTAATTTGACAGGGGGATCCATGGGCGATCGCCGCGCAACGGCTGTGAGCGACGTGACTGGAACCCAACCAGTAGAAAACTCGTGATTGTTGTTTTGTCATCCTCTTGGCGGATGAAACGACCCGTTCATGGGGGCTCCGCCGCGGGAATAGGGCTTGGGACAAGGGACTCACGTGAAGACCATGACAACTCGGTCACGGGTGTTGGCAAGCTTCTTGCTCCAACCGTTGGGTAACGACGGCTTTGCCTCTAAAAGTTGGCGGATAAGGCAGAATAGCCAGGCAAGCTCGACGCGAGCAATGTGGTTGGGAATTGGGATCTTTGTTTGGAGAGGAACTCTCAAATGGCCGAACTTCCCCGCCGGAAAACCGGGAAAAAAAATGTTTCCAATGGGTTTAGCCTCATAGAGCTCATCATCGTCATTGGAATCATCAGTATTTTGGCTGCCACCGGCATTCCGATGATGCTCAGGCACCGAATTTCCGCGAACGAGGTCGCTGCAGCAGGTGCCTTGAAGACGATTGCGGCATCGGCTGTGGGTTTTTTCAACTCCGCGCAACCCCATCGTTTTCCAGAGAACATCAAGGAGCTGGGCGCAACCACCCCGCCGTTAATCGACGCGGGCCTGGCTCGTGGCATCAAGTACGGCTATTATTTCAGCTTTGCATCGGAGACCATGGACGGGGCAGGCCGGAACTACGTTTGGTCCGCCGAGGCCCATCCAATAGTCTACCGGCGTCAAGGTATCCGTTCATTCTATGTCGATGTCACGGGGATCATGCTGGGCCAGGACATCCTTGGTGATCCCGGACATGGTAATATGCGGCAATATGGACAATGAGGCTGAGCCCAGGACCATGCTTAGACCCGAAAATCTCATCAACCCCCTGCTGCGTCAACGCAATCATCTTAGCCAACAGCGCCCTCCCCGGTCAGGCATCCTCAACGTAGTCCTACTACGCCTCCGGGGCCTGCCTGTCGTCGGCCTCGCCGGTCTTCACCGCCACCGAGTTTGTGATCGGGTCGGCGATGGGGAATTGATCCCCCGGGGAGCCAAGAAGGAGGCCGAAATCATCGCAATCTTGGAGGCGCCAGTTTGTCGGGGAGCTTCAGAACAGGCAACCGATGGAAACGGTGACCATCTGCTGCAACGAAAAGCCTCGTCTTCCCTTTTTCGAGTCTGTGGGTACACGAGAGGATGGAAGATTGGCGCAGCGGAAGAGAGCGTAAAGGGGGGCGGACGGCGGGCGAAAAGAGTGCTTGGCGAAAGTCGCGAACTCTCGGCGTCAAAAAAAAGCTTCGCGGAAGAGGGTTGCGAGTCGCGGAAAGGGCGCTTAGCGAAAGTCGCGAACTTTCGGTGCTCCTTTGACTCATTTCGTCTCGGGCTCCGTGACCCGAGTCCAGCTCTCTCCACGATTCTTCTCTCTGGAGCGTCGCTGGAGCTTGGTATACCTAACCGCGCCAAAAGCGCCACTTTCATCGGTGTGACCTCTCGATGGAGCTCGTGAAGGTCTTCGTGGAAGAGGCTCTGTATGGGGCGGGAGGCTCTGCGGATACGCCGCCTTGTACATGGCCGTCCGCGCTGTTACGCGCCACAACCCTGTCATCCTCGCCTCCGGAAAGCCACCCTCAAAAACTGTAATCCCCGGACTCATGCACAAGCCCCCGGATGAGAAGGAAGTTTTCTTGACTTCCTTCTCTTCAATCCCTCCAGAGGCCGGGGACCAGTGGCTGTCAAGGACGGCCCGCAGGGCCGAGCGAAGCGTGCCTTGACAGCCACTGGGCACCGGACTACCTCAACATTTCCATTGCCCCACTTAGGCTAGAGGGGACCTATCGAACCTGGCTTACGTCGATGGCGGTCCAACCTTGTGGATGGGAGCTCGCCAGGCCGGGCGACTGTTCGGGCTCGTTACGACCGAGAAGGACTTCGGGAGCGCGCTCCTGGCGTCGCTTTGCGCACCGGGTCAGGGAGACCACGACCGGAGGGAAGTGCTGAAGCGAGCCGGAGCGGGAACTCCGGCTCTGCTGGAACCGAAGGGAGTGGACGTCGGCCATAACCAGAGAGATTGGCTTTGCCACCACCGAAGGGTATGCTCGGGCCGAGCGTCAGCGAGCTCTGCCGAAGACACCAACGATGCTCATTCCCCTTGACCAAGAGAGTTGCTCCCGGACTGGGAGAAAGGCGTGGGCGCCTCAGGCCCTTCAGACCGATAACTGCGCCCGCCCTTGATATTCAGAACGAAGGCCCTGTCCATGAGCCGATCCACTAAAGAGGCCGTGAGAACCTTGTTGCCAAGGGCCTTGCCCCAAGCTGTCACGCTCAGGTTCGAAGAGACGATCACCGATTTCCGGCCGTACCTCGCATCCACCACCTCGTAGAGCAGACTGGCATAATCGGGCTTCGGCACGACATCCCGGAGATCATCGATGATAAG
>JAJRTK010000202.1 GCA_024278345.1 bacterium | reverse complement strand
GGAGGCTCTGCCTCCGGACCTCCGCTGGGAGCGCCGCTCCCAGACCCACGCCAGGGAGCCAGCTCCCTGGACCCACATCTTTGTGCGCTGCGCGCTTTTTTCGGGTGGCCGGTACCATGACCGAGGCCCCGGCGACCACCCCCCGGAAGATGAAAGTGAATGGCGCCGAGCGCCATAACCACGCCGTTGGCGAGGGATTCAACCATGTTCTTCATGGTACGTGGATACCCAGGCTTACCCGTGAAATGGTCAATCAACACATCTGGAACACTGCCAAATAAGGAGTGACAGCATGCCAGGCACAGCCAAGGCCATGAACGAGATTTCGCCCTTGTCACCACAAACGGTTTGGCTTTTGACCCAGCCGGGCCGGCTCTACTTCACCCCAGAGTACCGAGGTCTGGAGAACGTGGACCCCAAACGGCCCCACCTCTTCGTGGGCAACCATACGATGCTCGGCTTCATCGATGTGCCCCTCTATTTTGCGACGCTCTACCGCGAACGGGGCATCTTCCTGCGATCTCTTGCAGACCATATCCACTTTGCCATCCCGGGCTGGAGAGATCTCCTGACGAAATGCGGAGTCGTTCGGGGTACGCGAAAGAACTGCGCTCACCTGATGGAAGCTGGGGAGAATCTGCTAGTGTTTCCCGGCGGTGCAAGGGAAGTCTGCAAGCGCCGGGGAGAAGAGTATCAGCTGACGTGGAAACAGCGCACCGGGTTCGTAAAGATGGCGATCACCCACGGCTACGGCATCATTCCCCTGGCGTCGGTAGGACCGGACAGCGCTTTCGACATCGTCCTAGACGCCGACGACGTCATGGGCTCGCCCATCGGGAAGGTGCTGGACTGGACGGGCCTCGCGAAAAGATTGTTGCGAAACGGCGACTTCATCCCGCCGCTTCTACGCGGCCTTGGCTGGTCGCCGATGCCAAGACCGGAGAAATTCTATTTTTCGTTTGGAGCTCCCATCGAAACGACTCAATATGCCGGACATGAAGACGACTCCAAAACGCTTCTCGAGCTTCGCGCACTGGTTGCCCAGGCGATTGAAGAACAGATCCGGGAATTGCTGGAGATTCGTGCCGCCGAGCCTGAGCAAAGCCCCATTCGACGGTTTCTAACAAGCTGAGGCCGTGACTCGTCTGCCAAGGCGGTTGAAAAATTCAAGGGTATGGGTTCTTACAAACGGATTTTCAGAAGAGTCGCATGGGCTTCGGTCATCGGTAACTGCGGTACTTTGACGCGGCCCTTGACAGAACGAACGTTCGTTCGTAGAATCTCGTCTTCGTTCAGTTCGTGCGGAGGCGATGCCGGTCTCTGGTGGCCCCGCAACGAAAACCTCATCCCTGGAGGTCTCAAGATGAGCATCCAAGCAAAAGCCTACTGGCTCGAAGAGCCAGGGAAGCCGTTGGTACACCGCCCGCTGGAGATTCCCGATCCTGCTTCTGGCGAGGCCGTGGTGGAAGTTCTGGCCTGCGGCCTTTGCCACACGGATCTCGGATACTACGACGGCTCGGTGCCCACCAAGCATCCGCTGCCCCTGATCCTTGGTCACGAAGTCGTGGGGCGAGTGGTGGCCGCTGGCGACGGTCATACCGATTTGGTGGGACAGGCGGTGATCGTGCCGGCGGTACTTCCCTGCGGGAATTGCGACTTTTGCCGAGCGGGACGCGGTAATGCCTGTCCTGGCCAAAAGATGCCCGGCAATGATGTTCACGGTGGATTTTCCACGCATTTGCTGGTCCCGGCGGCGCCACTGGTGTCGCTGAAGGATGCCCCGGAAACCTTCGATCTTCGTGAGCTCTCCGTGGTGGCGGACGCGGTATCCACTGCCTACCAGGCAGTCATGCGCTCGGGGCTCGGGCCAGGAGACGCCGCCTTCGTGATCGGGGCTGGCGGCGTCGGCGGATTCGTCACCCAGATCGCCAGTGCCCTGGGCGCCCACGTGGTCTGCTGCGACATCAGCCAGGAGCGGCTGGAATCGATGCAATCCCACGGCGCAGAGAAGATCGTCGATGTTTCCGGTGGGGAAGGCCGAGCCCTGAAGAAGGAGATCCACGGCTTTGCCCGGGACTGGAAAGTGCCTTCGCTGCGGTATCGGATCTTCGAGTGTAGCGGCTCGCCAGCGGGGCAGCTCCTGGCCTACCGGTTGTTGGCGCGGGGCGCCACGATGCTCCAAGTGGGCTACACGCCGAAACGGGTGGAGGTCCGGCTGTCGAACCTCATGGCCTTCGACGCGACGATCCACGGAACGTGGGGTTGCCCGCCAGAGCTATATGGCGATGTACTGCGTCTCATTTACGCCGGGATGGTACAAATCTCGCCCTTCGTGGATTATGCGCCCATGTCGGGGTTGGACGGCTTGATGAAGAAGATGGCGGATCACCAGCTTACGCAAAGGATGATTCTCGACCCGCGGAAATAGGGCGAAACATGGTTTTTTTGGAGGCAGTCTATTTAGGAGGGAAGATTTTTCTTTGCTTGGCGGAAAGGCGGGGGCTCGGGCTGGGCCGGGGATTGCGCCTCGCTTTGCTTGGCGGAAAATCGGGGTCTCCGGCTGGGCCGGGGATTGCGCCTCGCTTTGCTTGGCGGTGGCCCGGGGACTCCGTCCCCCGTCCCCTGGCAGGGCGTCGCCCTGCACCCACCAGGGAGCGCGCTCCCTGGACCCACAT
>JAJRTK010000201.1 GCA_024278345.1 bacterium | reverse complement strand
AGATCGTCGATCCCACTCCCTATGCCGTAGGCTCCATCGCCGCCACTTATGAAAAATACCCCAACGCCAGGGGGATTCTACCGGCCATGGGATACTCCGAGGCCCAGATCGAGGATCTTAAAGCCACCATCGACGCTACGCCATGCGACGTTGTCGTCCAGGGAACGCCTATCGACATGCGCCGTGTGTTGGAGATCGAAAGGCCTCTGGCCACGGTCTATTACGAGCTGGAAGAGCTGGAACCGGGGCTCTTGGAGGCCGCCGTGAGAAAGACCGTGGGCGCGTAGCCACCCCGCTACCTGCCGGAATCCCGTACAGAGCATCGCTCCGAAAGGCTTCCTTTGTGCTGGCTTCCGCTCGCGGCGGCGGCAATCCGTCCGCCGCCGCTCGCCCTTCATAGCCCTGGACTTCATCCAAAAACCGGTGGAAGACTCCAGCCGGAAGGCCGCCCCCCCCCCAGGCCAACTCATGGGCTTCCCTTGCTTTGGGCGGGGTTTCCCCGTGGCCTTACGCGTCTCCAAAAAAGAAGAAGGCCCAGAAAGAGGCCAAGAGCCGGAAAGAAACGCGGAGTCTCCAGGGTTTCCACCGGCTTGTAGATGGCGAATTGCGTCCATTTTGCGGCGGTGGGCGTCACGGAGCTTGCCCAGGAGGGGAAGGCGTCGAACTCCCAGGTGGACTCGGTCCATCCGTCGCCGGGGTGGCCTTCCGTGTAGCTCGGCACCGGGGCGGGCGTGTCGATCTGCCAGGCCAGGAAGTAGTCGCCGGGCGTGAGTGGGTCCAGGCGGGACGGGGAGCCGGAAGAGATGGGGATGGTGAGCAGGACGCCGCCACGATCCACTTTGCGGGGATGGCTCTGCCAGAGCAGGTCGCGACTGCTGTCGTAGAGGGCTAGCCGTACATGCCCAGCGGCTTCGTGTGCGTACCACTGCATGGCCACGATCTCGCCGGGTTCTTCCAGGTGGGCGCGGGTCGCCTGGATCCGGAACTCCTGGGAGCGTGGCCGCAGGCGAAGGAGTCTGTCGGGATAGCCGGACACCGTGAAATAGACGAAGTTCTTGTCGGCGGCTCCGGCCAGCAGAGCCGACTGCATGTCGGCGGCGCCCACGGGGCAGTCGATTTGCTGGAACGAGTCCAGGTCGATGGCAAGGATGCCGGCGCACTCCCCGTCGAATTGCGAGAACGATCCCACGGTGCCGATGTAGGCGGTTTTTCCGCTGACAACGGCTGATCTGGCGTCGATGGAGATCCCCCATTCGCAACTGTCCAGGTTGAGCGACTTCTCTATCGCCAGGGGATGGAGGCGAAGTTTTATCAGGCTGGCGCCCGCCAGGATGTAGGGGGCGTTCCGGTAGGCCAGGGCGGTCACGGCGCGGCCCCATTTGCCCGGTGCGAAGGAGATGGTCTCCACCTGGCGCATCTGGTCCAGGTCGATTTGCACCACGCGGGTAGGGTCGTTCCACCGCTGTCCGTCCATGGCGAAATAGCCGTAATTCCCCACGGCGACGGCAGAGCGGAGGGTCGTCTGCCCGGATTCGAGCCTCAGACTGCCCGTCAGTCGCAACGGGGAGAGATCGAATCGGAGGATGCGAGCCGGCTCGGACGTCGTTCCCAGGTAGATGCGGCCCTTGGAGACGAAGCCGCAGGTGATGTAGCCCCAATCCGAGGGCAGCTTCCATGCGCCGGTGCGCCGGAATTCCCGGAGATCGATCTCCACGATGCGGCCGGTGGTTCCTCCCGTGGCCAGGTAGGCCGTGGAGCCGGCGGTCAGCAAAAGGCTCGGGTAGATCTCTTCCGGCGCCAGGTCGATAGCCCGGTCGTGTCGAAACGTCCGGAGATTGATGCGCACGAGCCTGGCGGGCCTCGTCCCGGTGGCCAGGTAGGCATGGTCTCCCACGATGGCCAGGGCTTGCGGATTCTCTTCCCCCCGCCGCAGCAATAGCAGGCCATCTTTCTTGAATGCGTCGAGATCGATCTTGGCCACCTTCCCGGGGCTTGAGTCGGCGACGAAGAAGCCGGCGCCGTTCCAGAGCGCCGCGCTCTTGATACCTTTCTCCGTGTAGAGCACCCCTGCCCGAGTCAGGCTTTTTCTCTCGACCCGCAGGATGCGACCGTAGACGTTCCCCGTGCCGATGGCGAAATAGAGGTGGGAATCCGTGGCCACGGCGGCGCCGAGTCCTTCTTCGCACTGGAAAGGGAACTCCCACTCGTCGGGGCATTGGAGGCGAAGGCTCCCCGTGACCCGGAACCCGGCCAGGTCGAGGCGCAGTATGGACGAGGGCCGGCCATCGGTGCCGAAGAAGGCCTCCCCGTTCACGCGGACGGAACTGAGGATCCTCGCGCTTCCCGACGGCAGGTTCGACAGGCTTCCCAGTTCTCGGAGCGGACTCAAGCCGATGCGGAGGATCCGGCCTTTCGCGCCGAAATATCCCATCCCCTTCCAGGCGACGGCGGTTTCCAAAGGCTCCGTCCCATCGTCCAGTTCCAGGCTCCCCAGCCGCCGCATGGCCGCAAGGTCCACCTGGACGATCCGCCTCGCTTCCCCGCCCGTGGCAAAATAGGCGTTCCGACCCGCCGCCACGGCACTGAGCAAATAGTTGTCCCCGGGTGCCAGCTTCAGGCTCCGCCGCCGCTCGAACGGAGACAAGCCGACTTCGACGATCCGCCCGATCCGCGTGTTCGTACCGAAGTACAGAGAACCGCCAAAGGCCACGACGCTGCGAGGCCGATCCTCGCCCGGCGCCAGCCTGATCGTCCGGATCCGCCGCAACGTACGCGGATCGATCTGGACGATCCGGCCGGGATTCGTCCCCGTGGCGATGTACAGCCGCCCATTCACGAGGATGCTACACTCCGGCCAGTCTTCGCCTCCATCCAGATCCGCTTCCTCCAGGTACAGCTCCGACAGTGGGAAAATCGGATACTCCGTGGAACCGACCCGATCCCATCCAAAGGAAGGCAGCCCGCCCGAAAGCCCGGAAGCAGGGCTCGCCTGGGAGGCCGCGCTTCCGATGACCACGAAGAGGAAGAAGACTCGAGCAGGTTGGCACTGAACAGTCATAGAGAGCATCGAACCACCCCCAGAGGCATGAGGGGCGACGTGCGCGACGCGTCGCGCCCTCCCGGTGGGTGCGGGGCCTTGATTCATGGGTTGCGCAGCTATATGTCCTTCGCATTTATCATGCCAGCCGTCGCCTAGATCGCCCTTGGGGCCACCAGGCGTCTTGTTTGCCGCGCCCGAACCCACCAACGGCACCGGCAATCCTCTTTTCCCGCCGCGGATGCTTGTCGCCGCCCACCACCACTTGTGGCCCGGATCCACGGACGTCCACTGTCTGGTTCTGGAAAACTGCGGCATCGAGGTCGTCGCCTTCACGGCAACCCGGGAGTCTCCTGCTAACCGCGGATGCCCGTGTGCGCCTCCTTGTTCAACGGGGACGTGTTCGAGCGCCTTCTTCATGGAACCTTGAACTCTTGAATCCGGATCATCAAGAAGAGCAGCCCCACCAGGCCCACCAGGAGCCACTGATTTCCTTCGTTGCTGGAGGATGCTTGCAGGGGCGATGGGGTCGGGGGGGAGGATGGGCTTTTTGTCGCCGTGGAAGAGGGGGTGCCAAAGGCCAGGGTCGCCGTGGGCGACAGGCCCGCTGGGGCTGTGCTGGTTGCCGTGGGCGAGAGACTTGGCGTGGCCGTGCCGGAAACCGGAGTCGATGTGCCCGGTTTCCCGGTGGCGCTCGCTGTGGCCGTCGGCGTCATCGTGGCGTTCCAGGTCGCCAGGGATGTCTGGGTGGGAGTCGCTGTCGCGGTTGGATTGAGCGCCACGCAAGTGGCCCCTTGGAAATAATTGGAGAAGATCGACGTTCGAGTGGGGTCAAATGGCTGAGCCTGGTCGCTGTTCTGGTGCAGGATGTTCGTGTAGAAGAAGGCCGAATTGGCGTGGTTCCCCTCTAGGATGCTCAGCATGTCTTGGATATACTGAAGCCCGCCCACGTAGCTAAAAATATCGCCTCCCAAACTGGCACCACCCCATTCCGTCACGCTCGTGGGGACCTGGTTTGTCACCCCAAAATCGTTGAACGCCTGAAAGTGGCTCTCCACGCCGTTGTAGTCGCAAGGAATTTGCGGTTGGCCTTGGAAGCTGTCCTCCAGGATCGAAGGGGCCGGGTAGTTGATCGTCCCGCCGCATAGGCCCCAGTTGGGCTGGTGGTTGATCATGGGCCAGTAATAGTGAAAGTCGTACATCACGTTCGAGTCGCCCATAAGAAACCACGAGTTCGCCATGGGCAGCGTGTACTCGTCGTAGGCGAAATTAAAGTTCTCGTCCGTGATGGCGATGACCCGCTCCATGATGATCAGATGTTGCGTGTCTTCCTTGCGGATTTCCGCGATGATTCGCCCCGCCAAAGTTTGCCACAACTGCCCCGTGGAGACCTGGGGGCCCGGCTCCGCCGGCGATGGCTCGTTGAGCATGTCGAAAGCCGCCACCACCGACTCGTTGGCGTAGCGCTTGGCGATGGCCCGCCACAGGCGCACCAGTCGGTCGGACCTCTGGGAATCGGTCCAGAGCAAGACTCCCGGTGCGCTCAACTGGAGGCCACCCTGGGGCGTGTGCATGTCGAAAACAATGGTGACACCATGGTTCTTGGCCCACTGGATCCAGGTGTCCAGGTAGTGCCACCCCGACGAATAGCTGGGATCCTGGCTCCAGACGGAATTGACGTAGTTGCACGCATCTCCCGCCGGGAAACTGAAAATGTTCGCGCATTCTTCGTTCAGAAGGTTGCAGGTGCAGGGGTCGCCATCATCTTCGAACATCCGGTAGTTCAAGGCGATTCGCAACATGTTGAAGCCGAATCCCGCAAGACTTTGCACGTCCGACTCCGAATACCAGTCTGTCACCGGGATCCAGTTGTCTCCAGGCGAATTCCGCTCCCAGTCGGCGGCGGGGTCGTTGGGATCCCGCAAGAGGTCCGTGGCGAAGCCGACCCCCCGAAGACAAAGATTTTGCTGCGAAACAGTGTAAACAAGATCCCGACCGTTGGCTTGAATATAGCCTTGCCCCACGACCGCTGAAGGAAACCAAAGAAAGCCCACTGCTCCAAGAATGGGAATCACCCTGCATCGCTTGTCTCTCTTGATCATCAGTTTCCTCCTGGCCACCCAGAGACTCTATTTGCTTCTTGAGGTTTCCCTTTGGTCAGCCTTCGGCGTTGGGCAAACCTGGAGAGAGGGCTGCGGCCTCAGCATGATTCCCGTAAGAAGGCCCATCAGCATTAGCATCAGGAGCCAGGCGATACCGAAGGGTGCCTGAGTCGGGACTAATGACGGAGAAGAAACGGCCAGCGTATGGCGAGTTCCAGCCGCCACAAAAGTGATACCCTGCAGCCATCCCGTACCGGCTGAATTGATCACCTGCACTGGTGCCGCACGGTCCGTGGAGGTGCCGTCGCCAAGTTCACCCTTTCCGTTTGCGCCCCAGGCCCAGAGGGTACCGTCTTTCCTCAAGCCCAGAGATTGATTGGCACCGCAAGCGATGGCGATGATGTTTGCCAGACCGCTCACCTGAGCCGGCGTGACCCGGTCCAGCATTGTACCATCTCCCAGTTGGCCGTAGAGATTCTGGCCCCAGGCCCAGACCGTGCCATTTTCCCTCAACGCAAGGGTGTGATTCCATCCTGCGGCGATGGCGGTTACGCTTGAGAGTTCCTTGACCTCAACAGGCGTCGTCCGGTCTGCAGCCGTACCATCGCCCAGTTGGCCGTAGAGATTCTGGCCCCAGGCCCAGACCGCTCCATCGCCTGTTATCGCGGCTGAATGCTTTGCCCCGCCAGTGAGGGCGATGATGCCAGTCAGGCCACTCACCTGCACTGGCGTTAGCTGGTCAGTCGTGGTGCCATTCCCAAGTTGCCCGGCATCGTTGATGCCCCAGGCCCAAATGGTGCCGTTTTCCTTCAACGCCAGTGAGTGCTCCAAGCCCCCAGCCACGGCCATGACTCTTGTGAGTCCAGTCACCCGGGCTGGTGCCCACCGTCCTATGGTTGTTCCATCCCCAAGTTGCCCGGCATAGTTAGCGCCCCAGGCCCAGAGAGTGCCATCTTCCTTCAATCCCAGCGAATGATCCCCTCCTGCCGCCAGATCGACGATGCCCGTCAGATCGCTGACCTGGACCGGCGCCACTTGGCTTGTACCGGTGCCGTCCCCCAGTTGGTCGTAGAAATTGGCGCCCCAGGCCCAGACCGTCCCATCATTTTTCAATGCCAGTGAGTGATTGTTTCCTCCCGCCACCATTGTGATCTCCGCAAGAGATGATAGCTTCTGAGGATTCCCAGTGGTGGTGCCATTCCCCAATTGGCCGTCCTGCCCGGCTCCCCGCGCTGTCACCGTGCCGTCGCTTTTCAGCACCAACAGAGAGCCGTTTCCAGCGGCGATGGCGGTGACCCCCGCGAGCCCCGTCATCCGCACCGGCACGTGGCGGTCAGTTGCGGTGCCGTCCCCAAGCTGACCATAGAGGTTGGCTCCCCAGGCCCAGACCGTGCCATCGCTCTTCAGCGCGTGGGAAGAACCAAATCCCGCGGCGATGGCAGTGATGCCCGTGAGGCCTGTGACCTCCACTGGAGTTGTGTGGTCCGTGGTCGTCCCATCCCCCAGTTGGCCGTTACTATTGTCGCCCCAAGCCCAGACACTGCCGTCCCCTTTCAACGCCAGAGAATGAGCACTGCCGGCGGCGATGGCAACGATCTCCGTGAGACCGATTGTTTGTACGGGCATGCTTCGGTCGGTGGTGGTGCCGTCGCCCAGTTGGCCGAAGAAGTTATTGCCCCAAGCCCAAATGGTGCCGTCTTCCTTCAATGCCAAAGAGTGATCATACCCCGCGGCCAGTGTGATGGCGGTCACACCAGTCACTTGAACCGGGCTGGTCCGCTGCAAATTCGTTCCATCCCCCAGTTGGCCGTAAGAGTTGTCGCCCCAGGTCCAGATCGTGCCGTCACTTTTTAGGGCCATGGAATAATCGTAACCACCGGCCACGGCAATGGCGCCGGTCAGACCCGTCACCTGGCCAGGCCTGTTCCGGTCCCAGAGGCCACCATCTCCCAGTTGGCCATGGATATTCAAACCCCAGGCCCAGACCGTGCCATCCCCCTTCACCGCCAGCGAGTGCCTGTTTCCACCAGATACGGCAATCACGCCTGCCAGATCCCGCACCTGCACGGGCCTATTCCGGTTCGTGTTGGTGCCCTCCCCCAGTTGGCCGGATTCGTTTCGACCCCAAGTCCAAACGGTGCCATCCCCCTTGAGTCCCAGCAGGTGATCGCCCTTGGTCGCAATGGCAGTCACCCCTGTAATCTCGGGTATCCCGGCGGGAAGGTAGCCCAGTTTTCCATCGGCGCTGTCCCCCCAGGCATAGGGAAACCCGGCAGCTCTGGCGAAAGCAGGGAAGAGCAGCAGTACCAGTGCAGTGCTCAGAACCAACACGGCGGAGACACCATTCCCGTGGAGCCGAAAAGTCTGGAGGAGACCCGCTCTCCCCAGAGGGGGCAGGGAGAAGGCCGGGGCGGAAACAAGAGGCGATGTCATGGGCCTGAACCTCCCACCCGAGCGTCCCCGGGTCTGGCCGGAAGGTGAGTGTTTTGGCGATGATCCCACAAGGAAGAAGTTACAGGACGCTCTTCGGGTAAGCAAGAGAAAACGGGCTCGAAATGAGTTTCATACTCTTTTCGCACCCATCGAATTCGTGTCGCGGGGGTGGCGCCAAACTTTTGTCTACCCTAAGATTCGATCGTCGCGAAGGATCGAGTCGGCTTGGAGTTGGATCCCGGTCGGCGGTGCCATCATCGTCCCGCGGGTTGGCATCGGGAATTGCGCCGATGCTCGGAAATCCTGCCCGGGACTGCCACGGAGGCCAGCCATGAAATCCACGCTTATGGCTTTGGGGCCAGCGCTTATGGCGCTGGCCCTGTTTGTTTGCACGGCCCGATCAGCCACCTACTATATCCGGATCGACGGGGGCAGTTCAGATCAGTGTACAGGTCTCGTCGATGCCTCTTATCCCGGGACTGGAACTGGTTTGCCCTGTGCCTGGTCCCACCCTTTTTGGGCCTTGAGCGCGGCGGGGGGCACAGCCGCTTGGAAGCTCCAGGGTGGCGACACCCTCATGATCGGCGCTGGAAGCTATGAAATGGGGTATGGGGCGCCCAATACAGGATGGTGCGATTCAGCTGGAGCCTTCACTTGCCATCTGCCTTCCCTGCCTTCCGGCCCCAACGCCCTGACTCCCACGCGACTCCTGGGCCAGGGCTACAACGCGGGCTGCCCCTCGCCTCCGGAGCTTTGGGGAACGCAGCGGACTGATTTCATCCTGAATCTGAGCGGCACGTCCCACGCGGAGGTCGCCTGCTTGGAACTGACCGATCACTCCCAGTGTATCGAATTCTTCTGCCCCGACCCTGGCGGGACGGGTTGTTCGCCTTCCGTCGCCTGCGAGCGGGACACTTACCCCTACGGACCATGGGCATCCACCGGTATTTTCGCCCGGGATTCCGCGGATCTCCGTCTCCAAAACTTGAACATCCACGGCCTGGCAAACCAGGGAATCTGGGCAGGACGTTTGGCGGATTGGACGGTGGAAGATGTTCGCATCGCCGCCAATGGTTGGGCTGGCTGGAATGGGGATATCGGCGGAGACAGTTCCAACAGCGGTTCCATGGTGTTTCGCAGATGGACCGTGGAGTGGAATGGGTGCGGCGAAAGTTATCCGGGGCTTCAGCCCGAGCACTGCTGGGAACAGGTTCTTGGAGGCTATGGTGATGGCGTGGGGACGGGGGCCACCGGCGGTGATTGGCTCATCGAGGATTCCCTCTTCCGGTACAATACCAGCGACGGGCTAGACCTGCTGTACGTCGGAGGCGACGCCCAGTACGCGTCGTCCATCGTCATCCGCCAGAGCCTGGCTTTCGCCAATGCGGGAGACCAGATGAAGGTTTCCGGTCCCACTCAGGTAGTGAACAGCGTCATGATCAGCCACTGCAGCTTTTTTGACGGGAAGTCATTCACCGAATCGAGCGGTGTTTTCAACCACTGCCGCGCCGGTGGTTCCGCCCTGGCCCTCAATCCCCAGCCCGGGTCCGTCATCGATGTCGTCAATTCCACCCTGGCCGGGGAAGGCGATTGCCTGGTCATCGCCGAATGCCGGGTTCCAGGAGCTTGCAACGGCACCGAGCAGATCCGCCTGCGGAACAGCCTGTTTCTAGGCTACACCGATTACCTCCAGCCAGGCGATACCACCTGTTTCCTCTACGATCCCTCCGGCTTTGCCGATACTGGCGTGAGCTACAATCTCTTTTGGGGAGCCAAATTTGGCGGCACATCGCCATGTGATGGCGGGAACAACCTGTGCCAGGATCCTCTGCTGGTCAACGATACCCTAGCCGCCTTCGATGGACACCTGCAAACTGGAAGTCCTGCTCTGGACAACGGGCTTCCCGTGGGGAGCCTGGGCGGCCTCGTGCCATCAGATGATCGGGATGGCAATTCTCGCCCTGTTGGGACAGGCGTGGATCGGGGCGCATACGAATACGGATCTGGATCCTTGGCAACCCCGACGCCCTCTCCACCGCCCGGACCCAGCCCCACTCCCACCATCAGCGCGTCCCCGACGGCCACTCCCTGGCCGTGCGACTGTCCCGATGCCGATGGAGACGGTGTCCCCGATGCCTGGGATCGTTGTCCGGGCACTGGAGCAAGCCAGTACACGGACTCATCGGGTTGCCCCGGAGCCCGCCTCTCCACCCCATGGCCCTCGATCTTGGTTTCCCTGATACTCCTGCTATCCCTTCTGGGATTAGCGGTTCGGAAACGAGGCCACCCGATTTCAAACCAGTCCCGGACCCACTCGCACACATTGCCTATGGTGTCGTGCAGATCATTTCCGCCGCGTGGGGCGCAGCTCCAAACCGATGCTGGGATGCTGAAGCCCGTTTGTCCTGCAAACAACTGCTGTTTTTCTTCAGGTTGAGGTCCGCTCGCGTCGGTCGCCATCCGGCTCCCGCCACTCGCCCCTCATCGCCCTCGACCTTGTCTTGGTGCCCCAAAGGCATTTTTCCCACTGGCTCTGCGGGCGGGCGCTCCGGTTGTCGTACGGTTGGCCATTCTAAAGGCGAAGGAGAGTGATCGCCCCGCCGTCGTGCCGCAGTGTTTCGATTCTGGTGCGTTCCTCGATGAGAGGTGCTTCTGGCCTCCGGTCGAAGAGGACGAGGACGCCTTCGTTGAGCTCTAGCCTCTCCAGGTATCTGCCCAGTTGTTCCAGGCCTTCGTCGAGAGGGTCGGGTCTGTCGGGGCGCCAGACCTTCAGTTCCAGTGCGGCAAGCTGTGTGCCTTCCTTGTGAGGCCATCGAATGCAGAGGTCCATCCTTCCACGGCCGATGGCGTATTCCCTGTCGATGGTGCCGCCGCCGTTGACGATTCGCTGGAGGAAGGCCATGAGGACGAGATGCGGGGCGATCTCGTGGTAGGGTTGTGCGCCCATGAGAGGTTCGCCGTGGCGCTTCCAGAACGTGACGAAGGCTTCCAGGAGGCTCTGGATGTCCAGGGTGCCATCCTCCCGGACGTACCAGGCGGTCTCGTAGGGAATGGTCATCTGTGCGCCATGGGCCAGGGCCCTGGGGATCACTTCGCGATAGATGGGGTTGGCGATTTCCAGGTGTGCGCCTTTCCTGCGGGTGACCAGTCCCAGGTCCTGGACGTATGCGGCATCGTCGTGGATGCGATCGTCGAGGAGGAGCTCCCCGGCGAGGATGGGTTCGATGACGCGTTGGACGCGAGGTTCGCGGAGCTTGTCGATGAGAGAGTCGAGGTGTGTGTCCCTGCGCTGGATGAGGGCTTCCTTGGCGGCCTCGATCTGGCGTGGAGTGATGGGCGCGGAGCGGTCGCGGATATCTTTTTCCACGATCTGGCGTGCCAGTGCGTTGACGAGCCAGGGCTGGCCGCGGGTCAGTTCCCAGGCCAGTTCCATGGCTTCTTCCTGGAACACCTGACCGGTCTCTTCCGTGTGCTGGAGGTAGAGTTCGGCGACTTCTTCTTGCATGAAGTTGCGGATGGTGAGGGATTCCACCTTGATGTTGAAGGGAGACGCGGTGCCCAGGCTTGCGGTGTCGGGGCGGATGCGGATCTTGTAGTCGCGGACGTCGCGCAGGCCGATGAGTGCTACGGATTGCGGAAAGGTTCCCGGTCGGTTGAGGTATCCTGTCCGGAGCTGGCATAGGACGGAGATGAGACTTTCGTCAAGGACGGCATCGATCTCGTCGAAGAAGACAACCACGGGGAGAGAAGAGTTCTTGCTCCACAGGGAAAGGGAAGCCTGGAGGCGATTGTCGGGATTGATGCTTCTCAAGGTGTCGGCGGGCGGTGGCCGGAGTTCTTGTGGCAGGCATTCGGCCATGAAGTCCATGGACTGGAGAATGGACTGCACGGCGGCTTCGACGTTGCCAGCGGCGGGTTCGGCGGTTTCGCAGGTGGTGTAGAGAGCGGCATATCGTCCTTCCCTTGTCAGGCGGGTCGCCAGTGTGCGGAAACAAGTGGTCTTGCCTACCTGTCGGGGAGCATGGATGACGAAGTAATGTTCCCGGTCGATGAGTTGGCGGACGCCCGGGAGTCGGCGCTCCGGGGGCAACATGTAGTGTTTGCGCGGGTCGCAGGGGCCCGCGACGTTGAAGAATCGGGTCATTGGGGTTCCTGGTTCAGGGTGTTGGATTCAAGGCAAGGGTCACAGCATCCTGTATCGACGATGGGGATTACGACAAGATCGAGGATTTGCTTGGGCTGGAAGCAGGAGCCGCCAGCGAACCCTTCTGGTTTCGCGGGGCCGAGCTCGAACGATGCCCGCGCAATCGGAGCCAGGCAGCATCTTTTTTGTCGAAGCGTTCTTGGGTGGCGACCAGCCAGCTCATGGCCAAAAGGAGTGCGAGTAATCCGTAAAATCCCGCGTCGGGCACCGGCGGGCCGGCGATCTTCTCCGCCACGGCCCGGCGCGTTTTCTCCAGATCCGTGGGAACCCGGCTGAAGAGGGTCCTGGAGCTCACCAGCTCGGCGACCAGAGCATCTGCGGCGTTTGTTACGCCCACTTGCGCCTTGCCTCCCGCAAGGAGCCAGAGATACTCGTAGTCCTCCATCCCGTCCCGGAGGTTTTCCCACCGAATGGAGGGGACCAGCCGGTTCCCCCGGGAACCGCAGGTTTCAAGCGGCAGGCCATCCTTTCTGGGCGGGTAGAAGAAAAAGCCGTCCCCGTTGTCCTTGCCCGTGACGTTGGGCTGCTCCCACGGATTGGTGCTCCAGTCCGTGGCGCTGTAGTGGAGCAGCCCGTCCACGCGCTCGGCCCAGGCCAGCCAAGGCGTGATCCGGGCTTCCGTGCCGGGATGGCTCATGAGGATCGGATTGGGCAAGGGCGGGTCGTCGCCGTACAGATAATACCACCAGACTTCCTCGTCATGGTTCTTCTGACGATCCTGGGCTCTCTCCACCTGGTAGTTGGAGATGGTGGGCATCCAGATGTCGATTTTGGCGCCGGGATAAGTGTAAATGGCCGGCTCCACCTGTTCGCTCACCATCTGCCGGAGGTTGGGGGCCGCCGCTTCCACCAGTGCCGAAACCTGGCCGACAATGGTGTAGTCATCCGCGGTCTGGGGCTCGTTGACGATGTGGTAGTAGGCGGCGCCGGTATAGCCCGCCGAAGTGATGTACGAATCCAGGGCGCCCAAATACTGCTTCCATGCCGCCCGGTACGCGTTGCTCCCCAGGACGCCGTTCCGGCTGATGCCGCAGAAGGAGTAGGGAAGGCTGTCCGGCGGCCAGTTGCTCTGTGGGCCGAAGGCCAGGAAAGCCGGGAAGCCGTAGCCGCCGTTGAAGCCCTGCTGGCCCTGAACGTACTTGCCGCCCAGCGTGGCGAAGTCCCAGTCGCCCCAGGCGTCCGCGTCGAGGCCCCCGGCGCAGTCGTACTCGATCCCGCCGGGATAGTTCAGGCCCGCCGGCCAGGCGACGCCCTTGGGGATCAGGCGATGGTCCGCGAACTCCTGCTTCAGCGCGTCCACGACATCCCAGTAGCAGGGCTGGACCGAGCCGCCCGATGTGCCGCCGTAAGTTTCCACTACACTGGACCAACCGAACCCCCACTCCGACGGGAGGTGGCTCTCCCGTGGGAGAGTGAAGTCCCAGACCTCCAGCTCCACGGGCACGCTTGCACCCCCGATGGTCACCGTCCCCGAATAAACGCCCGCCGGCGCATCCCACGGCACCTGGACCGTGAACCAGAGCCCCTGGGTTTTTCCGGCCTCGAACGTGACGGAGGATCCCAGTTCTAGCGGCCAGAGAGGATCGGGCCACTCTCCGATCCGGTCGAAGTGATCGCCGGTGGTGGTGATGGGAACCGTATCGACCCGGTGGAGCGCGGGCCGGGGCACCAGGTCGCCTCCCTTTGCCAGGTCCGTGGCGCCCACGGCCAGAGATTTCGTCGCGGCGGCACGAACCAGGATCTGGAACGGCTCGAATTCTCCTCGCGCCGCGGCAATGCGGAGCGGCGCCGATACCGACGGCGCCGCCATGCCCGGAACTATCTTTTCCACCGTGGGCGCCGTCCAGATGGCCAGGCTCCCCGCCCCGGAGACTCCGTCCACCAAGTGGTAGTAGCCGCCCGCCTCCACGGGACCCACGGATCCTTGCGCCGTGACCGGGCCCAGGTTCGAGGCCAGCTCCGGCGGCGGGTGGCCCTCGTGGGTCAGGACGTCGAAATAGACGTGGTACCGGGTCACGCCGGTCTGCGCTTCCCACCGGATTTGACCGCTATTCTGGTCCACCAGCCGCAGGTTGTCGAACCAGAGGGTCAGGATGTCGCCGTCATCGTAAAACCCACCGTTGCCGTTCACCGTTTCGTTGTCCCGCGTGTGGAACTCCATCCGCGTGATGTCGCTCAGATCGAGTCCGTCACTGGGCCAGCAGTTATCCAGAGGGCGAAGCGATACCGTCACCCGGTTCCACCGGTCCAGCGCCAACGGGGGGCCGCCCCGGGTGACGGAACTCCCGCCGCAGGCGTTGTACAGCTTGAAAAAATAGAGGTCCGGCGCCTGGTCCAGGGCACTT
>JAJRTK010000200.1 GCA_024278345.1 bacterium | reverse complement strand
TGTCTCTTTGTTTCTCGTTTTGTCCCGCCTTAACGAGCATGATCCCGGCGACCACACCCCGGAAGATGAAAGTGGAAGGCGCGGAGCGCCATGACCACGCCGTCGAAGATGGATTGAACCATGTACTTTCATGGTACGTGGATACCCCCTTTCTTCGCCCCCGGACAGCGTTTATTGTCCTGAATGCGTGTCACAACCTGTTTCTCGGTTTGGCGCAAATTGCTCCGGATCGCCTCCAGCTTCCTGTACCATCACGGGATGTTTTGGGGTGAAGTCATGTTCCTGGAGCCAGAGGAGCATCTGCTCCCGGACTTGACAGCGGAGGCTCCAGAGGTCGCCGGCATCCTTGGCGCTCGTGAGCACCCGGAGCTGCACGGAGCCTTCTTTGAGGTCGGTGACGATGAGGGATGGAGAGGCTGCCCGATCCCAGAGGGGCGACGCCTCGACGATCTCCACTGCCCGGCGGCGGGCCGCTTCCACATCGACTCGGTAGTCGGCCACCAGGTAGACGGTACCCAGTAGATCCGGGCTTACCCGGGTCCAGTTTTCGATGGGCTTGCTCAGGAGCGTCGGGATGGGGACCACGAACCGCCGCTTGTCCCAGACCCGGATGATGACGTGGGAGAGTGAGATCTCCTCGACGGTGCCGGTGGTGCCGTCGATCTTGATGAAATCTCCCAGTTTCAGGGGTTGCGTGAGGCCGAGCTGGATGCCGGCAAAGATGTTTCCGATGGTCTTTTGCGCCGCCAGGCCCAGGACCAGCCCGGCGATTCCGGCCGAGGCCAGCAGGCCGGTGCCCACGTTGCGGACGATCTCGAACTGCATGAGCACAAGCGCCGTGGCGCAGAGGGTCACCAGGAAGTTGAGCACACGGCGAAGGAGCAGGATCCGGGTGGAAGATGCCCGGTAACTGGCTCCTTCCTGGCTCTGGCCAAGGGCCTCGTCCAACGCGTGGGTGCTGGCGGCTACCAGCCGCATGACCAGCCAGGCGATGGTGAGAACGAAGAGGGGGAAAAAGATCTGGCCAAGGATCGGTTCTACCGGTTGGGCCGGCCGGAGCTGGCCCAGGAAGATCCGAAGGAGGACCAGGAAGAAAAGAGCTCGGACCGGCCCCGTGGCGCGGTCCACAAAATGGGCCAGGAGGGAGATCTTGGCTCGAGTGGCCAAAACATCCAGGATGTAGAGGCCGAGCCACTGGGCCGCCGTGGCAAGGATGAGGGCGATGATCAGGCTTACCGCCAGGCCCATCCATTGCCAGAGATCCAGCTCCAGGAAGCGGTGGCCGAAGAGGCTGTCGGGGATGTAGTCCCCCCACCAGTCAAGGCCGAATTCCCTGTAAAGATCGCTGATCCGTACGACCGTGCCCTTGGAGAAAACCCATGCCGCCTCCTCGCCGCCCAGCGGGACGCGGACCATCCGGATGGGGATCTCCTTGTTCCGGAGGCGGATGGTGCCGATTTCGTCTTCGTCATGGGGGATCTCCGCCGCTTCCGGTTTTCCGTGGGGCTGATCGCTCACCAGATCGAAGTCGATCCAGAGCTTCTGGTCCAGGACCAGCTTGAGCTTTCGCGCCAGGCGCGGGCCCAGCTCGGCTTGCCGCTGGACGGGAAGGTGATCGAGGCGGAGGGAGTGAGCGGCCAGGGCAAAATCGCCGGCGCGGCAGGCATCGACATAGTTCCGCAGGCTCCGTGCAGGGGTGCTCCGATCAAGTCCCGAGGTGGGATGCTCCAACCCGGCATTCAGGGTGTGAGTGGGCTTCTTGAGCTTCTGGCCCTCCACAATTCTACTGTACCAGGCCGTCACGGCGGAGACGGTTTCGGAGCTGATGAGCCAGACAGGTTGGTTGGTTTCGGGCAAGATCTGCCGCTGGAGCATGATCTTCCCGTGGACGCCCGATGCGCCGTGCTCGAAAGCCTTGAGGATCCAGGTTCCCGGCTCTTCCTTGGCGGGCAGTGGCGGATCGGTTTCGTCGGGGATGGAGCGGATCCGGGGTGGGCCAAGGCCCCGGATGAGGCGGTAGATCTCGCCCGCGCGGTCGGGGCCTACCAGGGGCTGCTGGGCGGGATCGACTTCCCGGAGATCCAGGAAATGGGCGGCCAGCAGGAGGTCTTTCTTGGCGGCGGCCTCGATGAATCCCCGCCAGCTTCGCCGAGGAGTTGTGCGGTCGATCTCCGTGGGCGCCGAGCCCAGTCCGGTGTTGATTGTGGGACCCGTTGGCGGAGGCGTGGTGGGCTCGTCAGCGCTGGCGGGAAAGGGCAACCAGAGCAGGAGTGCCAGGCTCAGAAAAAGAGCCATGCCCCGCGGTCTGAGGGGTATCCACGCAAGGCGGGACAGAACAGAAAAAAAAAGGAAAACGCGTAGCGTACAAAAACGTGGGTGGGGAACTCGTTGCTTTTCATTGCAACGGGTCCTTGCACGCTCCCTGGTGGGTGCAGGCCAAAGCCCTGCCAGGGGCCGGATGCCGAGCGGAGCGAGACGCGGCCCCCGGGGCCGCGGCCAGAGTCCCCGGACGACCGCCGGGTCACGCAAACGTGACCCACCGAGCGGATCGCGGTGTTGTCCGAGGCCGAGTTTCTTCCCGCCGACCCATTGTCCCGCTTTGCGTGGATACCCCAGTCTGAGTCGTGGGCCGCCTTCAAGCCGCGACTCCCGAAAACTGTCTTCTTTTCTTCTGGTTGGGGTCCGGTCGGGTCGGCACCGACCCGCGCCTACGGCGCGAGTTCCCCGCGTCCGCCGCCCCTTCCCAATCATCGCCCTCCAACCGGTCTTGCTGCCCTCAAGGTCTCTCTTGGCCGAAGTCCGGGGGGAGAGGAAGGGGCTCCCCGGTTTTCCCGGAAGAGGGGCGGCGGTTGGGGATTTTGGGGTCGTCTTGGGCATGGTGGGCTGTCCGATGGTTTTTGGGGGGAAATTGGCGAGCGACGGGTGCAGGCCTGCACCTGGCGCGATGCGGAACTCAGCAAGAAGCGTTCTGGAGAGGTTTTGGTCAACGGTCGAGGATCGGCGAGGGTTTCGCGCCTGGTGGAGGATGAAGCATTTTGGCGGATTCCCGGGCATCTACCAGGTTTGATCTCCAGTGCGACCTAGATTACGCACCGCGGGTCGGTTCGGGAAATGCTGTTCGCGGGTGGGGGTGAATGGAAGTCCGCTGAAGGCGCTTGATTCCTGAGTGAGTGTTCATTGATTCGGGATGGCACGGATGATGCTATCAGGTGTTCGCGGGGAGCCGTTCAATCGATGGGAGAGGCGAAAATGCCGAGTTTCGCGGGAATCAAAGAAGAGGGTTTACGGGGGGCGGAGGCCGTTGGCGGCGGGGCTGGGCTTGAGGATCCCTTGGGCGGAAAGGTCGGGCTTCGGCGCGGGGCTTTTTTTGACGTGGACGGGACGCTGGTGACGGTGAATCTCTTGCACGCATACCTTTACTACGCCATGAATGCTCGGGGCTTGGTGGGCCGGTTAGGGCGGCTTTTGGGGTTTGCGGCGAGGCTTCCGGTCTATGGCGCGTTGGAGCTTTTGAGCCGCCGGGCCTTCAATGAGGCTCTCTTTCGGGCCTATCGGGGGTTTACGGAGGATCGCCTTTGGCTCATGGGCGAGGAAGCCTTCGACGAGGTGATCCGGCCTGCGATTCGGCCTGGTGTCCGCCAGCTTTTAGAGGATTCCAAGGCACAGGGATGTGAGCTTGTGTTGGTGACGGGATCTCTGGAGCACGTGGTGGCTCCGTTGGCGCGCCATTTGGGCGTCGATGCCTGGGCTGCGAACCGGCTGGAGATGGATGGGGGCGTGGCCACTGGCCGCGTTCTGGAGCCTGTTATGGCCGGAGCGAACAAGGCGGCCTGGATCCGCCGGTATGCCAGGCGCCGTGGCCTTGATCTGGAGGATTCCTTCGCCTTTGCCGACAGCTTTTCGGATCTTCCCATGTTGGTTTCCGTGGGGCGTCCCTGTGCCATGAACTCCGATGGCAAGCTTCGGAGGATGGCCTCGGAGTACCGGTGGCCGGTGGTGGATTCGCCGGAGCGTCGCTGAGTCCGGAGTGGCGCTGATTTTTGGGCCGCAAATGTTCATTTCGATGATCGAGGGTCAGAGCCGTGGTTGAATTTTTTTCTCATCTCTTTTATTCGGCTTTCTTTTTGCTTCTGGTTTCGGTGGCTTGTCACTTGGCTGCGCCGACCTTTTGGTGGGGCTCGTTGGTGTCGATCCTGGTGAATCCGGTGGTCTTGTTGGCGGTTTCGTGGGCCTTGGGCCCCGAGGCTGGCTCTGGGTTGCCCATGGGCGTCTCGGAGGCGATCCTGACAACGCTCTTGGTTTTTCCCGTTACCTACATCGTCGGGTCGGGGATCCACCGGCTCCGCTATGTCCGGAAGTTTGAGAGAGGCGCTCTATGAGTCAGAACCATGATTGCGTCGTCTATACGGAGCGCCATTCTCCGCCTCGGGTGCTTCAGGCGGGGGAGTCGATCCATATCGAGCGGTTGCCGCTGGGGACGCGGGTGATCTTTCCGAAACCGCCTTTGCCGGGACTGGCCAATCCAGGTGCTGCCATCCGCTACGCCATCCACCATCCCGAGGAGAGCGAGCCGCTCTATGCCATGCTCAAGCCTGGCATGAAGGTGACCATCGCCCTGGACGACATCAGCATCCCGTTGCCGCCCATGAAGTTGCCCGATCTGCGGCAGCAGGTGTTGGAGATCTTGCTTCCTCTCCTGGCGGATCACGGCGTCGAGGACGTGCATCTCATCGTCGCCACCAGTTTCCACCGAAGGATGACCGAGTCGGAGGTCCGCCGCATGGTGGGATCCAAGGTTTTCCGGGAGTTCTGGCCGGATCGCCTCTACAACCACGACGCCGAGGCGCCGGACGGCATGGTGAAGCTGGGGGAGACGCGCCATGGCGAAGCCGTGACCCTGAACCGCCGGGCCGCCGAGAGCGACCTCATCATCTACGTCAACATCAACCTGGTGCCCATGGATGGCGGCCACAAGTCCGTGGGCGTCGGTCTTTGCGGCTACGAAACCCTCCAGGCGCACCACACGCCCCAGGCGGTTCGCGACTCGAACTCCTATATGGACCCCGACAGGAGCGCCATCCACCGCGCTTGCGACAGGATCGGCAAGGTCATCGACGAAAAGCTCCAGGTCTTCCACATCGAAACCGCCGTCAACAACGACATGTACTCGGGGCCGCTCGAGTTTTTGGGCAAACGGGAAGAGGAGTTCTCCAGATTCGACTGGCTCAAGGCCGAAGCCATGAAGGCGACGCTGGACCAGCTTCCCTGGGCGCT
This sequence comes from bacterium, assembly GCA_024278345.1. Taxonomy (GTDB): domain Bacteria; phylum CSSED10-310; class JAJRTK01; order JAJRTK01; family JAJRTK01; genus JAJRTK01. The sequence continues at coordinate 6,303 of JAJRTK010000200.1, read as the reverse complement.
TCGGAGGAAGATCTTCCATTCCGTCCCAGCGCCGTTCGAGCTCATCGCCGTGGCCGCCGGCAAGACCGAGCCGGTGCATCGGAAGATCCTCGACGCCTGCTTCCGTCAATACGCTGTCCCCGTCCAGGGCCAGGCCGATGTCCTGGTCCTTCCCATTCCCTATCTGTCGCCCTACAACGTCAACTCCATTCTCAATCCGCTCCTTGTGCAGGTCATGGCTCTGGGCTACCTGTTCAACTTCTACCGCGGCGCGCCGCTGGTGAAAAAGGGGGGCACCATCATTGCCCTTCATCCCTGCCACGACGAGTTCGACGCGGAGCATCATCCCTCCTACGTGGAGTTCTTCAACCGCCTGCTTCCTCAGAGCCGCGATGCCGAATGGCTTCAGAAGAACTACGAGAGCGAGTTCGCGCAAAATCCCGTCTACCAGCAGATGTATCGCCATGGCCACGCATACCACGGCGTTCATCCCTTTTACATGTGGTACTGGGGCGAAGGTGGCAGGCTGCACGTGGGCCGGGTCATCGCTGCCTACGCGGAGAACGATCACGTGCCGGCACGCCTTGGCTGGGAGCGTGCCAGAAATCTGCAAGAGGCCCTGGATATGGCATGCCAAGGGCTGCAAGAACCCCAAATCACGGTGCTCCATGCGCCGCCCATCCTCATCGCGGACGTGGAGCCATGAGCAGGAAACTGTATCGATTCGCCGAATCCCGTGGAACTCGCCGCGGAAAGCTTCTCATGGCTGGCTCATTGTCGGCCATCGCGCCGCCATGGGCCTGCCTGGAACCGATTGGTTTGGTTTTTCCCGGGGCTTTTCTTTGCGCTGTGTTCCGCCCCCGCTGCTCGCAGCCGCTCCCATCGGGGGCAAGGTTCTTGCCTGGTCTCATCCATTTGCCGGAGGTAGTGTCCCATGTCTGAAGCCTTGGAGAACAGGGAGCCGTCCATGCGACCGCTGTCAGTCTTTTCCACACTGCGAGGCAAGCAGATCTTGATGACCGGGACCACTGGGTTCGTCGGGAAGGTCGTCTTGTCCATGTTGCTCAAGAATGTCCCCGACGTCGGGCGGGTCACCTGCGTGATCCGGCGAGGCGGCAAGGGCCCGGCGCGGGAGAGGTTTCAGCGGGAAATCCTGGAATCCCCGGTGCTCCGACCGGTCAAAGAGCTTTTGGGGAGCGCTTACGAGGAGTTCATGGCCCGGCGCGTGGGAATCGTGGAGAGCGATCTCTCGACGCCGGACCTCGGGTTGCCGCCCACGGAGCTGGAGCGCCTCCGCTCCTCGCTGGACATCATCATCCACTGCGCGGGGAATACCGATTTCACGCCGCCCTTGGACCAGTCTCTGGCTTCCAATACTCGGGCGGCCCTGAACCTTGCGGAGCTGGCCCGGAGCTGCGCCGACGTGCGGATGCTCCACGTCTCCACCTGTTACGTGGCGGGGGAGCGAGACGGCCTGGTGGAAGAAGATGAGAGCCTGGAGATCCCCTTTCCCGCGGCCGATCCGGCGGTGAGGCTTGTTCTGGGGGGAAAGAACGGAAACGGGGCTGGTGGTCGCGAAGAGAATGGCGAGGTCTCCCTTCACGGCCCGGCGGTGGCAGGGAAGAACGGAAACGGCTCGAGAGCGGTTCCGGCCCGGCGGACCACCGTCGTGGGCCAGGGCCACGATCAACGGGATCGGCTCCTCCATCGCTTGATGGACGAGGAGTTCGACGCGGAGCTGGAGCTGTCGGAGTGCTACCGCCGGATTTCCGAGGTGGAAGTGGCTTCCAGGGAGCAGGGAAGGAAGCGGAGCTTCTTGGAACAGGCTCTTCGGAATCTGGAACGGGAGCATGCGCCCTTGGACCGCCGTGACCTGGTCTACAAGGAGGCGGAGAGGCTCCGGTCCCGCTGGGTGGAGGGAGAGCTCCGGCGCGTGGGCCAGGAGCGGGCCCGGTGGTGGGGTTGGCCCAACACCTACACCTATTCCAAGGCGTTGACGGAGCGGATTTTGCCCGGGAGGCTCGGGGATGTCCCGCTGGCTTTCGTGCGGCCTGCCATCGTGGAGAGTGCCGTCCGGTATCCCCAGGTGGGCTGGAACGAGGGCGTCAACACCAGTGCGCCCTTGGTCTACCTCTGTTGGCGCGGGCTCCAGAACATGCCGGTGGGCCGCCACCTGAATATCGACTTTATTCCCGTGGACCACGTGGCCGCCGGGATCTTGATGGTGGCGGCGTCACTTTTGGAGGGCTCGGCGAGGCGGGTTTACCAGCTTGCCACGTCAGAGTGCAATCCCGTGGCCCTGGATCGGATCATCGAGCTGACGTCTCTGGCCCACCGGAAGATCCGGCGCCGGTCAGGGATGAAGACTTTTGCTGATTTCGTGCGCCACCACGTTCTGGAGCTGAATCCCACGGACCTCCAGACCTTCCGCCGCCGGTCCGCCCCCACGGTGGGTTGGCTTGCCGGTGGCCTCAAGGGATTGTTGGAGGGGGTTCAATCTCCCGCGGCCCTGAAACCGCTTCTGGAGACCGCAAAAAGTGCGGCGGGCACCTTGGAAAAGCAGAGCCGGATCGTTTCTAAGGCCATCGACACCTTCCTTCCCTATATTTGGGAGAACCGGTATGAATTCCGCTCTGAGAATATCTTGGAGCTTCGCGGCCGTCTTGAGCCGGGGGAGAGGGAGATCCTTGCTTACGAGCCGGACAAGATCGACTGGCGCCGCTACTGGGTGGACGTCCATGTTCCGGGGCTGCACCGCTGGACGCTTCCTCTTCTGGAGGAAAAACTGAAGAAGAAGCGCCGCCGAATCCACGGTTACCGAGATCTCCGCGAGCTTTTCGGCGAGGTGACGGAGCGGTACGGAGATCGGACGGCCCTGAAAATGTTGGGAAAAGATGGCGTCCGGCGGATCACTTATGGGCAGTTGGGCCGGATGGCTGGATCTGCCGCGGGCCGGTTGCGCGGGATGGGGATTGTGGGCGGAGACCGGGTGCTTCTCATGAGCGAAAACCGACCGGCCTGGGTGGCGGCCTACTTCGGGATCGTTCGGGCCGGAGCAACCGTGGTCCCCGTCGATCCGGCCCTGGAAGCGGCGACATTGGGGAACCTGCTGGAGTCCAGCGGGGCAAGGTTGCTGGTCATTTCGGAACGGTGTAGGGAAAGAATGTCAGATGGGCTGGAGAAGCTGCTGACAGAGCACCGCTGTTGGAGGCTGGACATCGTTGAATTCGTCGCCGCGGCGGTATCGGAAGAAAAAACGCGCATTGCCCAAAAATGTGGGCTGGGCTCCCGTTGCCTTTCGTTGCAACGGGAAGATGAGCGAGCTCCCTGGTGCGTGCGGGGCAAAGCCCTGCCAGGGGATGGGGGACAGAGTCCCCAAACGACCGCCCAGCGAAGCGAAGGCGTCCCCGCCGAGCGAAGCGCGGGCGTCCCCGCCGAGCGAAGCGCGGGCGTCCCCGCCGAGCGAAGCGCGGGCGTCCCCGCCAAGGGGAGCGCAATCCATCAGGCCCCGCGGCCCATGACCATCTCTAGATACTCTTACCAAGATTGGCCGGAGCTTGGGGGCCGGAATGGCAAGCTCTCCACTGAGCTGGCCTCTCTCATCTACACGTCGGGCACGACGGGCCGGCCCAAGGGAGTCATGCTTAGTCACGGCAATTTTACGGGCCTGTTGAAGGGTTTGCTGGAGGTCTTCGATCCTCTGAAGGAGCCCAGATTCGTCAGTGTTCTGCCGCTCCACCACACTTTCGAGTTCAGTTGCGGTTTGTTGACGCCCCTGGCCCGTGGCGGTCAGATCACCTATCTGGAAGAGTTGAATGCGTCGGAGCTGGCCCGTGCCTTTTCGTCGTCGGGGATGACCCACATGGTGGGCGTTCCGGCGTTGTGGCAGCTCTTGGCGCGGCGGATCGAGGCCGTAGCGGCGGAGAAGGGGCCCCGGGCCGAAAAAATTGTGAGCCTTCTGGGCCGTCTGAACCGGGAGCTTTGGCGGCGGTTCGGGATCAACGCGGGCCCGCTTCTTCTGGCGCCGGTCCACCGGTTTTTCGGAGGGCACAGGCCCCTTCTCATCAGCGGTGGCGCCGCCCTTTCAGAAGATGTCTTGAGCACCTTTCAGGGGTTGGGGCTGAGGCTGTTGGAGGGCTACGGACTCACCGAGGCCGCGCCGGTCCTGGCGGTTCAGTCGCCCAACGGAATGCCCAGGGGCGGCGCCGTGGGACGGCCGGTTCCCGGCGTGGAGATCCGGATTCACCAGCCGGATCATCAGGGCATCGGCGAGGTGATCGCTTCTGGGCCGGGCGTTATGCTCGGTTACGAGAAACTGCCTGATGAGACCGCCTCGGCGCTCCGAGACGGCTGGCTTCACACGGGAGATCTGGGCTTTCTTGACAGGAAGGGGCATCTGCGGATCGTTGGCCGGAAGAAGGACGTGATCTTGTCGGCCAACGGGGAAAACGTTTATCCCGACCAGTTGGAAGAGCTGTACGGCGGGCATTCCCTTTGCACGGAGCTTTCCGTCGTGGGCTTGGAGGATGGCCGTGGAGGCGAGCGCCCCGCCTGTCTGGCAGTGGTGGAGGAGGCCGAAGCCGACAAGCGCGGACTGGATCGCCATGGGGCCCGCCGCAAGTTGCGGGAAGAGTTTCAGAGGATTGCGGCCGGCCTTCCGCCACACAAGCGCCTTGGCGCTATCCGGTTCACGGCGGGATCCTTGCCCAGGACCGCCACCCGGAAGATCCAGCGGCCCAAGGTCGTACGCCTCTTGAAGGCGATCCTCCAGGCGGAGAAGGATCGGGATGACAGCGTGGAATCGGGCTTGCGTCCCGGTCCGGCCGGCCTTTGGACGAGTCTTGCAGCCCTGAGCGGCCGGCCGGTGGACAAGCTTTCAGAGAGCCACTCTCTGACCCTGGATTTGGGCCTCGACTCGCTTCAGCTCGTGGAGCTGGGACTGCTCCTGGAAGAGAGCTGCGGTCTCCGATTGTCCGGTGAGGAGATCGCCGGAATCGAGACCGTGGGCGACCTGGTGAAAGCGTGTGGGAGGAAAAACCGGGAATCCGCCCAAAGTACAAAGATGTGGGTCCAGGGAGCGAGCTCCCTGGTGGGTGCGGGGCAAAGCCCTGCCAGGGGCCGGATGCCGAGCGTCAGCGAGACGCGGCACACAGGGCCGCGACCGGAGTCCCCGGATGACCGCCGATCGATCCGGAGCGGAGTGGAGACAATGGCCGCGGGCCGTAACCCAGGCGCTGGTACGACGCAAGAGAGCATTGAATCGTCTCGCCTTGAGTCGATGCCAAGCCCTGCCAGAGGAAAGCGGGGAGAAACTCCCCGGGCTGCCGCGGGAACCGAGGGAGAAACTCCCCGGGCTGCCGCGGCAACCGAGAGACCGACTCCCCAGTGCTCCGCCCGGGCTTCATCTTCTTCACGGCGGGCCACGGCCAGCGCCGCGGGGACCCGGTCGCGCTTCTCATGGCGGTCGCCTCGGGAAGAACTGCCTCCAGCCTGGGCCGGAACCGGCTTCCTGGGCGCTCTGGCTGGATTCGCGGCTCAGGCCGCCGGAGAGCTGCTTTCTCCGGTGACGGGCGCCGGGTCCGGTGGGTTTTCCGGGTCCATGCCCCGGGAGTTGGCGGATCATCTAGGTCATGCCGGTGGCCGCGAAGGTCTTCCGGTGGAAGGGTCGAGGGATGGGAGCGGCCGCGAGCAGCCCGAGAGGAACGCAACCCAACGCCATACTAGGGGGCCGGTTGGGTTTGCCTCTGAGGAGCCTATTTTACCTGAGCCCTTGCCGGAGCCTCTGGCGGCTGTTGGACGGAAGAGCCTTGACCTGGCCCGGGAAGCGCTGTTTGGGCGGATGCTGGACGTTCGGGTGAGCGGGCGGGCGCACATCCCCTTGTCGGGACGTTTCATTGCCGCGGCGAACCACGCGAGCCACCTCGATACGGGGGTTGTCCTCCATGCGCTGGGTTCTGCGGCGGAGGGCATGGTGACGCTGGCGGCGAAGGATTACTTTTTCGACACGCCTTTCAAGGCCGGCCTGGCCAGGCAGCTCACGAACCTCGTGCCCATGGAGCGCCAGGGCGGTGCAGCCAAGTCTCTCGGGGAGGCTGGAAACGCGCTGGAATCGGGCCACAGCCTGCTCCTTTTTCCCGAGGGGACGCGCTCCAAGACGGGGCGGATGGCGCCCTTCAAGGCGGGTGTGGGTCTCCTTGCCCTGGAGCACAAGATGGATCTACTGCCCATCTGGATCGACGGGACGCACGGGATTCTGCCCAAGGGCTCGGTCCTTCCCCGCGGCCGTAAGATTCGGGTGCGTATCGGGGTTCCCTTGCCATATCA
>JAJRTK010000199.1 GCA_024278345.1 bacterium | reverse complement strand
GTTTTTGCTTCACAATTTTCTTCGCCGAAACGGTGGCACCGGCATCTTGCCGGTGTAGCGCCCTCCGGGCTGCACGGAGCCGGGAAGGAGGCCCGCCCCAGCGGTGAAGTTGTCAACCGAATCTGATAGGTCTCGGCAGTGCCACAATCCATGGAGTGTCCCGCTTTACGTGGATGCCCCAATACGTCTCCGCCGCCAAGAGCGTGCGCAGGCCGGAAGGCCTGCGCACAAACTCATTCCCCGATTTTTTTGCATGGAGGCCTTCCGGCCTCCATGTAGGCGTGTACTTTCACGGTAAGATCATAAACCAGCGCTTCTGGCGGAGGTCCGAAGGCCGCCACCGATGGGTTTCAGGGTCGGTGGCCCTGGGGCCGTGGCCGGATTCGGTGACCGAGCCGATGACCGAGTTCAGGTGAAGGATTTCTTCCGCCGTCAGTGTGGGTGGGCCAAAAGTTTGGTTATCTGGAGCCGATCACTCTTGAAACAGAGTCCTGGATCTGGCTGTCGTTCCCCGATAACAGGGACTTTGCGGTTCCATTTTCGATTGGCGTGTAAGAGGGAGGAGCAACCCTTTTCCCCTGAGCCTGGTTGGATCTCTTTACGGGGGGATGTTGGCTTGATGGACATGCTTTTACTCCACCACCATTGGAGAGGATTGTGTGATTTGGCCCGATGCAGGGCTTAGCGGAATGGAGCTTCCACTTTTTTTTTGGTAGGAAGTTCCTTGACACACCACACTGACCTGCCGGGAAACTCTCCCCAAGGATTTCCATGGAATCCCAGCGCGTCCGGCCTAAAGTTCATCGTTGGTTTTGCACCCGCACTTTGCGATCCACCCGGGCCAGAGACGCCAGCTCCGCTGGCGGCAGGACCCCTTCCTTCTTTTCGAGTGCGGTGCTTTTATCCTCCGAAGTTCCACAGGCGGATGGCTGTCTGAAGCGGGAGCAGCTCCAAGGTCTGGATTCGGATGGAGATCCGGGTTGGGCATGGATGAAAGATCCCCAAAGGTTCGTGAAAATAGAGGAGAAGACTATGCAGACACCCGTTGAAGTCGTGTTCCTCGGAATGCAGCCTTCAGAGTTCGTCGAGGAGAGGATTCGGCAAAAGGTCGAGGCTCTCAAACGATACTATGACCGGATATTGGGTTGTCGGGTGGTTCTGGAGCTTCCGCATCGTCACCAACGAAGCGGCAAACTGTTTCACGTCAAGATTATCCTCCGTGTTCCCGGCCGTGAGATCGTCGTGAACCGTGAACCTACGGAGAACCAGGCGAACGAGGATCCCTACATTGCCGTCAAAAACGCCTTCAAGGCAGCAAAACGCCAGCTCATGGATCATTCCGAGGAGCGCCGACGAAAGGTGAAGGGCCACGACGATCCCGTCATGGGGCGGGTAAGCCAGCTCTTCTATCATGAGGGCTACGGTTTCCTTGAGACGCCCGATGGTCGCGAGATCTTTTTCCACAAGAACAGCGTTGCCACGGGAAGTTTCGATAAACTCGAAATCGGCACAATGGCCCGCTTCTCGGAAGGGCCGGGAGACCGAGGACCCCAGGCCACGAGTCTCCATCCAGTCGCCTGACCCGCGGAAAGGGTTTCAGCTATCCACAAGAGAAAGGGCCAGGATGCATGCATCCTGGCCCAAGATCTGTACGGCGGCGACGGTGGCCACCGGTCCTGTTCTTCCAGCTTTCGCTCCGCTGGGCCCCGGTCACCACCGATGCCCGAAAACCGGACACTCACCGTCGGCTGCCCGCGGGACCGGCCCGTGCAAAAAGCTCAGCCGCACTTCACCTCGATGAGCTTCGGCTTCACTTCTTCCATCTTGGGAAGCGTGATCTGGAGGACACCTTCCTTGAAGTTTGCCGCGATCTTCGACTGATTGATGCTGGAGGGGAGCGTGAAGGAGCGGGAGAACCTGCCGAAGAAGCGCTCCGTCAGGTGGTAGGATTCCTCTTTCACTTCTTTTTCCCGCGCCCTTTCACCTTGGATGGTCAAGGTGCGGTTTTCTAGGTGGATTTCCACATCATCCTTGTCCAGTCCTGGAAGCTCCGCCGTGATGGTGTAGGCGTCTTCGTCTTCCAAGATATCGACTGCGGGATTCCAGCCGGTCATGGGCGTGGTACCGCTGCCTCGTCGGGTGAAAATGTCGAAAAGGCGATTGGCGTCTTCCTGGAGCAGTGCAAATTCTCGATAGGGATTCCATCGGGTCAACATATCCTTCTCCTTCATTGTGGATCGGCTCCTTCGGGAGCCGGTGTCATGGGATGTTGAGCTGATCGCCGTTTGTCGCCCGGAAGCGTTGATTCGTGCCATAAGGCCCTGCGCTTCGTATGGACGCGGCGAAATCTAGATTGAAAGCATTGGTTTCCTTCCTCACCTATATAGATAAGATGTGAGCGACTGGTTGTCAAGTATTCTTTGGATGTTTTTTCAGTTTTTCTGGTTTTCAGGGGAGCGTGGGCGAGAAAGGACCCCAAAAATACGATACCTGGGACCATTCCTAAAAAAATAGCACCGGTCATCGGTGGTCGGCGGAGGGGACTCCAGGTCCTGGCGCTGTGCCGGGCATTCACGCAATACGGGACATGTGACCAAAGAAAAAAGACGGAGTGCCGAGCGCAGCGAGATGCCGAGCATAAGCGAGGCCCACCGCCGTACATCAATGTGGGCTGGGATCCCGTTGCCCGGCCTCGGTCATGGTACCGGCCACCCGAAAAAAGCACGCAGCGCACAAAGAGGGGCCCAGGGAGCTGGCTCCCTGGCGTGGGTCTGGGAGCGGCGCTCCCATCGGAGGTCCGGAGGCGGAGCCTCCGCCGGGTTCCAGGGCTGGAAGCCCCGGGGCGGCGTCTGAAATCTGAACCGTGGCCGGTACCATGACCGAGTCCCGTTGCCCTTTGTTGCAACGGGAAGTTGAGCACGCTCCCTGGTGAGTGCGGGGCAAAGCCCTGCCAGGGGACCGGGGATGGAATCCCCGGACGACCTTCGAGTAACGCGCGGCGTGACCCGCCGCCGGGGGAAAAACTTGGCCTCAGGCGCGGCCGCGCTCAGCGCGGCAGCGATCCGGGGACTCTATTCGGGTCTCGATTTCCGGCGGCCCGCTTTATGTGGCTTCCGTTGTTTCCCATTTCGGGTTGTCGTCGGGAAGCTTCCCCAGGGCCCGGAGGATCTTCTCCGGCGTGAACGGCCAGCTCCGGATCCAGACGCCCACGGCATCGTGGATGGCGGCGGCGATGGCCGGCGCGGCTCCATTGCAGGAGATTTCCGCGATGGACTTGCTTCCGAACGGGCCGTGAGGGTCGTGGACGTCGATGAGCTCGGCGCGGAAGTCCGCCGGGAGGTCGCCGATCATGGGGACGGCGTAGTCCCGGAGGGTCGGGTTCAGGGGGACACCCTTTTCGTCCAGGACCAGGTCTTCGTACAGCGAGTGGCCGATGGTCTTGAGGGCGCCCCCGTAGATCTGGCCCAGTGCGAGTTCCGGGTTGATGGGGGTTCCACAATCCTGGAGCGCGTAGTATTTCTGGATCTGCACCTCTCCGGTCCGGGTATCCACGGCTACCTGGCAGAAATGGGCGCCGTAGGGAAACGCGGCCTTGTCGGTCGTGAAGCGACCGAAGCCCATGAGCTGCCCGCAGCCGTCGCCCTTTTCCGCGTGCCTCGCCACCTCTTCCAGGGGGATTTCCCCCTTCTTGCCGCGGATCAGGCCGGGATAGACCAGGGCCAGGTTCTCCGCGGATTCGCCCATGAGCTGGGCCGCCACCTCCCGGATCTGCCGTTCCAGGTCCCGGGCTGCGTTGAGTGCGGCGCTGCCGGAGAAGAAGGTTCCGCTGGAGGCGTAGGCGCCCACGTCGAACGGCGTCACGTCGGTGTCGGCCGAGATGACCGAAACCCGTTCCATGGGCACGCAGAGGACTTCCGCCGCCATTTTCGTGGTCACCGTATCGAGACCGGTCCCGATGTCGGCGCCGCCGCTCAGGAGCATGAACGATCCGTCGCTCAGGAGCGTGATGGAGGCGTTCGCCGAATCGAGGCCCGGCAGGCCCGACCCCTGCTGCACCGTGGCGACGCCCTGGCCGATGCGGATCTCCGGTTCCGGCGCCGGCTCCTTGACGCCCCAGCTCATGAGCTTGGATCCCTTTTCCAGCGCCGGCCCCAGGCCACAGCTCGAAATCCGCTCCGCCTTGCCCTCCCGCCCTTCGCCCAGGCAGCGGAGGATCTCCAGCATGGTCCCATCGTCCACGCGGTTCTTTTCCAGCATCTCCAGGTGATCGATCCCCAGCGCGTCGGCCAGCTCGGCCACGCACATCTGCACCGCGAAGGAGCCCTGGGGCGCCCCGTAACCCTGGTACGCCCCGGTGGGCGAGATGTTGGTGTAGTAGGAGGTGACATCGAACTTCACGTTGTCGCAAAGGAAAAGAGGCAGGGTCTTGCCGCACGAGTTCATGGGGACGGTGAGGCAGTGGGCGCCGTACGGCCCGGTATTGGCCTTGACGTTCATGTACATGGCCGTCAGTTTGCCGTCCCGCTTCGCTCCCAGTTTGACCCGGATCTTGTGGGGGTGCCGGGTGCGCGACGCGATGAATTCCTCTTCCCGGGTGAACCGGAAAAAGACCGGCCGGCCCGTGGTCCAGGCGGCATACGCCACGACCTCGTCCATGACGATGTCCTGCTTCGCTCCGAATCCGCCGCCCACGCGCTCCTTGATGACTCGGATCTTGTTTTCGCCGATCCCCAGCACCCGGGCCACGATGCGCCTGAGGTGCCACGGCACCTGCGTGGACGCGTGGATGACCAGGCGCCCTCCTTCCAGGCGCGCATAGGAGACGTGGGGCTCCAGCGGAGTGCATTGGATGCGGCCGGTCTGGTATTCACGCTCCATGACCAGGTCGGCTTCCCGGAAGCCGGCCTCCAAATCCCCGATGCCCCCGCTCACCGCCGCGGCGATGTTCCGACGAGGATCCCCGTGGATGGGGAACTGGTAGATGACCTTGCCGTCCCGGGGATCGGCGCCGCTGTTGTCCAGGTCTTCCGGGGCGCCCACCACGTATTCCACCACGCTGTCGTGCAGGATCGGCGCGCCCGGCGCCGCCGCTTCATCGACGGTGAGGACCGGCGGCAGCACCTCGTATTCCACCGCGATCTTTTCCAGCGCCGCCCGGGCGATCTCCGGCGTCTCGGCCACCACCGCCGCCACGCGGTCCCCCACGTGACGCACCTTTTGCCCGAACATCCTCCGGTCATACGGCGATGGCTCGGGGAATCCCTGGCCCGCCTGGTTGTAGTAGACATCGGGGCAGTTTTCGTGGGTCAACACCAGGAGAACGCCGGGCATGGCCCGAGCCGCCTCGGCGTCGATGCGCCGGATGTAGGCGTGGGCGTGGGGACTCCGGAGCATGGCCATGTGACAACTGCCAGGCTGGACCATGTCTTCCACGTAGGCCTTCTCCCCACGAGCCAGCCGCGGGCCATCCACCTTCGGCCTCACGCTGCCGATATGCCTCAGCTCCTTCCGGAATTCAGGCGCCAGCTCGCAGGTGAACTCCGGATCCGCCATCCGCCTCCGGGCCAGCTCCACGGCCGCAAAGACCTGCTCGTAGCCCGTGCAGCGGCAATACGTGCCGGAGAGCGCGTCGGCCACCTCTTCCCGCGACGGCGCCTCCACCCGCGCCAGGAGTGAGGAGTCGCCGCGCTGCGCGCTCCGCGGTCCGGCCTCGGATCTGGGGTCGGGGCCCTCGTCGGCCGCTTCGGCTGCCGCGGTGGGGTCCTCGCGGGGCGGCGCGCCGCCCACGTCCAGGGTCGCCAGGCTGTACAGGCTCTCGACCTCCAGCGGTGCCGGCCACCAGCGGCTGCCGGGCAGCTGACGCAGCGCGCGGGCCGCGGCTCGGCCGGGGTCGCTGCCGACCAGGTGCAGCTCCCAGCTCGGGTGGCCGCCCTGGAAGCGTCGCACGAGGCCCACGTCTTCCAGCGGAATACAGTCCGCATCCAGCAGCAGCCTGCCGGATTCCGGGAACTCGCAAATTAGCGCGCCCAGGTCCTCCAGCTGCTCGAGGTAGGTGTTCCCCGTCGCGGGGTCGTCCGTCGTGGGGACCGTCAAGAGTCCCTGGAAGAGCGGGAAGGCCGCCTCCAGGCGTACGCCGGGTCCGAGCAGGAGAGTCCACGGGCGGCCCTCTCGGGGGGTGCCGCTTTCGGACGTCATGTCGCGACCCATCGTATAGGTTTTCGTAGGTGTCTCAAGCCCGGGAAGGG
>JAJRTK010000198.1 GCA_024278345.1 bacterium | reverse complement strand
GGGCCTGGGAGCAGCGCTCCCAGCGGAGGTCCGGAGGCGGAGCCTCCGCCGGGTTCCAGGGCCGGAGGCCCTGGGGCGGCGCCTGAGATTCTGCAGGGTGGCCGAAACGATGACCAAGGCCCCTTGACGGCAAAAAGCGCCAGGGAACTCCAGGGAACTCCAGCGGTCTCAAGGTTCTTGCGCCCCAAGCCACAGATCATTACACTCCACCTACAAAAAAATGGGATTCGCCCCGCGATCCCCCTGGAAAAGGAAGGTGAACGTTGCTTGTCGAATGCGTACCCAACTTCAGTGAAGGCCGCGATCAATCCGTCATCGACGCCATTGCTCAGGCCGCGGCGGCCACCGATTACGTCCGCGTTCTTGATGTCGATCCCGGCGCCGACACCAACCGGACCGTGCTCACCTTCGTGGGGCCGCCTGAGGCCGTCCTGGAGGGCGCGTTCCGCGTCATTGAAACGGCGGCGGACCTCATCGACATGCGAAAACATAGAGGCGCACATGCCCGTCACGGAGCCGTGGATGTCTGCCCCTTCGTCCCCGTGTCGGGCGTGACAATGGAGGATTGCGCGAAACTCGCAAGAACCCTTGGAAAGCGCGTGGGCGATGAACTCGGTATCCCGGTCTACCTGTACGAGCAGGCCGCCCTACGCCCGGAACGGAAAAACCTGGCCTACGTCCGCCAGGGCGAGTACGAAGCCCTTCCCAAGAAGCTGGCCGATCCCCACTGGGCACCGGACTTCGGACCCGCACAATGGAACGATCAGGCCGCCCGAACCGGCGTCGTCACTATCGGGGCCCGAGAATTTCTGGTCGCCTATAACATCAACCTCAATACCCGGGACAAACGGCACGCCATCGATATCGCCTTCGCCATCCGAAAGAAGGGACGCTCTGTTCGACGGGGAAACATTCACCCCCACTATTTCCGAGGCGAGATTCTCCGCTATTCTCCAAGCAAGCGGATCTTGCCCTGCGGAATGTGCCACGAAATCGCTGAAACCACTGACACCCTCCGCCAGCATTACAGGGCGAAGCACGATTTCAACTGGCCGGTTTTCCTGAAACTCTGGAATCAGCCTATCGATGGCCTCGAAGGGCGCCCGGTGAAGGCTCCCGGTCTCTTCGATCACTGCAAGGCCACCGGCTGGGTGATCGAGGAATATGGCTGCGCCCAGATCACCATGAACCTCACAAACATCTACGCCACGCCCGTTCACGAAGTCTTGGAGGCTTGCCGGCGGCTGGCTCACGAGCGCGGCCTTGTGGTGACGGGGTCAGAGATTGTAGGCCTGGTACCTTTCCAGGCACTCTACGATGCCGGGCTCTACTACATCGACCGATACGGCGGCCCCAAGGGGTTGCCCTGGCGGGATATTCTGGACGTGGCGGTTCGTTCCATGGGGTTTTCCGAAGTGGCCCCCTTCGAGATCGAGAAAAAGGTCATCGGCCTTCCAGAGAGGCCTGCTCGCTGCCTTATGTCCCTCTCGGCAAGGGATTTCGTGGATGAGGTTTCCCGGGAATCTCCGGCCCCCGGCGGCGGAAGCGTGGCGGCCCTGGCGGGAGCACTTGGAGCCGCTCTGGCTGGCATGGTGGCGAATCTCACCGTGGGCAAGGAAGGATACGAAGAAGTCTATGGCGAGCTCAATGAAGTCGCCCTCAAAACGCAGGCCATCCAGCAAAAACTCTCGGGAGCCGTGGACACGGACACGGAGGCCTTCAACTCAGTACTGGAAGCCATGCGCCTTCCATCCGGCGGACCGGAGCAAAAGGAGCGGCGGCGAAGGGCGATCCAGGAGGGTTACAAGGCGGCCTCCAAAGTCCCTCTCGAGACGGCAAAGCTCTGCCTCCAAGCGCTGGAGCTGGCTCTTATCGTGGTGAAAAAGGGAAACACCGCATCCATCACCGACGGCGGGGTCGCCGCTCTGATGGCCTGTGCCGGCGTCGAAGGCGCCGTCTACAATGTCCGGGTCAACCTTCCTTCCATCCGGGATGAAGAGTTTCGTGCCATGATGGCCGAAGAGCTTAACGATCTCGTCCAGAAAGCAAGGCAACTCCGGGACGACATCGACCAACGGGTCTCCGACTCAAGCCGCTAGTCGATATAACCCAGAGCCCGCAGGGCCGCTTCCGATTCCTTGTCCAACTCCGGAGCGACCAAAGGAACGGTCTCTTCCCACGGACTTTCACAGGTGGTCAACCAGGAGGCTGCCTTTTTTTTCATCGAATCGCTCAAAGCCTTGTTTTCCGCTGCCCGATCATCTGTCTCGCCGGGGTCCCGCCTTAGATCGTAGAGCTCCAAGGTCCCGACCTCGGCATTCCAAATCCCTTTCCATTGGCCATGGCGGACGAGGACATTCTTGTCGCCCCGGCTCTCCTTGAATGGCCGATAGTACTTTTTCTTGTTCAGGCGCATGGCCAAGATGCCGGAGCCCGCTGAGGCCTCGGAGGCTTCACCGCGAATGAGCGGCATCAGACTTCGGCCTCGGGCGGCACTGGCAATCCGTGGCCGACGAAGAAAGTCGGCAATCGTCGGGAGCACGTCCACGAGCGACACCGGTTCGCCCACGATCCGGCCAGCGAACTGGCGCCCTGGAAACCGCAAAACCATGGGGACGCGAATGAGCTCTTCGTAGACCGACTGATCGTGGAGCCAGCCACCATGTTCGCCAAACTCCTCTCCGTGATCGGACAGCAGAATGAAAAGCGTCTCATCCAGGATTCCCCGCTGCCGCAAGACGTCGAGAACTTCGCCCACTCGGCTATCCGCCAGACGGACACTTCCGTCGTAGAGGATCGAATAATCTCCACGCCGGCGATCCAGGTTGCCGATGAGCCGCCTTTGTGCCTTGGAGTTGTCCGTCGTTCCTATTGGCACACGATTCCTGAAGTCCCAACGAGTCAACCGCCGGAGCTGTCTCGTCTCAAGGCCCAGAGATCGACTCACGGCCTTGGAAACTCCGCCAAAAATGCGCATCCATTGCTGGCGCTTCAGATAGGGATTGTGCGGCTCGCCATTATGGATGTACAGGAAAAAGTTGCGCGGGTCTTCGGTTTCCAGCCACTGCCAAACAATCAAGCCTCCTGTCTGTTGCCGTTGCCGCGAAGAATCGTAACCTCTGCGGAGGCCCGAGATTTTTCCGGCATAGGGATTCGCGTAAAATGCCGCTGTCCTGTATCCGATTCGCTTCAATCGCTCGGCCAAAGGCTCCTGTTTGCTGGAAAGTTTCTGACCGTCCGCCAAAATCCGGTGTTCGCACGGGAAGGTCGAGGTCAAGAGAGAGACGATGGAAGGAAGCGTCCAGGGCGCCGCCCCGTGAGCCTGCCGAAAGAGGACCCCTTCCCGGGCCAGCGCATCGATATTGGGCGAGGTCGCCACGGGATAGCCGTACCCTCCAAGGCGATCCGCACGAAGCGTGTCGATGAGAAAAATCACGACATTCGGCAGATCACGGACCTCTTCTCCGTGAACAAGCCGCAAACCCGCCCACGTCGGAGCCAAGAGGGCCACGACCGCCAACAATGCCCCAAAACGACGTTCCATTCTCCCTGGCTCCATCATCTTTCCGCGACTTCCGCTCCCCGCCTCATGGACGCAACAAGCACTCTGGCCTTCCAGCCAACTCCAACCGTCCTTCCCCATGAGCCGCGGCGTCCCGCAAAAACGAATGATAAAACGCCCAAAGGGCAAAGTCCAGATGTACTCCCTTGTGTTCAGTTGTGTTGAGTTCCGCTCGTCGCGGCGGCAATCCGTCCGCCGCCACTCGCACCCCACCACCCTTCACCTGGGCTCAATGCCCCCAAGACGCCTCCCCCCCCAAAAAAAGACCCCCGCTCCCGGTTGACCGGCTCTCAAGGACTTACCGCCACAAACAAACCCCACCGCTGGTCCCCCTGGATAGCGCGATGGATCTTGTCCCTCCAGCTTTGACCAAGTTCCCGGAAATCCCCGGGATCCAGCTTCGCGGAGACCATGGTGGCAAGCTCTTCCCTGAGAATCTCAACAAACCGATCCGTTTGGTCCTTTGCGTTGATTCCAGCAAACCCCGCTTCCATCAAAAGAGATTCATATCCCTCCAGGGTTCGAAGATCGTAGCTCCGCTGGCGGACGTACTCCTCAAAGCCCCGGCTCCACGGCCGCGCACCGCACAGGTAATCGGTAAAAACCAGCCGTCCCCCGGAGCGGAGGAGGCGGCGGATCACCTGCAAGAGCCGTTTCTTGTCGTGGATATGCAGGAAGGCGTCGCGACTGTACACAACGTCGAAAACTTCTTGCCTGTCATCGTCCAGAATATTGCCGTGCTCAAAGGAAATAAGATGCTCCAGGCCGGCCTTTTGGCAGCGCTGACGCGCCAGGGTCAGCATGTTCTTGGAAAGATCGACACCAAGAACGTGGACTCCGTAATCCCGGGCCATTTGAAAGGCTGAGCCCCCGATCCCGCAGCCGATGTCCAGAACCCGCATCCCCGGCTGGAGCCCCAGGAGTGGCAAGATTTCGGCAGTGGTCTTGGCGCCGCCAGTGCTGATGAAGTTTTCGCCGAAGACCGCTTCGTATTTCAGGATTCCGGCAGTGGTGTACTGGCCCTTGTCCAAGAAACTGGATTCCAAGTGCATGCGCAGAGCCTCTCAATTTTTGGTGGTGTCGCGCCCTTCCACCCGCTAGCGATAGAGCATATATTTTCGTTCCAGCGGCGGAGTGTCGCGGCTGATCTCCACGGTAATGATACCCCGCTCGTCACACAGATACCGTTCGGTGGCCAGGCAATCGGAAAAATGCTCGGAACGCTCCACGGGAAGGTTTTCCAAAGGTTCATTGGGTCCCAGCTTCGCATCGAAGGGGAAGAGGATCTTGTTCCAGGCCGTGGAATGCTCCAATTGGCGGCCATTGGCC
This sequence comes from bacterium, assembly GCA_024278345.1. Classification (GTDB taxonomy): domain Bacteria; phylum CSSED10-310; class JAJRTK01; order JAJRTK01; family JAJRTK01; genus JAJRTK01. The sequence goes on along the minus strand of JAJRTK010000198.1, from coordinate 867 downwards.
GAAACGCCGGTACACTCCTCGAATTGGAAGTGGCCCACGTTGTGGGCGGGATGGTAGTAGCGGACTCGTTCCAACGGTTTTTGGCCTCGGGACGGCAGTGGTGTTCCCCTTGAAAAGAGGGTGTCAAAGATCCGGACTCGCCCGGCATCCGACTCGCGCCACACTCCGAAATGGCGGCTCAGGCGATCGAAGACCGGCCTCGAAGATGCCAAATCGGCATGGACGGCAAGTCCCACGGCCGTGGTGGCAAAGGGCTGGGGCGCGCTTTTGAGCCTTCGCCCCACAAGGGCCTTGAGGGCACGGCGAACCAGGGGGAGCTGGGAACCGCCACCGGCAAGGAGCAAAGCATTGATGCTGCCCAGAGCTTCCAGGCCGGCGGCTTCAATCACCTCGTCGGTCTTGCGGATCGTCTTCTCCACTAAAGGCTGGCATCGATCATAGTACTCAGCGGTGTAGAGCGGGATATCCTCGCAGCCGAGCTCTTCCAGATCAAGATACCATTTCTTCGTGGTTCCGCGGATTGCCTCCTTGAGATCCTTGCAGCGCATGAGGAGGATCGGGAAAAGCTCCTCGGGAACTTGCTCGGAGGGAATCCCAGCTTTTTCCAGGGCGAGCTCCAGCATCACCTGGTCGAAGTCGTCTCCGCCCAGCCGTTCCAGGCCGTTGGAAACGAGCACCTGGATCTGTTCCGCTTCGACTCGAACTACGGAGGCATCGAATGTGCCGCCCCCCAAATCGTAGACCAAAACGTGGCGGGGCGCCTTTTGAATGAACCTGGGATGGAGATGGGCGTACTCGATGGCGGCGGCCGTTGGTTCGTGGACAAGGCCCAGCACGTCGAAGCCAGCTCTCCGGAAAGCCTGGAGG
>JAJRTK010000197.1 GCA_024278345.1 bacterium | reverse complement strand
GTTCGAACCCACCGTGATCCGCACCGACGATCAAGAGTCTCATCCGTTCGTCTCCCGGAAGGCCATGGCAATCCCCACGAACGAATCCTCGTCCAGGGATGCGCCTCCCACTAGAAATCCATCAATGGAAACCGAAGCCGCGAGCTCGGCACACGAATCTGGCTGAACACTTCCACCATACAAGATCGGTATCTCATCGCCCACGTCCCCTAGAGCCGAGCGGAGCAGGCCCCTAATTTGACCGTGGGCTAACTCAATTTCGCTCCGGCCCGCACGCCGCCCAGTTCCAATGGCCCAGATCGGCTCGTAGGCGACGATCAACCGCTGGGCCTCACCAGAAGCCACTGCCGCCGAAACTCCAGCCAATTGCTCACGCAACACCACCGAAGTGCGGTTCCCCTCGCGATCCCGAGCCGATTCACCAACGCACACAACCGCCGTCAAGCCATGGGCCAGCGCCACCTTGGCCTTCTTCCAAACCAGGTCAGAGGTTTCGTCCCGGTAACGCCGACGCTCCGAATGGCCCACCAGCACATATTGGCACAGACTCTCCAGCATGGAGCCGGAGACCTCACCCGTAAAGGCACCCTCCTTTTCCTGGTGCAAATCCTGGGCGCCCAGACCAATACAACTCCCCTCCAGCAGCGCCTTGGCCAGCACCAGGTAGGGGTAGGACGGGAAAACCCCTATCCCAGCCCGACAAGAGCGCAACTCCGGCGCACCGGCAAGAGACTGAAGAAGCCAGACCGCGGCATCCAAGGACAGGTTCATCTTCCAATTACCGAAGACGAATTTCCGCCGCTCCACCCGAGGGCGACTGCCAAGCTTGATTCCCAAGTCCCGAGCAACCTCACGAGCAAGAGGAGTCACCAACGCGCCCTCCGGCACCATCAAAAAACCCGAAGACGCTGCCGCACGCACTTCCCATTCACTAATGACTTGGGCCACTTATGCCACCCCTGATCCCGCCATGAGGTTCCCGCCACCTCTTCCCGTGGCGACGGTTCGAACTTCAGAAATCCAACATCTCAATGTCGCCCAAATAGCAAATTGGAACCACTTCAGTGGCGCCCCGAAGGCGAAACATCACCGACTTGATCCGCTCCAGCGCATCCCGAATGGTCTGCAATTGCTCCCGCGCTCCTTGCTCATCCCCACCCAAATCATGCTCCAGCAGTTCCACGGAATAGAGGATCGCCGAAAGGGGATTGTTGATCTGGTGATTGACGCTGACGGCCACCTGAGCCAAAACCGCCAGCTTTTCCGCGTTGCGGAGCTGCTCACTCAGATCGCGGATCTTGAGGAGCGCCCGGATTTTGGCTAGCAGCTCCTCGTTGTTGAAGGGCTTTCCAATATAATCGTCGGCACCGTGGGTCAAGCCGTCGATGCGATCAGCGATGGCCGACTGGATAGAAAGCATGACCACCGGGATCAAGCGAGTCTCATCCCGGCGCTTGAGCTCCTGGAGGACTTCCGTTCCAGACATCACTGGCATCAAGACATCCAGCAGCACCAGAGCTGGCTTTTCCCTCTCCACCAGTGCCAGCGCCTCCTTCCCGTCCGCCGCGGTGACAACCCGATAATTGGCCTTGGTGAGCAATGCCTCCAGCGAAAGACGGTTCGCGAACAGGTCATCGACCACAAGGATTGTCTGTCGCCCCGCTCCATCGTCAGCGTGGGAAACCATCGGCATCCTCCAAGCTGCAGGTTGTTGCCTAGGAAAGATTCTACCCTACGCAACCCAATAGGAGCAAACTAGACTTCCAGCTCCCGCTTCGTGTAGCCTTTCGAAAGACAGTCTTAGCACGGCCTCCTGACCGCCACATCATCCCCATCCAGACATTCTACGATCCCGGCTTCGCCTTCACCCGCTGGGAATCTGATGGCACTTCCATGGGGCCAATCCTGGCAATTCCCGTGGTTTCGGTCCTCTAGCACCAGAAGGAAAGGTCAGTTCGGATCCACCACGACCCAACCCTCGGCCCCCGGCATATTGGCTATGATTGCCATGCTTGAATTGTGCATCATGGTCAAAGTGTTGGACATCAGGCGGTAATCGTTGACATAGTCCCGCATCTGTTGGCGGACATGGATGGCGGCAACCTCGGAGGAAACATTCCCAATAATTCCCATGGCAACGAATTCCACTGTCTCCTTGATCACGGAAAAGTTTTCCGGCGAGCCTGACCAACCGTCCACATAATAGAGGTATTCCACCAATCCGGTCTTCTCCATCTCATCCTTGGAAAACGCGATCAAGTAGTGGGAGATCCCTCCTTCCCGGTACTCGATTGCGATGGCTTCTCTGGCTTTGCTGGTTGCCGCGATTCTCAGGGAAACCACAGAAAACCCGGCCTGCAGTAAAGAGGCTCTGATTCCCTGGACTAGCTCGCTGGTGGATCTCCGCTTGAGCTCCGCGCTCATCAGTTTTTTTGAAACCTGAAGGGAGCCCCCGCCGCTGGCAAACTCGGTGGCATAATAACTCAGAGATCCCTGGGATTGGTGCAATGTCCAGGATAACGGCGCTGAAGGAAGCCGGATCTCCGTACCCGTATTGGTCTCCCTTACATTTTGGGCAGTCATTTCACGCTGAATCTGACGTACCATTGCCCGCGTCAAGTCACCAGGCACCACGATCCGCGCCGCAACCCTCGCATCGTAAGAAGCCACCGCCGCATTCCGAGCCATTTCTTGCACATCAGGGTTGACGGGTGACAGTGGGCTGGACAGATAGAGCTCCGGTATGATTGCACCGCTCTCGGTATGAATCCATTGGCCCGAAACCACCGTTCGCCTCATCTCTTCAAGGAGAGCCTGAAAAGCGCGAGCGTCAGCACTGCTCTCAAACGTTGCCGCAAACTCCAACGCCATCTCCTCCCGCAAGCCAAATCGTAGGCGCAGACTTTTTAGATTGCGCAAAACACTGGGAAAAGTCGGTGGCACCTTGGACGGAACGTGCTCTCCGGCAAGCTCCAATTCCGGTTTTCCCCAAGCCAAGGTCAGAAGGCTTCCCGAGGAGGGCGGAACGAGCATCGCCTGCCTCGGGATCTCCGTGCTTCCCATACTCACTTGCACGGATTCCGTCGGGCCTAGGAGCAGCCCATGGGGCAAAAAGGCCATGGAAGAGGAAGCGCCCCCTTGTTCCCCTTGTTCGTCGCCTGCGGAAAGAGAATAGAGAACATGCCCCTTGTAAGATTGCTTTGAAACAGCCAGCCCCTGAGAATCGAACGCCCGCAGAACCGCTTCTTTGTCCAGGTCGCCCACGACGGCCAACACGAACCCCCTGGGATCAATGGAAACGATGAATGAGAAAGGGTCGCGAGAAAAATCGAGGTGGCATTGGGCCAGAAAGGCCGGAACAGACCTTGAAACCTCCGGAAGGAACCACTTGAACACCTCCCAGATATCACGGAGAGACTCCGACCCAACCATCGCTCTGGAATCGAGAACCATCACCATCGTGGCATCGGAAGGCACCAGGCCTTGAAGCTTGCTCTCCGAGCCGTTGGTCTCCGCCCGAGCGCGGCTTGGAAACTGGCCCCCAAAAACAAGGAAGGTCAGCAAAACCAGCACAGGCAAACCCGCGAAACGCATCATTTTTTCTCCTCACCTGGAGCCACCGGAAGTCTTCTCACGGCCCAGATAATAGCCCGAGGGCAGGCGGGACGCCTGCCCTATCATTGGCTGCAAAGCCAATTCGGCAACTCCCACTCGGCTCAACGTCCACGGTTCGTCCCCGTCCGTCGGTCGTAAATATACTGACTATAATATGGCTCTCTGCAAACAGTCTCTAGCTGATCTGTCTCCGGCCAATAGGTCGCGGTCAAAGTCGAATGTTTGAATTGTATTTTCATCTTTGTTGCGGCGACAACCCTTATCGTGCCAACGTTGCGATCAACGACAATAGGCTTTCCGCCATTGAATTGCATCCCCATCGTGGTAGTGCGAAGCTGATCTACCTGCCCATCAGCTCGAATCCACATTTGCATAACTGAGCTCTCTTTTGAGTTTTCGACGATCCAACTTCCCCGCACTTGCGCCATCAAGGCAAGCAATGGTGTCCCGTCTCTTTCGGGTTTCTTGCCTCTGCTGCTTTGAGAGAAAGTATCTACGGTCGGAGCCGAGCCACAACCAAATCGATAAGTGTAGGTGGTCACCCGGGTTCCGATATCGACTTCCGTGAACCAATATTCCGCGCCATCGATGACCTCCCTCGCATTTCCCGCCCAATAGGATTGCCAATCCGCACTCTGGGCGTAGACTCCAAAATACCGATTTCTCGTGCTGAGAATTTCGGTTTGCTCACCAGGATTCAACCTGTACCACTTGTGCATTTCCCAAACATCGGCTCGGTAGCCCTTGAGGTACATGGCGATCCAAAGTGCTCGATTGCACTGATTGGCCACTCGAACTGTGGCGCAGTCAAAACAAAAATCGCCATTCCTCTCGACCTTCGACGTAACGGGTTGGCCAAGTGAGGAAACCAGCCCGAAGCTGTTCTTCCAAGGATCTGCATACAGGGTAAGCTCTTCCCCTTTTCGCAACCAGACCCGAATCTCACAACCGATGAGCCCTTTTTCCACTCGAACCTCGTGTCGCCCCAGAGACACTTCGATGGACCTGCCACCACTTCGAGTCGAACCGTAATCTCTCCCGTCAACAACCAGCCGATCACGGTCTGCGTTGGAATAGACCACAAGAGTCGCCAGATCCCTGGCAAGAGGAGTTCCAAGGGACTGCGAGGCAAAACCGGAAAGGGATTCGACCAAAAAGAAGATGAGTCCCGAACATCTCACCACGGAGCTCCAGCATCCAAGCCACCTCCCCCACCAGCCCCTTCGCAAGTGGCGACTCCTCCACCCAGTGGCGCCTACGCCGCTGACACCATTCGATCCTAGCACTTCGTGAAGGCCCGTCTGGCACTGCTTCGCAACCCTCCATCGTGAAAGACTCGGGAGAACTCCGAGGTTGCATCTCATTCTTAATCCCTCAGAACGCAGGTTGCGTTTCCCTCAGGCTTCGACTCAATTGCCAAGTCTTCCGTAAGCCAAGGACTGCATTGATGCTCCATACGGAGCGACTCACTCAGTTCCCGGAGCTTGAGTAGCGCAACCGGTTTTCGCCAACAGATCCTCATCGTTGAAGGGCTTCTCAACACAATCGCCAGCACCGTGGGCAAGGCCATCATCGCGATCAACCGGCGCCGATGACCCTACGCAGCCCCATGGGAGCAAACTAGACTTCCAGCTCCCGCTTCGTGTAGCCTTTCGAAAGACAGTCTTAGTACGGTCTTATGAAGGAGAAAAACCGGCGCGATGAGCCACTCCCCGGCAACAGCTCACAAGGCCCGAAACCACCGATCAGAACCTGCCATCTAAGGAATGCCATGCCCTCCTCTTCGCCAATCCGGAAAAGACTTGACCGCCACATCGCTCAGCGACGGGCGATCCAGGCAAGCTTCTTCGCGGCAAGAGGACGGCTGCTCTGCAAGGAAAACCTCTTCCTGCTGGCTTTCGCCCTGGTTTGTGCCAGCCTCTGGCTCTCCAATCTTCTCTTTGCCGCCGATCCTCAGGCAAGGACCATCCTTCCATTCCCGGACGGCCAATTGATCGTCGCCTTCTTGGACATCGGCCAGGGAGACTCCATCTTCATCCAAACCCCCGACAAGCGGAACATCCTTATCGATGCCGGACCGGGACCAGACCTCCAGAAAGGATTCTCCGCCGGCCGGGACCGGATCTTGCCATTCTTCCAAGAACACGGCATCCACCAGCTCGACGCCTTCGTCATGTCTCACGCTCATGCCGATCACATCGGAGGACTCCCCTACATCCTGGAATCCATCCCCGTCCAGAGATTCTACGATCCCGGCTTCGCCTTCACTTCACCGCTCTACCTGGATGTTCTGGAAACCATCGAAAAATCGGCGGGCGCCATCGACTACCAAATCGTAAAGCCCGGAGACCGCCTCGATTTTGGCAACGAAGTGGCCGCTCAGATCCTGGCCCCGCCACGGCCCTACATTTCCGGCTCTCGGTCCGACGCCAACGCCAACAGCCTGGTTCTCCGCCTGGCCTATGGCCGCGTCAGCATTCTGCTCCCCGGCGATGCCGAAGAAGAAACCGAACACGACCTTGCCGAATATGGCGACGGCCTCCGGTCTACCTTCCTAAAGGCCGCCCACCACGGCTCCCGCTATGCCAGCTCGAAACTTTTCCTCGACCTCACAAGACCCCTTCACGTCTTCGTCTCCTGCGGCCGGAACAATCTCTTCGGCCACCCCCACGAGGAAACCCTCAAGCGCTACGCTGCCATCGGCGCAAAGGTCCACAGAACCGACAGAAGCGGACACATCCTCCTCTTCACCGACGGCAAACGCTACAAAATCGTCTCCAGCAAGCCGAAGGCAATCTAGGCCTCGATGATCGGGAGTCGCCAAAGCCCATGATCGAGC
>JAJRTK010000196.1 GCA_024278345.1 bacterium | reverse complement strand
GCTCCTCGTGGTAGCGCCTCACCACCCCGAGCACGATGGGGGAGACGTGCCCGGCGGTGAGGATTTCCCGAAGCTCTGGAATTCTAAGGGATTCCACCAGGGGGAGCGCGGCGTCCAAGGGCGTGCGCTCATTGGCCACCAGCGCGGCCAGGATCTTGATGGAGCGCTTCCACCGATTGTGGGCCGCGATTTGCTTCAGCGTTTGAGGGGTTGCCCGCTTCCCGTGGATGTATTGCAGAAGATCGATCTCTCGGAGCGAGCGGTTGTCAAGAAGCGCGGAGAAACTGCGGGGATCGGCTGTCTCACCGAGTAGGTGCATTGCCGCCTTTCCACGCGCATTCTTTGCCAAACCTATCATTTCGCCAGGAGTCAGAGAACGGATGCGCGTCTTGAAAAGGTCCATCACTTTGGTTCGCAGGGCTGGATTGATGCGAGTTTCCCCAAGGATCCAGAGCAGGTCCATGGGCTTGAGTTGGTGGATAAGGTGAAGCGCGGCTCGGAGTGGGGTTTTGGGGTTTCGGCAGAGTGCCCGGACGATATCGTAGTGCCGGACCCATCGCTTGTTGTTGGCGATGGCGCTCAGGAGATCGGATTCACAACGGGGCCAGCGCGCCAGGGCCAAGATTTCCAGGGGATGAGTGCCCGACCGGACCAGGGCAAGGCGGCGCTCCGCCAACGGCGCTTCCAGAATTGCACCGTGGAGCGTGGGGTTGCCTCTTGTCCGTCGATGATTGTCCCTCATGATTCTACCTGATGCGGACGAATTGGCCGTCTTTAATTGTGGATATCTGCGGGACCCGGGCTGCGTCACCATTTTCGTCGAAGGTGGTTTCACCCGTGGTTCCTTTGAATCTCAGGATTCTATTAAGAGCCTGTTTGATGTCCGATGCCTTGGTTCCACCGATATCGACCGCGATGATCGCAAGCTTCCCAACGTCATAAGCCGCCGCCGAATAGAGGTCGGGGATCATGCCGTACCGATCCTTGAACGCACCGACAAACTCGGGGAGAGGACTCTCCGTGGACGTCGGATCGTATGCCGGATGGGCAATGAGCGTACCGTCGAGCTCCTTGGGCGCCCGGAGGAGCACCTGATTGACATAAAAAGAGGACGGCAGCATGAACTGTGTTTTGAGCCCACTTTGCCTTGCCTGGACCATCAGCCGCGTTGCCGCCCCGTAATAGCCGGCAATGAACAGCGATTTCGGGGCTTCTTTCTTTAACGCCGCCACCAGTTCTCCATAGTCCTCCGCACGCGGATCGAACTCGAACCGCGCCGCCAAAGGCCTCTTCTTACCATTGTAATACTTCTCAAAAGCCGCAGCCAGGGCTTGACCGTGGGGGCGCCTCGAAACCGCCATCGCGATGGGAGCGGAGGAAGTTTGGAGCAAATAACTCGCCGCCGAATAGGCCTCCATCACATCGGTGGATGAGTTGCGGTAAACCCACTTTCCCTGATTCGTGATGTCAGGCGCCGTGCCGCGAGCCGTGATGAGCACGGTTTCAGTATTTCGGGCAAGTGGCGCACAGGCCAGAGTGACCTCGGAAGAGACTGTAATGACCAAGGGGACTCCCGATTCCTTGATGAGTTCACGCATCGCTTGCCGTCCCTGCTCAGGATCGGAGCGAGAGTCGCGGTAAAGAATGCGAATCGTGTAGGCACCTTTCTGTGGCTTGCCCAGCTCGTGAGCTAAAGCCAGGACCAACCCCTTCTTGATGCTGGAACCATATCCGGCGTGAGGGCCACTGAGAGGCAAGATAGCTCCCACTGTGACGGGTGTTCGCGAGTCAATCCCACAGCCGGCGGCAGCGACCAGCAGGCCACATGCCAGCAGGAGTCTCGAGGGGTTCATGGCGCCTCCGGTTCGAAGACCTTGGTGATGGGGACATCCGCTTGATATTCTTTGACAAACCGCTCGTATGCGGCAAGATAGTTCTTGAGTTCCAATTGCCGGGAGATAAGCTCCCGCACTTCCCGCTGCCCCCGCTGGGAAAGCTTCCGGAGCTTCCGTTTTAGATCGGAATGACTCTGGATGGTCTGTTCGATCTGCACGCTCGTGGGGAGAATCGCGTACCGATACTTGGTCCGCACATAGTCTTGAATCGCACGGGTGGTCCGCTCTAACTCCTTGAAACGTTCCACCGTAAGCCCATACTCCCTTAGCTCCGAGCGGTAGGCGCGGAGGCCTTTTTCTTCCACAGCCTCGTCGATTTCTTGCCTGGCTCGTCCACGGGCTACTCGAAAATCGGGATCGGCTCTCAGCTTCTGGGATAGTAAGGATCGCGTGATTGCCTCTTGGATGGCCTCTTGAAAAAGCCGCCCCTGGTCTTTCATTTGCCGATTCGCTTGCTGGTGGTCCCTCCGGTAACGAAGGTAGGCTTCCATTTCGTTGATGGCGCGGAGCGTAATGATATCATCGCCCACCACCACGGCAATCCGATCAACGAGCTTCTTGGCCTCGCTCCCCCCTGGCCCAAAAGAAACCATGATTCCAAGAAACAACGCAAACCCCGCCGCCATCCAAGCTTGCCTGTTATTCGTCCTATTTATGGGAAACAAGAGACTTCTCAAACCAAGAACCAAATCTGTCTTTGAAGACGATCCTACCCGACATTCCACATACCGAATCCACGTCTCCCGAAAGGTCTTTCACCTGGACCTACGACGAAAAACGATGCTACAAACTCAAGCGGAAATGTGTCAATCCCGAATTCTTTTTCAGCCTAGTTTCTGCGCAAAGCCGAACCCGATGGGGACAGGAATCATGGAGAATCAGGAGCATTCTGAGTCGCCGCGCCAGGAACATTCATCCCCCACTTCCCCCCACCCGATATTCGAGGTTCAGGCCGAGAGACGGATGTCCTGGCTCTTGCTTTTTCTTTGCCTCCTCGTAGGAGGCCTCCAGGCCGCTCTGGATGTCAGGCAACGCTGGGACATCCAGATGGGAGGAGTGCTGGACGATCAGGCCCCGCTTCCCTTGAACGTGGCGTTGTTGGAACAGAGCCTGCGAAACGATCCAGAGAACTGGCGCTTGCACTGGCGCCTTGGGCAACTCCTCCTTTTGGAGCGGCAGCCGGGGAAAGCCGTCTCACACTTTCAAGAAGCCCTGCGGTTTGGCGGCCAATCACCGGAGATCCATGCTGGCTTGAGCCGCGCATACCGCATGTTCGGCCGGACGGACAAGGCAAGAGAATGGCTGCGAAAATGCCGCCGGCTTCACCCGGGGACGCCCTTCTGCCGCGCCACAAACCTCCCGGGTCCCTGATCTCCCCCGCCGCCGGACCTCTACCGCTGGCGAAGGCGGCCGTTGCGCCGGCTGATCCGCTCCATCTTCCAGGCCTGTTTGACGGACTTTAGGGTCTCATCCAGCCACCGCTCCTCCATGAGCAACCGTTCCCGAACCGAATCCACCTCCAAGAGCCGCTGCTTGTCGTCGTTCTTCCGGTTGAGGTGTGCCGCGATGAGGTAGGAAACCTGGGTCGCGTCCTCCAGCAGACTTTCCTCCACCTGAACCACCAGGCCCATTTCTCCGTAGGTCGTCCGGAACTTGTCGAAAACCCGGGAAGCCACCGATTGGTCGCCATATTCGCTCTTGTCGAACAATTCGTCTACCCGTGCCCGCAGATAGGAAAGCTCTGAATCCAGCTCCAGAATTCGGAAGCGGCTCTCGCCGCGGACCACGACGACAATGTCGCTTTCCGCTTGTTTCTGGACCGAGAGAATCTTGGCGATACAGCCCACCGAATGGGGCTCCGGGGATGCCCCTTTTTCATCTCCGGCCACGATGAGAGAGACCCCGAAAAGCCGGTCTTCCCGGTCAAGGCAGTGCTGAAGCATTTCTAGGTAACGCGGTTCAAAGACCCGAAGAGAAAGGGGAGCGAAGGGAAACAAAACCGCGTTCAGCGGGAATAAGGGGATGATTCGTCGCATGAAAATTCCAAGGGAAACAGGGATGTGACCCTCCGCGATTTCTGCAGGATGGCCCGTCATGCCTGGCAGAACGACGGTATCCACCGCGGCCGATTTTGCTTCCTCTAATACTACATGAATCAAGGCGAAGCCCAAACTCTCTTCTTTTTGACTTGACTTCCGCTCCCATCATTCGCAGCCGCTCACGCTGCTCGCCCAGCTTCCCCCGGGACCTTTCCAAGTCCAGACCGAAATTTTTCAACCGCCGGCTAGCGGAGCGCACCATATTGAGCTGGACCAGCCTTTCGATCCACAATGAGACCTCCCACTAGAAAAATCGCTCATCACGTCAAACCGGGTTGGAGGTCGATTCAGCATGGAAGTTGCCGTTCTGGCCAGCGGGAGTTCCGCAAATGTCGTTTTTGTCTCCGATGGCCGGACAAGCCTTCTGGTAGATTGCGGCCTCTCGGCGCGAAAACTCACGGAGCGGATGGAGCAGATCGGGCGAAGGCCCAACGATCTCGAGGCCATCCTGGTGACCCACGAGCATTCCGATCACATCGGTGGCCTGGGCCCGGTGAGCCGGCGCTACAAGACTCCCGTGTTTGCTGCCCGATCCGTCCGCGAAAGGTGCCTTGGAAAACAGGGTGATCTCAAAGATGTCAGGAGCTTCGAGCCTGGCCGCGGGTTCGACGTAGGGAGCCTGAGAATCCAGCCTTTTTGCGTGCCTCACGACGCAACGGAGCCCGTCTGCTTTGTCATTTCCGCCGGGAACTCCCGGATTGGCATCGTCACCGACCTTGGCCATACGACCCATCTGGTGCGACAGAAATTGGCCGGCTGCCAGGTTGCGATCCTGGAGTTCAACCACGATCCCGAGCTTCTCATGGAGAGCTCCTACCCGTGGCAAGTCAAGCAGAGAATCCTCTCCCGCCATGGCCACCTGTCCAACGAGGCGGCCGGTTGCCTGCTTGGGCAACTTGCGGCGGACACTCGATTGGAAAGAGTGATCCTGGCCCACTTGAGTGAGCGAAACAACCACCCCGATCTGGCGCTGGACCGGGCCGCTCAGGCCATCGGCCAGAGAACCGGCATCGATCTCGTGGTGGCCCGCCAGAACCGGCCGACGCCGCTCTTCGAGCTCCGGCCAAGTGAACCGGAACCCCTGAGTCTATTTGCCGTCTAGAGCTGAGTCGAGCTAAAGAAGGAGATCAATTCTAAAAGGGATGGTGAGGGATGAATCGCGAAAAAAAAGAGCCGGATCTCGTGGCGATTGCTCGGAAAATGACGGAAAAGGCCTACGCACCCTATTCGGGGTTTCGCGTCGGCGCCGCGCTCCTCAGCCGTTGCGGCCAGGTTTTCGTGGGTTGTAACGTAGAGAATGCCAGCTACGTACTCACGATATGCGCCGAGCGGTCGGCCGTCTTCGCCGCCGTAGCTTCCGGTATCCGCGATTTCCAAAAAATCGCCATCGCCGTGCATGGCCAGGATCTGCCATATCCGTGTGGCGCATGCCTGCAAGTACTCTGCGAATGGGGTGACGACCTCGATCTGCTCCTTGCTTCGGAGAGCCGATGCCTGGAGAGCAAACTCTACGAGCACTTGCCCAAACGCTTCGAACCGGCGCGGCTTTTGGGCGAATCGGGTTTTCAGCCGGTTGATAGGGAGTGACGGGATGTTCAAGGCAGGCAAGATCCTGATAGACCGCCAGCAGCTTGCAGCGCGAATTGCGGAGCTTGGAGAGGAAATCTCCCGCGACTATGCGGGTAAGCAGCTCACCACGGTGGGGATTCTGCGGGGAGCGGTGCTTTTTCTGGCCGATTTGCTCCGAGAACTCAACATCTCCGTCACGGTAGATTTTATGGCCGTTTCCAGCTACGGAGCCGCCACGAAATCTTCGGGCGTGGTAAGGATTCTCAAGGATCTTGACGATCCCATCACCGGGCGCCACGTGCTGGTGGTGGAGGATATCGTCGATACCGGTTTGACCATCGATTACCTGCGCCGGATCTTGTCCGATCGCTCCCCGGCGAGCTTAAAGGTCTGCACATTGCTGAACAAACAGTCACGGCGGGTGATCGATGTCGATGTCGAGTACATCGGGTTTGATATAGAGGATCGATTCGTCGTCGGATATGGCCTGGATTTCCAACAGCTTTACCGGAATCTGCCCCACATCGCCTACATCGACGGTGAAGTTTGACCTTGCCCGGCGGGTGGAACTCCATGAGCGAAATCTATCTTGACCATAACGCGACGACTCCTATCCATCCTCGCGTTAGGGAATGCTTGATCCAGGTGATTGGTGAGTTCGGCAACCCTTCGAGCCTCCATGGACCCGGCCGGCGAGCCGCGGAGTTCTGCGAGGATGCCCGCGAAGCGGTCTCCACTTTGCTGGGCTGCTCCGATCCCGCGCGGATCTGTTTTACGGGTTGCGGTTCCGAGGCCAACGTCTTGGCCCTCTTTGGGGCAGCTCGGGTTCTGCGGCGCCGGCGCCAAGCTCGGCTGAGGATCTTGGGGAGCTCCATCGAGCACCCCTCAGTCCTCGAAGCTCTCCGGCGCCTCCGGCAGGAAGGCGATGAGGTCTGTTTCCTGCCTGTCGATGGCCGCGGTTTTGTGCGTCTGGATCTGTTGGAAGAGGAGTTGGCCCGCGGCGCCGATCTTGTGACCATCATGTGGGCGAACAACGAGGTCGGCACGGTTCAGCCCTTGCCACAGATCGCCGCCATGAGCCGGCGGGCGGGAGCCCTGTTCCACACCGATGCCGTGCAAGCCGCGGGAAAACTACCCATTGACGTGGAGGCGGTGGGAATCGATCTCCTGTCAGTGTCAGCGCACAAGCTGGAAGGTCCCAAAGGCGTAGGGGCTCTTTATGTGAGGCGCGGGGTGGGGATCGATCCTTTGGTGGTGGGCGGTGGCCAGGAGAATGGACTTCGCTCCGGCACCGAAAACGTCCTGGGAATCTCCGGATTTGGAGAGGCCGCAAATCTGGCCTCGGAGACGTTGGCCGCAGCCTCTGCCCGAGTTCGGGAATTGAGGGATCGCCTCTGGATGGGACTCCAGAGGAAAGTGCCGGATATCTATTTCTTGGGCTGCGGGCAGAGCGGACTTCCAGGAACCCTGGCCATCAGGATCGCCGGGATACGGAGCGAAGCCCTCATGCTTCGCCTCGATATGGAGGGGATTGCCGTTTCTACTGGATCGGCGTGCCATTCCGGAGCCACCGGATCCTCCCACGTACTCACCGCAATGGGGCTGGGCCCGGCTCATGCGCGAGAAACCCTGAGGATCAGCCTCGGCCCGTCGAATACCGCCGAAGAGATCGGGCGCGTCCTGGACATTTTGCCCCTGGTCGTCTCGGAGCTAAGGACGGTGGCCGGCCATGGCTGATCTGTTTCGGATCACCCAATGGCTGGGAGGTCTGTTCTCTGCCTGGGAAGACTGTTCAAGGTCGCGCGGACTGGGCTAAGAGGTTCTTCCGCCGATGCTCTTGCCACCATCGACGTGGAGGACTTCACCCGTGATGAACTCGGCTTCCTCCGATGCCAGGAAGAGGACGGCATTGGCGATGTCTTTGGGCTGGCCCATGGTGCGCGTCGGTTGCGCCATAATGAGCTTTTGGCGGACATCTTCGCGGAGCCCCGCCACAAGCGGTGTGTCGATGAGTCCAGGGGCCACCGCGTTGACGCGGATGCCGAATCTACCCACTTCCAGTGCCAGGGCCCGGGTGAGTCCCACCACTCCGGCTTTGGAAGCCGAATAGTTGACCTGCCCGCGATTGCCCATGTATGCGCGGGACGAGATATTGATGATCCTTCCCGCCCGCCGTGCCAGCATCTCCTGGATTACCGCACGGCAACAGAGATAGACGCCCTTGAGATTCACGTTGAGCACGGCGTCCCAGTCGGTCTCGGGAAGGTTTTGCAGGAAATTGTCGCGGATGATGCCGGCGTTGTTCACCAGGATGTCCAGATGACCGAAATACTCCGTGGCTTGGCCTACCATGCGCGCCACGGATTCAGAATCCGCGATGTTGGCGGGAGCCGGTTCCGCGGTGCCGCCGTTCTCCCGGATCTTGTCGCAGGCGGCGCTGGCGCGAATAGGGCTGATATCGTTGACCGCAATGCTGGCGCCCTCCTCGGCGAGGCGGAGGGCGATAGCGAATCCAATGCCCTGGCCGGCTCCGGTGACCAGTGCTGTCTTGCCTTTCAGTCGATCTGCCATGATGAGGTTTCCTGGATTGGTTTTTGGGGTTGGGTGGAAGCGTTCCCGGCGCTTAATCTACAGAACGAACTTTGCCGTCACCACGAGATCGAGCTCGGCTATCGTCAAATCGATCATGTCGGCTTCGGCCAGGACGTAGACAAGGAATTTTTCGGAGAGGACCAGGTTTCGGAGGCGGCTTTCGTTAAAAACTCTTACGGAGGCTGGCCCATCGGTGGGTGTGGCCGCCGCCAGATTGAAATCGGCGATTTTCGTGGCGCTCTGCTTGGGGTCATCGACGGCTTCAGCGGAGACATAAACACCGATTTTTAGCCGCGAAGACCCGTTTCTCGGGGCGTCGATAGAAAGATGGATCTCCGCGATCTGCTGGAGGTCGTTTTCGTGCTCGGCCACGAAGGGATCGTCCAACAGCCGAAAGGTGGCGGTGACTCCCGGATTGGCGTTGGTCAGCTCGACGTCGTGGATAGGGAAGACAATATCGTAGTCTTCTCGCGACGAAGGGAGGCAGGCCGCCACCATGAGGAGAATCAGCGGAATCGTTTTCGCGATGAAATGTTTCACGGTCCAGTTCCTGTGGTGGGCGTGCAAAAGAGAACGGGATCTCCGGCGGCCCCTGGGGGAGGCTATCATAAGGTCCGGCCGGCCTCTGTACCTTGGCGCGTGGCGACGAAGCTTCCCTGTTCCAGGCGCAGCTCTCCGCCGGAATCGAGGTTGCCTCGAATCTCGTAGGACCCGGATATCCCGTTCCGGTCCATGAGGCGTCCGTCGAGGGTCAAGCTCAAAACTTCGTACTGCTGCGCCGTTTCGAGCCGAAGAAAAGTGATGGTGAGCTGGAATGCTTCGGGGCCTGACGCGGCTACGGCAATCCGCTGGAACCGCGTGCGGAAGAGCTCGCCCTCCAGCAAGGCCTTGAGCTCCGAATCGGACTGCGCAAGGAGCATCCTTTCGGGGTGGAAGATCTCCGAATCCATGGGGGCAAAGGTCCAGCGACCCGACAGAAGGTGCTCCTCGTCCTCGATAAGCGAGGGTTTTGTGCCGCAGGCGGCAAGGAAAACGAGGATTACGATGCCGTGGATTCTGGTCTGGACCGCTTGGGTGCCGGGCGAGTCGAGGCGGTTCGAGGCGATTTTGACTCGATGCCTGTTTCGGCGCCCAGGCGGGAATTCTGTAGGAAAGCGTTGACGGCCTTGGAACTGCATGTTATTTTGAGAATCTCTAGAGGACGAGACAACGAAGCCCCGAAGACAATGCCCGGTGGGGCCTCGAGCTGGAGGCACGGATGGTCTTCTTCAATTACGCGACCATGGAACTTACGGCCAAGATTGTTTACTACGGCCCTGGGTTGTGTGGCAAGACGACGAATTTGCAATACATCTACCGGAAGACGTCGCCCCAAACGCGCGGGGAGATGGTTTCACTGGCGACGGAAACTGATCGAACCTTGTTCTTCGATTTGTTGCCCATTAAGCTTGGCAACATTGGAGGCTTCAAGACCAGGTTCCAGCTCTATACGGTGCCGGGGCAGGTCTTTTACAACTCGACGCGGAAATTGGTGCTTCGCGGTGTGGATGCCGTGGTTTTCGTGGCCGATAGCCAGGCCCCTCTCTTGGAAGCCAACCTCGAAAGTCTGGAAAACCTCGAGGAAAACCTTCGGGAGCACAATCTGGATCTCGATTCGTTGCCCTGGATTATCCAGTACAACAAAAGGGATCTGCCAAACATCCTTCCGGTGGCCGAGCTCAACCGTCACCTGAACAAGCATGGCGTCCCTTGCTTCGAATCCGTGGCCACCGTGGGCAAGGGAGTATTGGCGACTCTGAAGGAGATCTCCAAGCTCACCCTCAAACACATCCGCCGCAAGGTCGGCGAGGCTTCTCCCACGGAGCGCGAACGGCGGCCCGTCTCCACCATTGGCGCAGCCAGAACGCGTCGCCCGGCACCACCCCGGGAAGAAGAGGTCGAGTTTGACATCCACGGTGGAAGCGAAGTCTCAGAGGCCGGCAAGGTGGCCGTTCCCGGTTTGGAGCCCAAACCCCAGGAATCGACGCGAAAGCGGCCTGCTCCCGTGGCGGAACAGCCCAAAGTGGTGGCTCCGGGAGTCTCCGCCCCATCTCGGCCCGGACCCAGTGCTACCGTCGATATCCCGCTGAAAGAGGCGGCTTCACCCGAGAAGATCGCCGAAAGCGAGATCCTCGAAAAAATCCTCGTCCAGAAGGTGCGAGTGCCCATCAAGATGTCCGAGCTCAACGGTCACAAGAAGATTCGCCTCAAGCTCAAGCTCGAGGTGGAATGCGTCGTTCTCGAGCCTCCTACCTGATCCGGGCCTCAGCTTCCTGACCACCGAAGCCGGACCCCCAGCTCTGCCCGCCGGGGGGGGCTGACCAGGGCCGTGGGACGGCCAAAGAAGGGCGACAGAACCGAACTCTCCACGAGGCCCAGGTTTTCGTAGTTTGTCACATTGAAGACCTGACCGAAGATCTCAGCCGATACCGCTCCGAAGGTCATCTGTTTCGAGACCTTGAGATCGAGAGTGAAGAACCCCGGCTCCCTCAACTTCGTTTGGGTCGCCGGCAGGCCAAGACCCTGCCGGTAGGCGTTGACGAGCGCTAGCGAGGTCTGCGCACCTGTGTTGCGGGGAATCCCCGGGGGGCGATCCGTCATCTGGCCGTCGGCGTTCTGATCGAGGCCGGATGTGACGTTGAAGGGGAGCCCGGAACCGTACTGCATGATTCCGCTCAAGCTGATTCCCCATGGCGGCCAACGGACCGAACCGCTCGTCACCAGCCGGTGCCTCTGATCATTCGATGCCCGGCCCCATTCCGAGGCCAGATTCCCAGAGTCCGACGGCAGGTAAAGTCCATCGCCGGACAGGGGGTCGGTCACGTCATTCTGGGAGCGGGAGAGCGTGTAGGCCAGCGTGCCGGAGAAAAGTGGCCCTTGGCGCTGAAGGTAGATTTCCAGAGCGTCGTAGATGCTGGAACCGGTGGAGCTGAGGAGCGCCACGGGGCCGTAGGTCGGGTCGGGGCGGATGGGGCCTTCGGAGCCGAATCCAATGGGGCTGTTCACATCTTCCAGCCGGAGAAGGTTCTCGCCTTCCGCATGGACATAATAGACGGACATCAGGGAGCGCTGCATGGGCTCCCACTCGAACCCCAGGGTATACTGGTGGGAAAAAGGGGTCTGGAGGCCGTCACGGACGCCAAAGCGGAGAGAACCGACTTCGGTAAGAAATTCCGCCACGGCGGCGGGTCCGTTGGCTTGGACGAATTCAGGGCCGAACGGTGGCAGAAAAGCCAAGAGGAATTCTTGTCCCGATGTGACCGTGGAGAAGGAAGGAAAGGCCAGGGCGATCTGGTCGTAGAAGAGACCCGCCCCGCCTTTGAGGACGAAGGGTCTTTGGGGAAACGGTCGCCAGGAGAGACTGAATCGCGGCGCGATGTTGTTCCCGTCGCGCTTGGGACGTCCATTGGGAACTACCGTATCCACGGCCAACTCGGACGGGAAGCGGTAGCTTTCGAAATCGTACCGCAGGCCAAAGTTGAGGGAAAACCTCTCAGAGATCTCCCAATGATCCTGAAGGAACAGCCCCACCGTCGCGTTGTCGATCTCGACATCGGGTTCTCCCCGGATGAGCTGGTACAGAAGTGGATAGGTGCTGGGATCGTCAGGGGCTACCTGGACGTCGTTCTGGAAGATAAAGGTGCCAAGGGGATTGAATCTCACCGATGCATCCACCGCCACCCGCCGGAAATCAATGCCAGCCTTGAAGGTGTGAGCGCCCACGGCCAGCGTGAGGTTTTCCAAGATCTGGAACTGGAGTTCGTCCCGAAGTTGCGCCTGGAGCGGTGAACCGCCCCGGGTGGACGACGGATAGCTCTCCCCAACCTTATCGGAGTTGGCCCGCTGGTCTTGCCGGGAATGGGAGACCAGCAGGCGGGTTTCGCTGTAGAGCGACTCGCTAAGAACCGAGCTCAGGCTCAATGCCACCTGGATATCCCGATCCGACACGCTGGAGCCCGCTTCCGGAACATTGGTCCCACCGATGTTCAAGCCACGGGTTTTGTTCTTGTCGTAAGAAATCCGGAGTCCGGCATAATGGTTCTTGCTGAGCGCCCAGTCCAGCTTCCCAAAGAGGCTTCTTTCGTCGAACGGAGCTTAGAAAATCCCGCCAGGCTCGGGGTCCCTCCGGAACTCAGCGCCTTGGAAACCTACCGGGCTTGTCTCGTGTGTTTCTTCATAGTTCACCAGGAAGAAAGCCTGGTTCCGGACGATGGGTCCGGAGACGAAGATCCCCGCCTGCCGCCGCGAAAGAGAGCGCAAGCTCTCCTCTTCACCATCCGCCAACTGCCGGTAATATCGGTTCCACGCCCCTGTATCCTCGGGCATGACCTGAGCAAAGCTCTTCACTTCCAGTTTGTTCGAGCCCGATCGGGTGATGACGTTGAGCACCCCCCCGGCCGCTCGCCCGAATTCCGCGTCAAAGTTGTTCCTGAGGACCCGGAATTCCTGGATCACTTCTTGGGAGAGCGAGCTGTTCGAACGTGCGCCAAAACTGTCGTCGTTGTTGTCCAGGCCGTCCACAAGGAAAGAGTTCGAGCGGGCGCCCTGTCCGGAAAAGGTCAGGACAGCCGGCCGCTCCGCCAAGAATGTTCCCGGCGCCGCGGAAAAAACTCCGGGAAACAAGAGCGCTAAATCTGTATAGATCCGGCCCGTAAACGGCAACGTTTCCAAGGTTTCAGTTTCCACAAGACCCATACGTGTGGTCTCGCTGACGTCTAGCATCGACCGCTCTGTCTCGACGACGATGGTATGTGTCAGCTCGAGCTCCAATTCAATCACTAGGCGCAGCGTCTGCTGAAGACGGAGGCGCACTTCGGCGAAGCGCGCCGTCCGAAAACCCGGAAGCTCGGCCTCCACCGTGTAGTTTCCCGGTGGCAACTGGAGCAACCGAAAGCGCCCCAGGCCGTCCACCGTGGCCCTGCGGGAGAAGCCTCGCTCCTTCGCCATGGCCCGGACGGTGGCTCCAGGCAAGGGCTGAGCTTGAGAATCAGTGACAATCCCGCTAATTTCACCGCTCGTGGACTGTCCCATGGCGGAACCGGGGGAGACTAGAATCGAAATCACGACTAATAGCGGAACCAACGGAGTCGGCAGACTATGAGCGGGCGGTCTTATGGACTCGCTGCGGAGCGTTCGGGCCGCGTGGTTCGAAGCGAACATGGGAATCTCCGGAAAACAGGATGCTCAACGAATGGGCGGTGCTCAGGTTTCAGGGCAATTGGATGGAAAAGGGGTGGGGAATGGCGAGTAGCGGGCGTCGGACGGCGCCCGATGGGAGCGGAACGCAACACATGGAGAAAAAAGGGTTTTGCAAATTACGTACTAGGTCAGGAGCATGACTCAACAAACCCAATAGGTTGCTGATTCAACGGAGGATAGGGATGCAGAGCGCAAGGTCGAAATGGTGGCTAGGGTTCATTTTTATGATGGGAGCGGTGTTAGCTGGTTGCGGTGGCGAAAGTGACCCCTTGATGGACGTGGAGGGAACTTATCAGATAACTCTTTCCAATCGCACTTTGACGCCCACTTGTCCAGCGGAACAATTCTTGCCCGACGGAACGGTCATCGGCTGGACTGTCGTTCAGCGCGGGAATGTCCTGACCATCACTGATACCTTCCAGAACCAAAGCTACGAGGGAATTCTCGAATCGGACGGCTCCTTCGAAGCCAGTTTCGTCACGACTCTCTTCAGCCAGAACTATGCCGGAAAATTTGCCGTGGCCTCCGTGGAGAGCGGTCTTGCGCAAATCGTGATCCCGTCTATCACCTGCACGGCGTCCTACGAACTCTCCGGGCCAAGGTCCTGAACCGAACACCGGATCCAGAATCGAAACCGCGGGAAAAAAACCGGAGGTAGACCATGATGGAGTTCGAGCTGACCGAAGAACAGCGGATGATCCGCGATCTCGTTCGGGATTTCGCGCACCAGGAGATCGCTCCCAGGGTTGAGGAGGATGATCGGCGGGGAAGGCTCCCTATGGAGCTGGTCTGGAAACTGGGGGAACTGGGGATCCTTGGCATGGTGCTCCCCGAAGAATGGGGCGGTGGCGGTTCCGATTATGTCAGCTACGTGGTGGCCATCGAGGAGCTGGCCCGGGTTTCCCCCGCCTTAGCCGTCACCCTTTCCGTGAGCTGTTCCGTTGGCGCGCTTCCCATCGCCCGGGCCGGGACGGAGGCCCAAAAGGAAAAATTTCTTCGCCCCCTTGCCGAAGGCCGGATGCTGGGAGCTTTTGCCCTGACCGAGCCTGGTGCGGGGTCAGATGTGCGGGCCATTTCTACCACCGCCCGTCAGGAGGCTGGCCACTATATCTTGGATGGCACCAAGATTTGGGTCACCAACGGAACGGAGTGCGGCGTGATGATCACAATGGCTGTTACCGGGCGCCAGAATGGCCGGAAAGAGATCAGCGCATTCCTGGTGGAGCCGGATTCTCCAGGTGTCAACGTGCGTCTCATGGAGGGAAAGCTGGGCCTCCATTCTTCCTCCACCGCGGAAGTGGTTTTCGAAGAGGCTCGCATTCCCCGGGAGAATCTTCTTGGAGCAGAGGGAAAGGGCCTGAGAGTCGCGCTGGGAGCCTTGGAGGGCGGCCGCGTGGGGATCGCGGCGCATGCCGTGGGAATCGCCCAGGCCTGTCTGGACCGGGCCGTGGATTATGCCAGGGAGCGCCATGCGTTTGGCCGAGCCATCGGCCAGTTCGAGGCGATCCAGACGAAACTCGGGGAGATGGCCGCCCGCGTCTCCGCTTCGCGGTTGCTCACGCGCCGTGCCGCCTGGATGATGGACCGGGGCCTGGGTTGCCCCAAGGAAGCCTCCATGGCGAAACTCTATGCCACGGAGACGGCCAACTTTGTCGCCGCGGAAGCGATCCAGATCCACGGCGGCTATGGATTCATGGAGGAGTTCGGCCTTGCCCGGTTCTACAGGGATGTTCGCGTTGCCACTATCTTCGAAGGGACAAACGAAATCCAGAGAATGCTCATCGCCAGGAGCGTGCTTTCATCAGCCGCACGCAGTCCTACGTGCTCGAGGGGAAGCTGACCTTGTGACCTTTGTCAAAAGCTCCTAGAAATCCAGCTTTTCCAGGCTATCCTTGGCTAGCTGCATGAACTCCTCTTGTCCTTCGATTCCGCAGTCTTTGACGATTTCAAGGTAGTGCTTCCATTCTTTTACCGCGTCGGTGCGGTACCGGACGCGGGATTCGTAGAGCAGCGCCAGGTTGGAAGAAGCCACGTAGTTGCACCGGTCCAACTGGATGCTTCTTCTGTACGCGCGGATCGCTTCCATGGTGCGCTTTTTCTCCTCGTACATTCGAGCCAGGGTCGACCAAGTTTGGGAGTCTTCGGGATCGAGCTTGATGGCTGTCTCAAGTTCTTGCAGCGCCTGCTCTGGCTCCCCCTTTTTTTCCAAGACGTGGGCGAGGTTTGTCCTGTGTGCGCTATTCCGCGGCTCGAGTTTGATGGCATTTCGAAAAGAAGCCTCCGCCTCGTCGTATCTTTCCTGATTGTAGAGGGCGACCCCAAAGTTGCTTCGGTAGACCGCATCACGAGGTTCCAGCTCGATGGCACGCCGGTACTCGGCCAGGGCTCCCCGGGTATCTACCCCGGCATCGAGGAAGTGGGCGTAATTGTTGTGGTAGACCGCTTCAGCGGGAGCCAGCAGCAAAGCTCGCCGAAAGGCGACCGCGGCCTCCTTTCTGTTGCCGAGAACTAAGAGCGTGTTCCCGAGCTGAGAATGGACTTCAGGATTGTCGGGGCTCTGCTCCACGGCTCTCCGCAGAATCTCCAACGCTTCGGGTTGGCGGTCTTGCCGGGAGAGAAGCGCCGCAAGATTGGTAGCGGGATCAGGCCGGCTCGGATCGAGCTCCATCGCCTGCTGGTACGCCGCCATGGCCTCCGGGATTCGGTTGAGCCTCTTGAGGATCAAACCATATTCGTTTTGCCCGGGAGCGGAGTCCGGATGGAATCGGATCAGTCTGGAAAGAACCTCGTACGCTTCCTCGGTTCGGTCCAGGCGCCGCAGGGTAGAGCCCAGGCCAAGCAACGCCTGCCGGTCTCGAGGTTTGACCGCAAGGAGCCTTTGATACGCTGTGACCGCCTTTTCCAGATCTCCAGCGGTTTCGGCCTCCGTAGCCATGCCAAGGAGCAGATCCGAGTCCTCCGAACCCAAGGTTGCCGCGCCTTGCCGATAGAGGCTTGCTTGTCTGGAGAGTCCCTTTTCTTTCAGAGCCTTCGCCAAGGCCTCGTAGTTTTCGGGCCGGTCCGGGGCGATGGCCAGTGTCCGGCGTAGGCTGCCCTCGGTTTGCTCTTCCGTGGCGCCTGGAATTGGCGCCAGATCACCTGAATTTGTCGCGGAGTTGATCGTTGACGAGGGCTGGAAAGCATACCGCCAGACCAGGAAGGCGGAGGCGGCCACCAGCGCCATGAAAAGCAAAACAATGATGAGTTTGAAGAAGAGTGGGACTCCCTCGTCGTCGAAGATCTCCTCGTAATCCTCGTCTTCCTCTTCAAGAGCATCAGTCTCAAGAGATTTTGCTGGGACCGGTCTCTCTTTTTCAACGGATCCCGCAGATTCAGTTTCTTCGCCGCCACTCTGCTTTTCTAGGTCGTCTTCGTCTTCGAGCTGTTCGAGGTCCGTTTCGCCTTCGAGCTCTTCTTCCCGTTCCAGTGCCTGGAATTCTTCGTCTTCGAGCTGTTCGAGGTCCGTTTCGCCTTCGAGCTCTTCTTCCCGTTCCGGTGCCTGGGATTCTTCGTCTTCGAGCTGTTCGAGGTCCGTTTCGCCTTCGAGCTCTTCTTCCTGTTCCAGTGCCTGGGATTCTTCGTCTTCGAGCTGTTCGAGGTCCGTTTCGCCTTCGAGCTCTTCTTCCTGTTCCAGGGCCTGGGATTCTTCGTCTTCGAGCTGTTCGAGGTCCGTTTCGCCTTCGAGCTCTTCTTCCTGTTCCAGGGCTTCAGGTTCTTCCGCCCTTCGGACTTTTCCAGGCTGCGCGGCCCCGTTGTCGGATGGCCTTTGAACTTCCTGTTCTTGGTTCTCGCCATCTTCTTCAGAGAGCTGCCCGGTCTTGTCGCCTAGCAGTTCCCGCAGCGCTTCCAGGGCCTCTTGAGCCTCTTCCTTGATCAGATCGTCGAGGGCCTGTTCCTCCATCTTCTGCATGGACCGCACGGTGTGCCGCTCTTCGCCGCTTCCACTCTCCGCACTCGTTTCCTCATCCGTTGCCCTGGCAGCAGCGGGGCTTTCCGATTCTTCCGTGCTGGCTGAGGCGAGAGCATTGGCGAACGTTTCGAGAAACAGCTCCTGTTCCAACTGGAGCTCCGTTACATCCCCGGCCGGTGCTGTAGCCGTTGGGTCCGCTACCTTCGCGTGGATGGGGCGTTCATGGCGTGCCTCCAGTGGGATTCCAGATTTGGGAAGCCCTTCTTTGGAAGTCGCCTCGGCCTGTTGCTTTTTCAAGGCATGGATCGCGGGCTCCTTGGAAGGTTCTTCCTGGGATTCATCCCGTGGTATTTCAGGAAACTCCAGCGCCAAGGATGCAAGTTGCTCGAATTCGCCTTCGAGGTCTGGCGGTAAAAAAACTTGTTGATGATCTTCCGAAATTGAAGAGAGATCGTCTGGCGCAGGGTCCAGAACCTTTGGTTCGCCGAAGGGTTCAGCCGGTGCCTCGAGATCCTGGAGGTCGTGAGGTTTGGGCTTGGAAGCCGGAGGCTCCTCCGGAGTGTCTGCCGGTGCTTCGAGCTCTTGAAGGACGTCGGGAGTGATTTCCGCGGCTTCCGGTTCTTCGAAAGATTCCGCCAGTGTCTCGAGCTCTTGAAGGACGTCGGGAGTGATTTCTGCGGCTTCCGGTTCTTCGAAGGAGTCGGCCAGTGCTTCGAGCTCTTGAAGGGGCTCGGGAGTGGTTTCCGCGGCTTCCGGTTCTTCGAAAGCGTCTGCCAGTGCCTCGAGTTCGTGGAGCTGATCGGGCGCCGGCTTCGCGACCTTTGGTTCCTGGAAAGAGTCGGCCCGTGCTTCAAGCTCTTGAAGGGGGTCGGGCGTAGTTTCCGCGGCTTCCGGTTCTTCGAAAGCGTCTGCCAGTGCCTCGAGTTCGCTGATTTCTTGGTGAGTCGTCCGATTTTGCGGGGTGAGCGTGCGCTTCCGCAACGATTTGAAGGCTTCCGGACGGGGGAGGACCATAGTTCCTTCGAGATCCGTGGAAGCTGGACTCACGGTTTGGTTGTGGCTTAGTTTTTGGGGCTTGGTGTGGTTTGCCACATTGGATGTTGGAGCTCTTTTTTTCTTTTTTCGGAACCGTCGTGTCGGCGGTACATCGCCTTTAGGTCGCCTTTTGGGTCTAGAGGGCGTGGGCTTTGTGCCAGAGGGCTGCGCCTTCTTTATTCGCCGCTCTTTTGCCGCTGATTTCAGTACATCTGGAAGTTGGCTTCGGTCAAGGACCATGGTTCGTTCGACTTCCGCATCCGAGTCATTCCAGAGGGAAGAAGGGGAACGGGACAGTTTGTTTCCTTTTTTGGGAGCAGCATCCAGGCGTGCTCCGCAGTTTCCGCAAAAATTGTTGGCTGGGGGGTTGGCTTCCTGACACTGGCGACAGATCATGGTGTTCATCCCCGTGTTTGGTTTCTTTTTTTCTTTTGCAACATCTTGAGGTTGTTCCTTAGAGTTTTCTAATGCGGCTCTAAGCAGATTCTAAGGTACAGGTATCAGTTAGGAAAATAGCAGCTTTCGAGTTCATTAAGATGGAGGGAAACATCATGGCACGCAACCTGACAAAAAAAAGAATGCGGAGGGGGGGGCTTATCCTCACCCTGCTCTTCTCCTTAGGCTTGGGCGGTATGTCCTTTGCCCGCCTCAACGCCGAGGCTCAGGAGCTATGGCACGAGGGTCCCACCATCAAGGCGCCCGTGACATCACCTTTTGTCGCCTTGGCGAAAAAGCTTTCTCCGGCTGTCGTTCACATACAAGTCACCAAGACCGTGGAAACCCCAGCTATGCCGAGAGGTTTCTTTTTTGAGTTCGGTCACCCGAATATGCGGCGCCGGCAGCAAGAGGGCAGCGGCTCGGGCTTCATCATCCGCGAAGATGGCTATGTCGTGACAAACCACCACGTGATCAAGGACGCCACCGAAATCGTGGTCCGCCTCACGGATGATGGTACCTATGTCGCTGAGGTCATTGGCTCCGATCCGAAGACCGACCTGGCTCTTCTAAAGCTCAAGGATTCTCCCAGCGATCTGCCGACGGTTCCCCTAGGTGACTCTGATTCTCTCCAGATCGGTGAGTGGGTCATGGCCATCGGGAATCCTTACGGCTTGGAGCACACGGTTACCGTGGGCATCGTCAGTGCGAAAAAACGCTACCTTGGAACCGGGAGTTACGATGACTTCATCCAGACGGATGCTTCCATCAACCCCGGAAATAGCGGCGGGCCTCTCTTCAATACAGCCGGGGAAGTTGTGGGTATCAATACGGCGATCATTCCCGGCGGCCAGGGCTTGGGGTTTGCCGTTCCCGTCAATATGGCCAAGGCCGTTCTGCCCCAGCTCCTAAAGACAGGTCGCGTTCAGCGTGCCCTGCTGGGAGTCAATATTCAGAAGATTGACCCGGCGCTGGCCAAAAAGTTTGGAATGGAGCGCGCTCACGGCGCTTTGGTTTCGTCGGTGATGGAAGGCTCTGCCGCCGAAGAGGCCGGGATCGTGAAAGGCGATATCATTCTGCGGTTCGACGGGCGTGAGATCAAGGAAATGCGGGAGCTGCCCTTCATCGTCGCCCAGTCGCCCACGGGCGTGCCCATTGAAATCACGATCCTAAGAGATGGCAAGGAAGTCAGCCTCAAGGCGAAGCTTCAGCCTATGCCCCGGGACGGGCAAGATCTGGTCGCCGCCGAGCAAAGCGGCCCATCGGCCCTGAAGTTGGGCATTCAGGTGCGCACCAGCCGGGATGAGGCCGGTGGACTCCTGGTCCTCTCCGTGGAACCCGGTTCACCCGCGGACAAAGCTGGACTTCGCCGAGGTGATGTCATCCGGGAAGCGGAACGAAAACCCATAGCCTCCGCAAGTGATCTCCAAGAGATCCTAAATTCCGCCACCGATTCGCTCCTGTTTCTCGTCGAACGAAGCGATGGCCGAGGCCGTTCTGGAAACATTTTCCTTGTCGTCAAGCTGGACGACTAAATCTCCTCCTTTCGTCTCAATCGGACGAAACTCCTCCCCCCCTGGAAGGTCGGGCCATTGCAACCCGGCCTTCTGTTTTGTACGGGCGCGGGTGCCCGGTAGCGCGATGAGGGGATGGGTCATCCACCCAAGGCGGGATACCCGCTGCAACAAAAGCGAAACCGCGCGGCGTACATGAATATGGGCTGGGATCCCGTTGCCCTTCGTGGCAACGGGAAGATGAGCTCGCTCCCTGGTGGGTGCAGGGCAAAGCCCTGCCAGGGGATTGGGGACGGAGTCCCCGAACGACCGCCGCGCAACGCGAGGCGTGTGCCCGCCGAGCGTCGCGAAGGCGCCGCCAGAAGCACCGGCAGGCCCAAACTTCATGCGGCGAATCTGAAGTTGCCACTAGCTGTTCCGCTTACCGTGAAAGTACACGCCAGCATGGAGGCCGGAAGGCCTCCATGCGAAAGGCCGGAAGGCTAAAAGACCGGAGGCCGTGGCCCGCCAGCGGGCTGGCCGGTTGGAGGGCGATGATAGGGGAGGGGCGGGGGGGGAACTCATGCCGCAGGCGTGGGTAGTGCCGACCCGACCGGACCCCGACCAAAAGAAAAGAAATCAGTCTTCGGGATTCGTGTCCTGCAAGCGTCTCACAATCGAGTTTTTCGGCGTTGCGACGTCCTGCAGTCCGTTTTTTTGTTGCGGCGTTCGCTGTTAGGGTGGTTTCCGTTCTCTGGCATGGTTTCCGGGTTGGAGAAACCAAGGAGGAGGTTCCATGGAAGCGTTTCAGGAAGGTTCGGCACGGGAACGTTGGAGCCTGGGGCGGCTGGAGTCTTTCATCGACTCCCTCTGGGAGCGGCATGTACGCCATCTCCTGGTCTGCGTGGGGATCTTCGCGCTCTTCTTCTTCTCCGAGTTTTCCGAGTACCGCCTTCGCGTCGATGACGAGTTATTGACCCACCATCCCGACGCGCTTTTTTGGATTGCCAAGGGGAGGTGGGGCACGTTTCTTTTCCAGTCTCTGCAGCTCCACCCTCCGTTGAATCCCTACTTCGCGTTGCTCTTGTTCGCGGTTTTCCTGGCCGCCTCGTTCTTGATCTTCTGCCGTGCCGTCCGGGTCGAGGTCACGCTGCTGGTGCTAGCCTCCTTCGCCCTCTTCGCGGGATTCCCCGTGTGGCACTACATCGTGGAGTTCAAGAGCACGCTCTTCTCCAATGGAGTGGCGCTCTTCCTGGCGTCTCTCGCCGGGGCCAGTTTTGGTTTCAAGCGTTTTTCCGGGCGCCTGCTCTTTGTCATTTTGGTGGCTTTCTGCGTCTCCATCTACCAGTCGGCGGTTCTCGTTTCTTGGACGGTTGCCGTGGGAGCGGCGCTTCGCTCGAAGGAGTGCCGCGGCTTTGCCGCTTTCGCCCGCTTCCTGGGGAAGCTCTTTGCCGTGACGCTGACGGCCCTCATCTTGTACGCCTTGATCTGGAAGGTTTCCATGTCGTTCGCCGGCCTCGCGCCCATCTATATTGCGGACTTTTTCCATCCCGAAGAGCTGCTCCGGTCCCCTGGAGGGGTGCTTGGGCGCACCGCGTGCGTGGCCGTTTCCCTGTACGGGGGCTGGAACGTGGTCTTTCGCGGGTTGCTGGGTTTTTCCGGACTCCTTTTCGCCTTGGGTCTGGCTTCTGGGCTGTTTCCGTCGGAGGTCCCGGAGGGTCTGTCTTCGGGGGGATTCTTGCTGAGGGCGTTGGGGTTGGCCACCCTGCTGCTAAGTCCTTTCCTGTTCCACCTGGTGAGTGGCGGCCGTCTTCCCTATCGCGTTCTCCTGGCCGTGCCGTTCGTCTACTGGTTCGTGGCCTACTCGGCGATGACCTCGCGTTGGTCGATGGTTCGGGTCTCCTCGAAGCTGCTGGCAATTCTGGTGGTGCTCCAGTTCTTGCAGCTCCAGAGCTATGCTTCCTTTTCCCAGGAGTTCGTGGCCGTTCACGATGAACTTACTGCCAGCCAGGTTTACGAGAGGATCGTAGAGGTGGTCGATGACTTCGATCTCCACAAGGAATACTGGGTAGATTTTGCCGGGGCGTTACCCTTTCCGAACGAGGTTTCGTATTTGCGGGGCCATACGGCGACGACGGGAAGCTCCGTTTTCGAGTGGGACGATGGTCATCCCGTCCGGATCCGGAATTACTTGGGTCTTCTGGGCATGAGCAATCTTCGGGTGATCACGGACAGGACCCGGTGCCGGATCGCGGACCGCGTCGCCGAAATGCCGTTGTGGCCTGCCGCAGGTTCCGTCCGGGATATCGATGGAATCGTCGTCGTCCGCTTTGGGGACTATCCCGATTGGATTGTCCGCCGGATGGAGCGCCTGCGGGAACTGAAGCTCTGCCGGTCGCAGCCAGCGGCCAGGAAGCGCGGTGGTCGCCGCCGTTTGCGCCGTGGGCGGAAAGGATCGGTTGCCCGACCGCCCGCCGCGGCCGGGGACGCCGCCGACCGAGAGGAACGGCTGCCCGAACGTCCGCAATAATCGCTCCGTTGCGGCCGAGGGCTTTCCGGTCGTCGAATCGCGCCTGCCGGCCGATCTGAAATGGCGCCGGTGGGATCTTTTGAGCGGGCGTGCGGTTGGTTTCCTGGGAGATGCTGGGGCAACATGAACCGGAAGCCGGTGGGTCTCGAGGCTCTTCGCTGTGGGGGGGAGCACTCTCGGGCGCGGCCGGCACGAGTGAGGGAGGTGGCCGATGAAGGAGGCGGGACTTTACGAGGGACGTTGGTGGCACCCGCTGGAGGACGGGCGGATTCAGTGCGACCTTTGTCCCAGGACCTGCCGGCTCCGCGAGGGGCAGCGAGCGTTCTGTTTCGTGCGCCAGAACCGGGAAGGTCGCATGGTTTTGACCACCTGGGGCCGGTCCACGGGGTTTTGCCTCGATCCCATCGAAAAGAAGCCTCTCAATCATTTTTTTCCAGGAACCAGTGTTCTTTCGTTTGGTACAGCCGGCTGCAACCTGGGATGCCGGTTTTGCCAGAACTGGGATATTTCCAAGGCGCGGGAGATCGAGCGGCTGAGCGATTTGGCCGAGCCGTCCGCCATCGCCGAAGCAGCCCAGCGCGCCGGTTCCCGGAGCGTGGCGTTTACCTACAATGACCCGGTGATCTGGGCGGAATACGCTATCGAGGCCGCACGGGCTTGCCACGATTTGGGGATTTCCACGGTTGCCGTGACGGCGGGATATATCACGGCTAAGGCGCGGCGGGAGTTCTTTTCCGCAATGGACGCCGTGAACATCGATCTCAAGGCCTTTTCAGAACAGTTTTATCAGAAGCTCTGCTTTGGCCATCTGGAGCCGGTCCTGGACACGCTCCGATTTCTCCGGCACGAGACCGATGTCTGGTTCGAGGTGACGACGCTCTTGATTCCGGGGCAGAACGATTCCGCCGACGAGCTTTCCCGGATGTTCGACTGGTACGCCGAAAACCTGGGGCCCTCGGTTCCGCTGCATCTCACGGCGTTCCATCCTGACTTCAAAATGCTCGAAATCCAGCGCACCTCGGAGGCGCTTCTGAAGAGTGCAAGAAAAAAGGCCCGCGGGGCGGGCCTTCATCACGTCTACACCGGCAATGTTCATGACGAGTCGGGGCAGAGCACCTATTGCGCCCAGTGCGGAGATCCGGTGATCCAAAGGAACTGGTATCGGTTGGGCGCTTACCGTCTCGACCACCGGGGTCGTTGCAAGAGCTGCGGCTCGCCCATGGCCGGTCGGTTTTCGGGTCGGGAGGGAGACTGGGGAGGCCGCCGTGAGCGGGTTGCCGTGTAAGCGGCGCGGCCTTGCCTCCCATCGGTCGTAGCTTTCCTCGTGGCCCGGGCCACCCCGGTGGGGCGGTGAGTTTCTCCCGCCCCCCGAATTGGTGTCTGGAGCGTTATTTTTTCCAGGGATAAACCTCGTTGGGTTCATAAGGGGGATACCGTCGATCATCCCAGCCTCCGCCACGACATTGGCGCCACCCTTCCACGAAGATCGAAGTTTCATCGACATCTACCGAGACGTCGTAGTCCGGGATCTCCACAATCTTGGAGCGGATCTCCCGGTCCAAGGATTCGGGGGCCAGACCCTTGCGGTGGCTCCAGTTGCGGCGCCAGACCGGGGGTCTTCTTCCGTGGCGGTAGTGCCAGCTTCGGTTCGTCGTCGCGACGGCGCGGAGATACTCCCAGCCCCGAGGGCCTTCCACCATCAGGCGGTAGCCGTAACCGCTGGGGAGTGAATAGGTGCGCCCGCCCCGAACGAAGTTGTCCCGGTGGTAGCGGTTGGGGAAAAGAACGTTTACCCGGCCCTGGGTGTTGAGGTCGTAAATGGTGACGTAGGCGTCGATATTAGTTCGGAAAAAGATCCGGATCGAATCTCCGGCGCAGTAAGTGGAGCCCTCCCTCCGATCCGTCCAGACTTCGACCCGAACAGGGCGGTTGTAGGGATCGGGCACCGGTCGGATACGGATCTTGGAGTCTCTGTCTCGGGCGTTGGCATCGTTGATGCCAATGGTGACGGCGAGTGTGGCAAGAATGGCGAGTGTTGCGATTCTCATGGCGTGAACCTCCTGCTGGTGTCTGGGGGGTTCGACAGCAATCGTCGTGCCATGTTCCATTGCCCGTTGAAAACAGGGGTAGCGAGCCCCGGAAGAGAGCGGTTTTCGCTGCTCCGCGGGAAAAGCTCCCCCGCCCTTGACCCTCTGTAGAGTGTCCTCTTTCGAGGACGCCACCCTGGTTCCAGCCGACGGCCAAGGCTTTTCCCCGCGGCTTGCAGAATCTCGGAGACGAGGCGCTCGAAGATTCCATCCAGGGCATCGTCCGTGCCATTGGCGAAAACCACGACCACTGTTCTCAGATCCTGGAAGTAGAACATTTCGGAGGCGTAACCCATGACATTTCCTCCATGTCCCAGCGCAGTCCCCAGGGGCGTCGCGATCCGGGCGATGCCAAGGCCGTAGGCATCGCCACCGCCAAGGGGGATGAACCCGCTGGAAAGCTCTTGTTGTGCCGCCTCGCTCAACGGGCCGCCGGAGCCGGCGATCTTCCCGATGAAGCGAGCGAGGTCGGAGGCCGTGGAAATGAGGCCTCCATCGGCCAGGCCGTATCCCTGATCATAGCTGTAGGTGTCGTCGAGACGGCCGTCGCCGTCGATATCGGCATATCCGTGCGCCAGGTTCCCCACCAGGGGATCCCGGTATTCGTAAAAAGTCTCCTTCAGGTCCAGGGGCTCGAGGAGCAACGAACGAATCGCGGCCGAATGATGGCTTCCCGTGGCCGCGTCGATGATCAGGCCGGCCAGTAAGTAATTGCTGTTGGAATAGTCCCAGTCTTCCCCCGGGGGAAAGAGCGCTGGTTCATCGAATGCGTAGGCCAGTGCCTCCAGAGCTGTCCATCGGTGGGCGGGATCGCTATCGACGGCATTCCAGAAGGCGTCGTTAGCCAGATAGTCGTACACTCCGCTCGTGTGGTGGAGCAACTGGCGCAAGGTGACGCTATCGCCATTCTCGATCCGCGTGGTCACGGAATCCGGGAGCCACCGGCTCATGGGATCGTCCAGGCCCAGGGTTCCCCGGGCGTGCAGCTCGGCAGCGGCGGCGGCGACGAAGGTTTTGGAATTGCTGGCGATGCGGAAGAGAGCCCCCGGATTCATAGGCTCGCCAGTTTGCCGGTTTGAAAGACCGGAGCTGGCCAGGATTCGTTCGCTTTCGGGAGTTTCCACAAGGGCGATGACGCCGGGAAGTCCGGCTGCCACTGCTCGATCCAGGGGGGCCTGGATGGCCGGCGGTTCACTGGCGCCGTCTCCGCATCGGGCGGCCAAAAGCAGAGGAACGATCAGGGCGGATTTCCACCGGGCCAAGACTTGCATCGGGAAGGACTCCTGTTCATAAAGAGAGCTTCATTTAACGATACCATATTTGCCCGCACTTCCGGTGGCGGCGCGACGACGCCTCCCGATATCAACCTGGGGACTTTGCCGGCGAGGAGGGAGGTTCGGCCTCGGTCATGGTACCGGCCACCCGAAAAAAGCGCGCAGCGCACAAAGATGTGGGTCCAGGGAGCTGGCTCCCTGGCGTGGGTCTGGGAGCGGCGCTCCCAGCGGAGGTCCGGAGGCGGAGCCTACGCCGGGTTCCAGGGCTGGAAGCCCCGGGGCGGCGTCTGAAATCTGAACCGTGGCCGGTACCATGACCGAGGCCGGAGGTTCTTCCATGGCTAGTGGATTGGCTTTTGCCCAAGTTTTGGGTAGGCAAATC
>JAJRTK010000195.1 GCA_024278345.1 bacterium | reverse complement strand
GGGCGGCAGCGGTGCGCTCTTCGCGTTCCCCTCGAAGCACCTGTTCCACCAAGGTAGGCAGAGCGCGGTTGCTCCGCGTGTGGCCCAGGGCGCGAGCGGCTGGGCAACGGAGAGCCGCGGGGCCTGCATTGATGGTGCGAACAAGGAAGTTCACCGCACGGTCGCCACCGATGAATCCCAAGGCATCGAGAGCCGATTCGCCAAGGGCGGGGCCAGATTTCACGGCCTCCATCAGAGGAGTGACGGCCTCCGCCGACCGGGCTTTTCCCAGCGCCTGGATGGCAGCCAGCTTTTGGATACGCTCGCCCTGTTCCAGAACCCGGAGAAGCGTGCCGACGGCTGGTTCCCCGATCTTTCCCAGGAGCTCGATGGCCTGGCCCCGTGTGGTGGCGTCGCCGGTGGCGACGCTCTGCTCCAGACGATGAAGAAAATCGTTTCTTCCCTGCCGCCGTGCCCAGCGCAGCGCGTGCTCGATGCGGAAGCTATCGCGGCTGCGGAGGTCTTCGAACCGCCAGTCGGCTTCGGGCTTTTCCTCGTGCAGCCTTCGCGAAAGGAAGGCGAGCAGTACCCCTTCTCCTTCCGGAGAGGGACTGCACAGACTCCTTGTGACGAACTGCAAGCGCCGGCCATGGGAAGCATAGCTCTGGAGCATAGGCGATGAGCTGAACTCTTCTTGATCATCCCCTTGAAGTAGGGCATCCAGAAGCCCGGTGCCGTATCGTCTCAAGTCTCCTAGAAGTTGAGGCCACGCAAAATCGAGCCACAGAAGAGCCGCCTGGATTTCTTTTTGACCCGATCCCAGGCTTGACTCGCCGAGGATCGCCATCTCCAGGTAGAGTCTATTGGAAAAGCGCTTCAGCTCGCGAGGCGTTTTGGGGCAGAATTCCAGGAGTTCTTCGGCATTCTTCAAATAGGCGGCAGGGACGCCCCAGCGTTCAAGCGCCATCTGAGCCGCGGTCCCCGAAACCGGCGGAAGCTCCAGATCCAACGCTGATTCGGTTCCCACCAGCCGCTTTGGATCGCGGCATGCCAGGACGATGTCGATGTCGTCGCTTCGCAAAAGATGGCCCAGTGCCCAGGCAAAGTCGGCGGCCTCTTTTTCGGGAAGAGCGTCCAGATCATCGAGAAGAACGATGACTCGCCTGATTCCAGCGATCTTGCAGAGCCGGCGGACCAGCCGCCGGAAATTCCGGGCAAGGTTGGGTAGCCTTGCCAGGCGCTTTGGGGAGGCAGCGGTGGCATCATCCCCCAGCGCCGCAAGGAGGCTCCCGACTCCAAGGATCGGTCGATCCAGCTCCTTGGCCTTTTCCGCTGGCGCTTTAGCTTGGAGGGTCGCCATCAAAGCGGAGTAGTACTGGGCCACACCATTGCCAAAGAGAGGATTGGCCTGGAAGGGAACCAGGAGCTTCTCGGGATCGTCGTGGAGCCACTGGCGAAAGAGCTTGAGAAAACTGCTCTTACCGCTTCCAGCCGGTCCCACAACGGTGATAAAAAGCCCGCCTCCACGTCGATCATAGATCGCCTGGGCCAGGGCCTGGGCTAGAATGGAGCGACCGAGGAGATCTTGGCTTGTGGGAGCTTCATCGAGCAACTGCCAGTTTTCGGCACCCGTCGCGGAGGCACTTGAGGGCATAGCGTGGTTCCTCTTGGATCGAAGGATTCTTTCGGTTTTGGCGCCAGTCATGGGCAACCGCCTTTGGCAGCCACCGTTGACCAACGGTACCCGTTTTTCTATGGAATCGCTTTCATCGCCTGCACCAAGGGCAGGAGGTTCGGCAAGATCAGGGTCGCACCGGGAAACGAGAATTTCCGCGTCTGCGGTCCCGGCACGACAATACAGGGGACTTTAGCAGCGCGGGCCGCACGAAGGCCTTTCAAGGTATCCTCCAGCACAAGACAATCTTTTGGCTGGCGACCCAATCTTTCAGCGGCCGCCAGATAGATGGCCGGGTCCGGCTTAGGTTCCAGCCCGTCGCACCCGACGATGATTGGTGCTTCCCGAAGTTCCAGCAAGCGAAGCATGGAGTCGATGTCGCTTCGCCTGCTGTTGGAAGCGATGACATGGGGCCACATCCGCCCCGCAAGAAGCTCCAGGAGTTCTGGA
This sequence comes from bacterium, assembly GCA_024278345.1. Classification (GTDB taxonomy): domain Bacteria; phylum CSSED10-310; class JAJRTK01; order JAJRTK01; family JAJRTK01; genus JAJRTK01. Next base: position 1,560 of record JAJRTK010000195.1, on the reverse strand, counting down.
GCTCCCGGCCTGGGCGGCGGCGGGTTCTGGGCGCAGAGCTTGCTAAAAATGGCTCCTTTCCGCTGGCGAATTCGGGTTTTGGAAAACCCTCTCAACCGGTGGTGGCAGATCTCGCCGTCGATTCCCTGACCATGGTGTGTAAAGCGGCTCCAATACTCCGTCCGATCCAGCTCGTGGCCATCTTCGGCGAACGCCTGCCGAAACGCCTCGAAGTGGATCGGCTCACTGTCTACCAGCAGCCCGTCGAAATCAAGAAACAATGCGGGACGATGTTGGAGAAGGTTATCCAGTCTCTTTTCGTTGAACGCCAATTTGCTTGCTTCTTTCCCTGGACGAGGTTCAAGGTTCAATCCATCGCCGTTGGGATGTCCGATGGCGCCCTTACATAGAGGGCGTGGTTGTTGGTAAATTTTTTCTTTTCTTTATGTTACGTTCCGCTACACATCGGCGGCAGTCCGTCCGCCGCTGCTCGCCATTTTCGCCCCTTTCCCTATCGGTTGCCCCAAAAACGGAGTAACGCCGGACTTACCACTCTCCGCTACCAGATGGCTATTGGCAGCCGATTCCCACGCTTTCATGGGGAGACCAGGTGAGTTTTTTGGACCAAGATCTCAAGAGTTCCGTCGGCTCCTCGAGTTTCGCCAAACACGTCGTATCCCTCGGCTTCCAGGGAGCGCGGAACGTTGTCGATGCTCTGGGGATCGGCAAGATGTACCCGAATGATCTCTCCGGCTTCCAGGGGCTCGAAGGCCAGGCGTACCTTGAGAAAGGTCATGGGACAGCGGTCGCTCCGCAGATCGAGGTTACGGCGAAGGACGAGTCCCCCTCCAGCCTGGGCCGACTTCATGGATTTCATCGATCTTTTCACCGGTCAGGCCCCCTCATTGGCATCCATCTGCAGCCAATTTTAGTCCTCAAAAGAAGCCGGTGCTACCGGTTTTGTGGTTTTTGAAAGCGCTTTGAAAACAATGGCATGATTCCATTTCCTGTGCCATGCTATGCAACAGGAAACCTCAGTATGGAGAGAACCCATGAAACCATCCCGAAGAGACAAGACTATCTGCCTTCCCTTCGAAAGTGAAGAACAGTACGACGTCCGTGTTAGGAATCGCAAGCTGTTCATAGTGGCGACAGCAGTGAAGAGTCAGAAAGGGCGTAAGAGAGGAAGGAAGGGTGATCAGAAAATCCAGCGATTTCGTCCTCCTTCGTTGGCGATGGCGGATCAAACAGGATTCGATTCTTCTTCACCATATCCGAAAGAGCCTCGAACTCCTGGTTGACGTAGGGTAGAGATTTGTCTTGCAAAACGATGATGTACTTCCACTCGAAGCGCTCAGAGAGGGAAAAGCCGGTCCCTGAGCATAGAGGCCATCGAGAAGAGGGGCGATGTTCTGGGTTTTCGATGAACTCTGTCTTCTAGGAAGCCTGTTTCGCGGGGGTTCATCCAGGTTCTTCTGAAGCTCTCGCAACGCCGCAGTAACAGGGGTGTATCCTTCTTCCTGCTTCGTGTCAATTTGTGCCAGCTTGTTGACAGCCAGAGAAAGTTGGGGGTAATCTGCG
>JAJRTK010000194.1 GCA_024278345.1 bacterium | reverse complement strand
TGTCTTTCGATAGATGCGGTATACGGTGTCATCACTCCTCCAAAACCTTGCATGCACCATAGCACACTCCCACAACTGTGAAACAGCCAAAGGCCGGCAGCTCTTGAAATGCTGGCATTATTTGGTTCCCATTCCTTATCGCGCCAGCAGATCTCAATCGCACCACGGGACTTTTGGAATCCATTGGGTATCGTTTGCCAGAATCAGTGGAGGCGGTTTGCTCGGACCATCACCACGTCGTTCTCAAACGCTTGAACTCTCCTCCCGTGGAACTGCACCACCAGGCCTCCTCCGGAATTGGGGTGAGCCTTGAATCACCGGTGTTCATGGAGCGGGCTGTGGCCTACACCACCTTGTCGGGAGCCGAAACGCTTGTCCTCGCCCCGGAAGACGAGTTCATCTATCTTGCGGTACATGCGGTACGTCACCATTTTGATCGACTCAGCCTGATCTATGATCTGGTCTTGTTCCTCCGCCGCTCCCCGTCCGTGGATTGGCGGTTGATCGAAGCTCGATCCGAAGAATGGGGTGTCTCCCGTGCCCTATGGCTCTCCTTGAGGATGCTGGAGCTCCGATTTGGGGTTCAATGCCCGGATCCTGGCCGCCGTGGGAGCCTCCGGGTGCGGTTGGCCAGCTGGTTGGTCTCTTCGTCGGCGGAACGTTCCCGGTTCTTCTCAAGGTACACGGGCCTCCGGTGGACCACCCTGCGGGCCCTGCTGCACCAGCGTTGGTTTCTTGGCCTCTTTTTCTGGTTCCGCTACCTGTGGGAACTCGGCCTGCGGCGCTTGCAGGGAATCAAGGGAAGCCAAGTCCAAAAAGATGGCCAGCGCCCGGTTTCTCTTTGACTCCGAGCCGCATTCAGCGCCGCACCGCTGGCTGTCCCCACATTTTGTCGGCCATTCTCATAGGTGCCCTTCAGCCTGGGCAGACCGGGTCAGCAGCGAAACTTCGCACCCGTCAGCTCTCTAAATCGATCCCGCGACTCCGCTCACGATTCCAAAAGTCACACCCAGATGCTGTCTCGAACGAGAGCCAAACAGAATCCCGGATTCGCTCAAGGGAAACGAAGAGGCGTCGGGCTGGTCGAGGCCGACGTTGTCCCAGGAGCACCCGATGCCTTGAAAGGAGGTGGCGGCGGAGGTGAGCCCTGAAGGCTTGGCAGGATCCTACCACACGATCTGAGAACAGGCTTGCCGTAAGAGCAACGTTTCTTGGTTTTGCCATTACCCGAATAGCTGATTCCGGTGCCGCTGCTTCCACGTTCCTCTTTCATATGCCTTTCCTCGCCCAAAAAACCGCCCCAAAAAATCACACAACGCCCAAGCGCCCGCTCTACAGCTCGCAGCGTGTGGATCGACGTCTACCCAATAGCAGAATATTCCGTTCCCTAAAAGCATCCGTGCAATTCTTCGGTGGGACGTTTGGCAGTATGCGAGCTCAGAGACCTGCCCCAACAAATTCCACGCGAAATGTTACGCAAAGAGAACTCGCTTCTTATTGCCCCGACCTTTCAACAAGGTTGGCTTCGAGGAGTTGGGCCACGAAGCTGAGAAGGTCCGCGGTTGCCACGTCAGACGGAACCTCGAACTTACCACAAACCTCGTCCGCAATAGATGCCAATGCACTCTCGCCACTCAGCCGGCTCCAAATGTAAGTTTCAACTTCACCAAGTGCATAGTAGTTGCCCGTGGTGAGATCCAGGACAAAGGACTCGTTCCCAGCGTTCTCGGCGGCTGTTTGCTCGCCATGCACAAGGCGGTCGCCTAAATCGAGTGATTGTCGCGATTGTTGCATGATCCCCTTCGCAGCCGAAATCTGATGGTGGGACGCTTAGATGGCAAATGTTGGAGACATCCCTTTGTTTTCTTTGGTGTTGACTTCCGCTCCCGGCGGCGGCAATCCGTCCGCCGCCACTCGCCTTCCTATGGGTGCTGGAGCATCGTTCGCCCCCTGAAAGCACAGTGTAATCAGAGTACCAGCACTTGCTTTGCTCAAGCAAAAGCTCTGAAGAAGCGTTGCTCTCCCGTGAAGAGATCTCCCAGATTATACCCATGATCTTGTATCTTTGATGGGGCAGAAATAGAAGTGCTATCTATGTCGCTCCGAAGCTCCAGAGGCCAGATGCCGCCGGCTCCAGGGCGATTTTTCCGATAATCCGTCTGGTAATCGGTGTTGTGAGGAGGCGGCCACTCCGGGTGGGGAATTGCTCCGTAGAGGAAGGGAACGAAACCGGGAGCCAGGATTTCTATGTCGTTGTTGTCGTGTAGCCATCGACGCTCCCGGTGGCGCGGCCCTGAAAGCTGGGCGGCGAGGCCAGGGCCCCTTCTTCGAACCGAAGTTCCAAAGTCCACGGAGACGGAGGTTCTCCCAGCACTCCGCTTGGGTCCAGGAATAGAAGAAGCCACAGGCCGCTCAGGAGCAAGATCCTAGCGCCGTTGTTTCGCCGTTTCACGCGAAACACCCTTTCCTAGCATGTCGCCGATTTCTTCAAGGAAATCCAAGAGGTGTCGGAGCCGCCGAGGGCGATTTAGAATCCCGGCTCAGATTCGATTTCATCGGGCTTCCATGAATTGGTGGAAAGTTCCTCGCCCAGTCGATGTGAAGGGGTATCCACGCAAAGCGGGACAATGGGTCGGCGGGAAGAAACTCGGCATCGGACAACGCCGCGCTCCGCTCGGCGGGTAACGCCTCGCGTTACTCCACGGTCGTCCGGGGACTCCGGCCCCCGTCCCCTGGCGCGGATTCGCCCAGCACCCACCAGGGAGCACGCAAGGACCCGTTGCAATGAAAAGCAACGAGTTCCCCACCCACGTTTTTGTACGCTACGCGTTTTCCTTTTTTTTCTGTTTTGTCCCGCCTTAACACTCATGGAGACGAATCGAACCACCCCGAAGAATGAAAGGCAGGACGCCGCAGCCCCCCGATGTTTTACTCCCCCAATCTTTTCGCATGGAGGCCTTCCGGCCTCCATGCTGGCGTGTACTTTCGCGGCAAGACAGATGTCTGCTTCGCGCGTAATTTCATGCGTACGCGGATACCCGCCTCCTCCACTGGCTACACTACTGATTGAAACTTGCTCTGCGCCGCTTGCGGGGGCGGCGAGGGGGCAACGTCAAGCCCTGCGACCGATGCCAGTTTCGCCTTTGATCGCCAATTGCCCCGGGACCGGGATGGAGAGTGGCCCATGAGCCGGTGGACGTCCGGAATTATTTCTCAACGACAACGTGAAGGGCTTCCGAGGGCTGGCGCTCTGATTCCAAAGAGTCAAAACTGGCAGCGCCTCTTTGGGAGAATGGCCTTCGGATTTTGCACATTAGGATCTTCTTGCCCAGATGGGAAAGAAACTGCTAACCTGCTTTGTGGCTTTCCTGAATCTGGAAAGATAGGCAGGGGGCAAGCGGGGGCTTCAACCCGTGAATCTCATCAATGCGCCCGATTGCCTTGCTGCCATCGGTGATGAGAGTTTTGGGCAATCAGCCGCTAACTGCCAAACCGGAGTAGAAGAGGTGAGAGGTCGCGTCAATTTCGCGTGAGGTTCGGCGATCAAATCGCGGTGGGATCGCCGACGAACGGAGGACAGGATGGGAGAAAAGCTTCATCAACCGAAAAGCGAAACCGAGGTCGTGCCGGGAAGCGAACCGGCGCTTCGGGCTCTTCTGAAGGAGCCAGCCCTGGCCGTCGATAAGGTCTGGTGGGTTCTGGGTCTGATCCTGTCGGTACTGTTCCTGGGGCAGCCTGTAACCTGGGCACAGGATGACCTGGTTTTCGCTAACGATGTCCAGCCAAACCGCATCTGTGTCAATGGCGGCGCTGGGGGGTACACTTGCTCCGACGTCTCCGCCGATCTTTTCCGTTCCTTTGGCGTGGCGGTAGCAGACCTCGATGGCCAAAATGGCTCCGACCTGATCTTTGCCAACAATGGACAAAGAAACCGGAAATGCCTCGGCGATGGCGCCGGCGGCTACGCCTGCTCCGATATCAGTATTGATGCCTTCGGGTCCACGGGTGTGGCCGTGGCCGACCTGGATGGTCAAAACGGCCTGGACCTGGTTTTTGCCAATTGGGGCCAGCCAAACCGGAAATGCCTCGCTGACGGCGCTGGCGGCTATACTTGTGCCTCTGTCAGCGCTGATTCTCTTCAATCTTACGACATGGCCGTGGCCGACCTGGATGGCCAAAGCGGGCCGGACCTGGTCTTTGCGAATTGGAGCCAGCCAAACCGAAAATGTCTCAACGACGGTGCGGGTGGCTATACTTGCTCCAATGTCAGTGCGGATGCTTTCGGTTCCCGGGGCGTGCAAGTGGCGCAGCTTGATGGAGTCAACGGGCTGGACCTGGTCTTCGCCAACCAAGGCCAGCCAAACCGAAAATGCCTTGACGACGGCGCTGGCGGCTACACTTGTTCCTCTGTCAGCGCGAATTCTTTTCTCTCCTATGACGTGGCCGTGGCCGATCTGGATGGCCAAAACGGGCTGGACCTGGTCTTTGGCAACCTGAACCAAGCGAACCGGAAATGTCTCGGCGACGGCGCAGGTGGTTACACTTGCTCCGATGTCAGCGCGGATATCCCGCAGTGGTCCTATGGCGTGGCCGTGGCCGACCTGGATGGCCAAAACGGCCTCGACCTGATCTTTGCCAATTACTATACCTCGCTCAACCGGAAATGCTTGGCGGACGGCGCTGGCGGCTACACCTGTTCCGATGTCAGTGTCAGTGACTTCAATTCCACTACCAGGGTGGCGAGCATCCCAGCGGGCGGAGGACCTTGCAGCCAGACCCTGTCGCTTTCTTTGGGCATCTGGGAGCTTTTCTCCGTGGCCTGCGATCCCGGTAGCGCCACCTGGCAAGCCCTGCTGACCACCGCCGGTTCGGGACCCCTGGACCCGGCTCTCTACGGGGTGGGCGGCACGGGCTGGGGCCTCTGGGAGTTCAATCCGGGCACCCAGGCTTACGTCGCCCCCGACATCGCCACGGCTGTTCCTCAGCGTGGCCGAGGGTACTTCATCAAGACCTACAGCGCCGTGCCTGGCATCAGCCTGGACGGGGGCGCTTGGGCCACGCCGCCCTACGACCTTCCCCTGGCCGCCGGATGGAACCTGGTGGGGAACCCCTTCGACGCCGATGCGACTTGGGACGACAACTTGACCAAGGTGGAAGTGTTCGACAACCTCAATGTTTCCCGGGGCACCCTTAGCGGAGCGGTGGGCTCGGTTCTCGAACGGCGGACCCGCTACACCTGGACGGGGGGCGGTTACGATGGTCGCAACCCGGGAGCCACGAGCTTCGTGGCCAAGGGAAAGGGCTTTTGGGTGAAGGGTCTGGTGAATGGGGCTTACCTGAGGTACAAGGTGACAGGAGCAGGTCCGTTGCCGGTTCGTGCCGCCAGTGTTTCGGATGGTTGGACGGTGAACCTTTCGGTGGAGTCCGGTTTGCTCCGGGACCCCTGGAACCAACTGGGTGTTCGAAGGGGTGCCGCGGATGGTTTCGGCGTGGAAGATGTGTGGGAGCTGCCGGCGGATATGGAGCCCTTCCTTTCGGTGGTCTTCCCCCACTCGGAGTGGGGTGGAGATGCGGGGGACTACCAGACGGACCTGCGGTCCCTGGCGGCTGATACTAGCGAGGAGTGGCAGTTCGAGGTTCGAAGCTCCGAGGCTTCGGGGGAAGCTGTGCTCCGTTGGTCCGGCCCGCCGGATCTGCTGGCCCGGTCGCGGGTGTACGACGAGAAGAGGGGCCAGGTGGTGTCGGGCCTGGAGGGCGAGTACTACTTCCAGCTCGACGGCCAGCCGCGGAAGTTCCGCTGGTTCCTGGACCGTGCCGGCGGCGGTGGTGTGGGAGGCCCGGCCAGCACGCCAGCGCGGGACGGTGGCCCGTTCCTGCTCGTGCTGTTGCTGTTCACGGGTCTGCTGGCGGTGCGTCGCCAAGTACGGGCGCGGAAGTGACGGAACCAGGCCGGGAGTGCGGCCTGGCGTTGCGCCGCCAATTGCTGGCACGGAAGTGACGGAACCCGGTCGGGAGTGTGGGTGATGCGTTGGATGGATTCGGCGGTGAGGGGAACCGGAGCTCCGAGCCTACGTTCCAGTTCAACGCGGCGCCCTTTCCGGCCAGCCGGCAACTCGCGTTTCCCAAGGGTGGGATCGACATCTTGCCCCGATGGATGGTTCTCTGGTGCTGAGCGATTCCTTCATTTCAGGGTCCGGAGAGAGGTGAGTGGCGGCGGACGGATTGCCGCCGCCGCGAGCGGACCCAACCAAAAAAAAGAAAAGCGTTTCTATCGATTCATGCCCTGCGGAAGAGGGCAGACCACCGAGCTTTGGTGGAGCCATGAAGTCGGAGCCACCTCAAAACGGAAACTGTAATGAGACTCGGCCATCGCCCGTGGAGGAGGACCCCGGGTTTCGATTCCGTCTGGAGCAGCTCAGCAAACGCCAGCGTGCGGTCATCTCCCGGTGCATGGGAAAGAGAAGCCTCCGGGACCTGTCTCCCAGGAGACGTATCTTCTTGGAAAGCTATCTTGGAGTTTTCCTCGACGAGTACAGCCGTCGTACGGGAGCCTCGAACATCGGGAGAAGAAAACTCCGCAAGCTCATGTTGAATCCGCGGAAGCTGCTGGGGTCCACCCGCAAGCTTCGGGAACGCAGCCATGAGATCACCTCTTTCCGGCTTGAGGTCGAGCTGAGTCAAGGCGGGGTGGCTGCACCGTCAGTTGCGGATGAAGTTCTTTTCAGGAGTCCGGGGCGAATTGCGAGGCAGCATCTGGAAGCTCACGGCTTGGCCAGGGAGTTTCGGTTTGAGGCCTTTGCCGCACAATATTCCGATGGCGGGCCGGTGAGCCCTGATATCTCCTCGTTGGCGAAAACAGAAGGAGAATCCCCTGAGCTCCGGGCCTTGGACTTTCTTAAGAGCCGGCGATTCGTCTCCAAGACTGGAGAGGAGGAGGCCTCGGTCATGGTACCGGCCACCCGAAAAAAGCGCGCAGCGCACAAAGATGTGGGTCCAGGGAGCTGGCTCCCTGGCGTGGGTCTGGGAGCGGCGCTCCCAGCGGAGGTACGGAGGCAGAGCCTCCGCCGGGTTCCAG
>JAJRTK010000193.1 GCA_024278345.1 bacterium | reverse complement strand
GGGGGTATCAACGTAAGCCGGGACACCCGCCAAAACCAAGACGCACCGCGTCGTACATGAATGTGGGTCCAGGGAGCGAGCTCCCTGGTGGGTGCAGGGCAAAGCCCTGCCGGGGACCGGGGCCGGAGGCCCCGGACGACCGCCGGGTAACGCACGGCGTGACCCTTCGGGTAACGCACGGCGTGACCCTTCGGGTAACGCACGGCGTGACCCGCCGAGCGGAGCGCGGCGCTGCCCGATGCCAAGTTTTTTTCCGCGACCCATTGTCCCGCTTTGCGTGGATACCCGTTCCGGGGTATCGCCCCGGGGGCTTCGGCCTCGGTCCTGCGTCCTCAACGTAGTTTTACCAAGCCTCCGGCGCCTGCCTGTCGTCGGACTCGCCGGCTGCGTGCCCACGCTGACTCGCGACGGGATTTGATGAGAAATCCGGGTTGAAGAGACGTGAAAGAGGCTGGATGTTGGAGGATGTGGGGGTTCTTGGAGATGGGCCTGGGGCTCTTGCCGGGAGGATGAGACTTGAAAAATGGCTGGAGGATAGCTGTGGAGGAAGAGTCCAGGGATAGAGAGGATTGGGGGGCGCCCGGGCCTCGGGTGGAAGCGTTGGCCACGGGCGAGGAAGGGGCGAACAGCGGCGGACGGACTGCCGCCGATGGGAGCGGAAATCAACCCAAAAAGAGAGCTTCGGTGGAGGGTCTCAAGGGAGAATCATCGTCACGCCGGGGGCTGGGCTGGAAGCTGGCCGGGTGGTCGCTGCATTTGTACACGGCTTCGGGGGCGGTTTTCGGTCTGCTGGCGCTCTTTGCGATCCAGCGGAGATCGGCCGAAGAGGCGCTCCTTTGGATGCTTGTCGCCGCGGTCATCGATTCTACTGATGGAGCCATTGCCCGTTGGCTCGACGTTCGCCGTCTGATTCCTTCTATCGACGGGCGGCGCTTGGACGATGTGGTTGATTATTTCACTTACGTGGTCGTGCCCATCGTGTTTTTGGTGACCTTGGATTATCTTCCAGGGCATTGGTGGCTGGTGGCGCCGCCTTTGATTGCCAGCGGGTTTGGTTTCGCCAACACTCAGGCCAAAACGGAGGATGACTTTTTTCTGGGATTTCCTTCGTACTGGAATGTCGTGGCGCTCTACATTTGGCTCTTTCGGCTTCCGGCGCCAGTCAACGGCGTGATTGTCACGGTTTTGGCGATCCTCGTCCTGGTGCCCATCCGCTATGTCTATCCTTCGAAGACTCGGCCATTGCGGCCGGTCACGGTTCTACTCTGTGGCTTTTGGGGTGTGCAGCTCTTGCTCCAGTTCACATTCCCCGACAGAATGCCGTCGTGGTGGATGTACTCCAGTCTCCACTTTCCCGTGTACTATCTGGGCCTCTCCTTTGCTTTGCACTGGGGATGGCTTTCCGGGCGGAGGGTTTCCCGGGGGGATCCCTCGGTGCCCTTCGGAGCAAGTCGCCCGCCAGTTGAAAACGGTGGAGGGGGTTGAACCCCCATGGGCGTCTGGGTTTTCCGATTCCCTTCTCAACTTTGTCAAGGAAGAATGATGCGCAGATTCTATGTCAAACTGTTTTCCGTGGCCTTCGCCACAGGGCTCCTTCTGGTGAACACCCCTGGTGTGGAGGCAAAACCTGAATCGGGGGCTCCGTCCCCATTGACGGTGAAGAGCAAGACTGGTGAGACCGGCGGCGGGCAGCGAGTCTCCCCAAAGCTTCCCGGCCTGTCGAGGCTTGATCGGGAGAAGGCGCGCCGGATGCAGATGTGGTGGCACCAGGCGCCCATCATCAAGGCCATCGAGCTTACGGAGAAACAGATTGAGAAGCTCGACGCGCTCCTGGATGCCAGGAAGGAGGGCAAGAAGGAGAGAGGTGAAACGCGGCGAAAAGCCCACGAAGAGCTCTTGGAGGCACTGCGGACAGGGAAGTTCAAGGAGGCGGAGAAGGCGGCTCGGAAACTGGGCGATTGGGCGCGGGAGAGAGAAATGAGGCGTGCCCAGAATCGGATCGCCCTTTTCAAGGTCCTTTCCAAGAAACAGCTCCAGATTCTCGGGAAGGACTATCCCGATGTCTTCAAGCGGGACCGGGTTCGCATGAGGCCTGGAAAGCAGGTGCGTCCCGGGAAGGGTGCCGGTCTCCAGCCAGAGCGCCTGATCGAGGATGCCAAGGCTGCCGCCAAGGCCGCAAAGGAGGCCGCCAAGGCAGCAAAGGAGGCCGCCAAGGGAGCCAAGGGCGTGGAAAAGAAGAAGGATTGAGCTGCTTGTGAAACAGGGCGGGCGCGGCCCGTCCTTTCGGTGTTCTACCGCCGGAAAGCCCGCGGCCTCACCGAGTCGGAGCCTTGGAATCAGCTTCTTGAAGTGGTTCTGGGCGAGATCCGCGGAACCATCGCCCGCCTTGACGAATTCCGAGGCCACATCTTGAAGCTCGCCGAAAAGATGCCGGAGACCTGAAATATAGACGATCCTTCTTCCCGGGCAGACCAGTCTTTGGGATCCCTTCGTTCTTTTTTTTGCTGCGTTCCGCTCCCATCGGCGTCCATCCGGCCGCCGCTCTCCGCCATTTTCACCGCGATTGCCATCGGTTTCCCCCGTTGTAAGTGATTTTGTGCTTGTGGTTCAACTTGTTGCTTGTTCTCTGTGCAACTCGTTGCGCAGGCCTCGGTCATGGTACCGGCCACCCGAAAAAAGCGCGCAGCGCACAAAGATGTGGGTCCAGGGAGCTGGCTCCCTGGCGTGGGTCTGGGAGCGGCGCTCCCAGCGGAGGTCCGGAGGCAGAGCCTCC
>JAJRTK010000192.1 GCA_024278345.1 bacterium | reverse complement strand
GGCGGCCCCGCAAAGGTGGCAGCGGCATCCTGCCGCTGGAGAAAGGGTGGCAGCGGCATCCTGCCGCTGGAGAAAGGGTGGCAGCGGCATCCTGCCGCTGGAGAAAAGGCGGCCCCGCAAAGGTGGCAGCGGCATCCTGCCGCTGGAGAAAGGGTGGCAGCGGCATCCTGCCGCTGGAGAAAGGGTGGCAGCGGCATCCTGCCGCTGGCGTGCCGGACGGGCTTCACGGAGTTGCAGGGGAGGCTCGGGGCCACTTGTCAACCGGGTTTGATAGGTCCCTTCTTGGCCGAACCCGCGGCGCAGGCGTTTTGGCCCTGCAGCGCCATCCGCTCTTCACGGAGAGTCGCCGTTTCCGGCCAATCCGACCCGGGGACCAGGCCGGGTGAACGGACCCTCGGAGGCGTCGCCTTGCAAACCATCGAGAATGTCTGCCCGACGAAGAGGCCGGTTGGGCCAAGCGTTGGCGATAAGCGAAGGCAACCAAACCGCCTATCCCGCCACTCGCGCCCAAACCATGTAGCAGGCCGGGTACACCCGGCGATCATCCCGGACGTAGCGCTCCTCGAGCTCCGCTGGAGAGACCGTTTCCACGAGTTCCAGACCGCACCGCTCCAAGAAGCCTCCGATATCCTCCGGATGGATCCCGAAGAGCAACGGTTCTCCCAGCAGGAGAAGCACATTCGACATGATCCTGTGAGACGCGCTCCGAAGGTCCGGCTGATCCAGGAGGAACCAACAGTCGAACACGACTTCACTGCCCGGCACCGAGACCTTGCACAGCGTCCGGAGCGTCTTCTTCACCGCCTCCCGGGTCAAGTACATGGAGACCCCCTCCCAGATGAAGAACACCCGTTCCTCACCGTTGAGACCCTCCCGGGAAAGGCGTTCCTCCAGGGATTCCGTCTGAAAGTCCATGAGAAGGCGGTCCGCCTTGGGAGAAGTGATCCGGCCTTCTCTTTCCAGCTTCTCCAGGATCCTTGTTTTCCGTTTTCCCGTGGCCGGATGGTCCACTTCCAGGAAGGGCCGCCCGCCGATGGCCTCCGCGTGCCGATGCGCCCGCATGTCGTACCCGGCGCCCAGCACGACGATCCGCTGAGGCGCTCTCTCCTTATCGGCTAGCGCTTCCAGCAGCCGGTCGTCCATGTACCGGTGCCGCGTCACCACGAAAGTGGTGAGCCCCAGGGAAAACCATCCCAGGAGCTCGCCGATCTTCCCGCCATGCTCCCACGCCGCCAGGGCTGCCTGGCTGGTTTTGGTCAAGAAGAACCGGGCGAATGGATCGTCCAGGATGCGTGCGCTCGAGGGATGCTTCCGTTCGGAGGCTCTCTGGAACGCCACGAATTCCGCGGTCTTGCTGGGTCGTGCGTCTTTCATGTCGTCGAAATCCTCCTCGCCCCGGTCTCGGTGGTTCTTCCCCGGACCATTCCTTACTCGGGGTTTTCGGGGCGACCTGCCGAAGTCGGTCTTCTCGAATCGCGGGGGCTTGGTCCTTTGCGATCTGCGCCCCAAAATCAAGAGCCCGGCCAGGTTGTTGCGGCTTTGCCGGCCTATCTTTCCCGGGCTGAGGCGAGCCCGCGACTTGATCGGCCAGCTCTGAAGAGTGTAGTTTTTTCGCGTTGGAATAGGCCATTAGATGGGTTTGGTACCTACCGCTCCGCTTGCGCTTTTTATGATGAGGACCGGCTCGCCGCTTTCCGCCTGCCGCCCAGCGAGGTTCTGGCCGGAGCAAGCGGATAGATCCACGACATCGACACCAAGGGCGATGAGCAGTTCCTCTCCGTCCTGGAGTGTCGAGAGACCCGCTACAGCAAGGAAGAGAGCGGCACCAAGAATTACAAGTGGGTCACAAACTTCAAGCTGACCCGAAACAACGTCATCGCCATCGCCAACGAAGGAGGACGAAATCGCTGGAAAGCACCATACGATTAAGAAAGGAATAGAGCTTGGTGTCGGAAAATCCTCGATCTGCGATGACCGTCACCCGGACATTTTCAGGAACCAGTTTCCGGAAGGCCGCCAGAAGGTTGTCTTCATGCTCGTTGCGCTGGCCCTTGAGTTCACTCTTTCGCACCGTCATCCAGATGAGTGGAGTACTGCGTCCATGTGTTGTCTGGCAACCCAACATCAACGTCGATTGGTCAGCCATGCTTCGTCTCAAGGCCACGGACCGCCGCGAGCCCTTGTCCAATGGCCGCAATACTCAGTGACGCTGCATTGAGGGTCCCAATGACTCCGTTCGCAATCGACATCACGCAAGGCTGCCATTCCTTTTCCCCATTCGGTCAGGTTACTCGTATCCCTAAACCCCATGGGTTCTACGCTTTCAGCCTTGTCAATGCAAATGAGGGGATGACTCAGGGGACGGAGTCCCCGGACGACCGCCGGGTCACGCAAACGTGACCCGCCGAGCAGAGCGAGGCGCAAAGAGAGTGTCCAACTGTCCGCCTTGGGTGGATACCCCCCTTTGCAGAGCCGAGGGCGGCTGTGCTCCATCAGGCCGGTGCCGATGGCAGCGAGAGCCTGCCAAAGCGACCGCCGATGACCGGCCCCTACGAGAGTCATGGCCTGTGAATCGCTGGAACTTAATGTTCAAGTTTTCCGTAAGCCATTGACTTCACTGATCCTCGATTTTGACTGGATCCAGATCAGGTTCATGTCGAGTCAGAATGGTTTCAGCTCTCCGGCACCGAGGGCCGGTGTCGGCGCAACCAGGTCAGCGCGGCAGCCGCCGTGGGAAACCGCTCTTTGGGATCCTTGGCCATGAGCCGAAAGGCAAAACGCTCCAGGATTCGAGCCCTTCCCCAGAGGGCCAGGGGCCCGGGGAGCCGATAGAGATGGCCGGCCAGCACCTGATGAATCGTCCCCCGAAATGGCGGGCGGCTGGCTAAACAGTGGTAAAGGCTCGCCCCTAGGGAATAGAGATCCAGCCAAGCATCGGCATGGCGGCGGCAGATCATTACCGGGGCGGCGTACGCCGGAGTTCCCTTGTGGATGGTGCTCCGACCGGGAGGCCCGGCCAATGCGAGGTCCATGAGAACAACCCGGCCACCTTCGGTCACGAAAATATTGCTCGGCTTTAAGTCGTAGTGAAGCAGGCCATGACCGTGGAGGAAATCGAGCGCCTCCAAAGCCTTCCCCAGGATGGCCGCCAGCTTGATCACGCCTCCGTCGCGGCAGGCCTGGAGAAGACCCGTGCCCACCAAAGGCTCCATAGTGAAGAAAGGTAGGCCCGAACCGGGGTCAAACCCCATTTCGTGGACCTCAACGAATCCGGGGTGGCAAAGGCGCTGGATGTTCTCGAACTCCTGGCAAAGGAGCCTTGGCCAATCCCGCTGCATCCCTTTCGTCTTGAGAAGCTTCAGCGCTTCTCTCCCGCCTCCGCGCCCTTCGTCGGAAACCAGGAAAACCAAGCTCATGCCGCCCTCGCCAAGCAGCTTTTCACAAACAAATCGCCCCAGAATCCTGTCGCCCGGTCGTATTGCGGAGGGGTTTTTGATATGGGGCATCTGTCCACCTGGATCTCTTGACGGCTTGGGCGGGCCTCGGTTCAAAGCCTTGGGCCTGCGCTGAAATCTGCTCCTCCGCCACCCGTGATGAGATACCGGGACCAGCTTCCTCCGTCAAGCTCCGTCTGGTTCAACATGAAGCCCGTTTCAACAACGCACTCCCTGGTTCGCCATAATCGCCAACTCCCTTCACCCGTTTTCGAGGTGGTGGACCAGACCTGGTCAATTCCTCTTCTCCGGGAGCTTGTGGAAGTCTCTACCCAAGACGGACATCGACTCGTGGTCCTGCGAAAGCGACCGCTCGATTGTGAGCGGATCTCCGGAGCCGTGTTGCTACTCCATGGGTTGGGGCAGAACCGCTTTAGTTGGGACTTGAGCCAAAGAAGCTTTGCCAACTACCTGGTCGCCCACGGATACGAAGTCTTTATCGCCGACCTTCGGGGGCACGGTCTTTCAAGAGCCCACGGCGCCCCCTATCCGGAAGGGTTTGGGGATTATGTCGATCTCGACGTGCCCGCACTCCTCCGTGCTGCTTCCCTGCTGAGCCAGCAGGAAGAGATCTTTGTCATAGGACATTCACTGGGAGCATCCATCGCCTACTGCCTCGATTCGCCAGAACAGCGGTGGCTCCGGGGAATCGTCTCCCTGGCGGGGCCGGGACATTTCGCCCGGGGAACCTGGTTCCTGCGCCACCTTGCAACGGGCCTCCACGAGATCGGCCGAATCAACCCGTTTCGCGGCCTGAGCCCGATTCCCTTTTTGCCCGTTGATTTAGCCGGATGGCTCCTGAGGCGCGGCCGGTTTTACTTCGATTCTCCCCTGAGCCTCTTCCCCATGGCTCTCTGGTATCCCCGGAGCATCGAGCCGGAAATCCTGGAGGAAAGGCTGACTCTTGGTTTTGACCGCACGTCCGTGGAAATCCTCCGCTTCATGTTTTCTTGGGCCTCCACGGGCCGCCTCGAGCCCAGGAAAGGCGTGGATTACAGTTCCCGGCTCCAGACGTTCACCCGTCCTATTCTCTTTATTGTGGGCGCTCAGGATGCCGTGGCGCCAAGCGCCTCCGTAGAACCAGCCTACGCCGCGGCTGGAAGTGCCGACAAGAGCTTTATCTGCCTGGATTCCGGACCCTTGGCCAAGGGTTGGGGCCACCTGGACCTCGTCTGTGGCAAGGCTGCACCGGCGGTCGTCTGGCCTCGCATCCTGGAGTGGCTGCAACAACACTGACATGGAGATCTAGGGCGCACCCTCGCGCCCGCTCCCCCTAGATGGCGCCTGGAAGGCCCGGGCATCCACGCAAAGCGGGACAGTTGGACACTCTCTTTGCGCCTCGCTTGGCTCGGCGGGTCACGTTTGCGTGACCCGGCGATCATCCGGGGACTCCGGCCGCGGCCCTGTGGGCCGCGTCTCGCTGCGCTCGGCATCCGGTCCCCAGGCAGGGCTTTGCCCTGCACCCACCAGGGAGCGAGCTCAACTTCCCGTTGCAACTTGCGGGCAACGGGATCCCAGCCCACGTGGGTGGGCGGTGGGCCTCGCTCATGCTCGGCGTGTCGCTACGCTCGGCACCGCGGCTTCCTCTTTGGTGCTTTGCTTTCGGGGGAACTGATGGGGAAAGGGGTGAAAATGGCGAGGAGCGGGCGACGGACTGCGCCCGATGTGAGCGGAACACAACACATTGAGAAAAAAGAGGGTTCTGGAAACTACACCCTAGACACGCTCGATCAAGGGAACCACCGGCTTCTGGTCGTGAGAGGCTTGCAGGCGGTGAAAAAACTCCCGGATCTCTTCCAGAAAGGCCGTGGGATCGCTCACGTGGCTCAATCTTCGCCGGAGGGCTGCGCCGCCGCGGATTCCCTTGCTGTACCAGCCAGTAAAAGTCCTGATCTTGTGAAGGACGAACCGCCTGTCGGGATGGGACTTGAGAAGTTGGAAGTGGCGCAGGATCAGGTCTCGCCGATCCCTCCAAGTGGGTTCGGTCATCTTCGCGCCTTGGTAGATCTCCTTGATCTGAAGGAAAATCCAGGGATTTTTCAGCGCCGCCCGACCGATCATGACTCCAGCGCAGCCAGTTTTCTCCACTAGGTCGAAGGCGTCGGTCGCGCATGAGACATCGCCGTTTCCCATGACGGGAATCCGCAGGTTCTCCACGAGGCGACCCACAGCCATCCAATCAGCTTGGCCGCGGTATCCTTGCTTCGCCGTGCGCCCATGCAAAGCCACGGCATCGGCTCCCTCTTCCTGGCATATCCGGCCGAGCTCCAGGTAGTTCTCTCTTCTGGGATCTAGCCCTGTCCTAAATTTCACCGTCACCGGAAGATCCACGGCCTTCCGAACGGCGGAAATGATCCTTCTGGCAAGAACGAGGTCTCCCATGAGCGCAGCGCCCGCGCAGCCCTTGAGGATCTTCTTGGCCGGGCAGCCCATATTGATGTCCACCAGATCAGCGCCGATCTCTTCTACGCGGCGAGCGGCATCCGCCATACGCCCGGGCTTCGAACCGTAGATCTGGATGGAGATCGGCCGTTCGGATTCGGCAAACGCCATCATTTGCCGCGTCTTTTCCACGTCGCGGGTCAGAGATTCGGAGCTGATAAACTCCATGGTCACCAGTCCGACGCCTCCAAGGGATTTGACGATCTTCCTAAACCAGGCGTCGGTAATTCCAGCCATGGGCGCGAGAACGGTGGGTGGATCAACCTCCACCGCTCCTATCCGGAAAGACTTGAATCTCATGGGATCAGCGTTTTTTTTCGCGCAGCGGTCCGATGAGCCAACGTGCCGTGGCCCTGGCCACTAGCTCACCGCCTTCGTTGTAGATTTCGCCCACGACATCGTATTCCCGCCGCTGGTTCGTCGGCGGCACCGGACAGTGGCAGATCCCGGTGAGGAGCCCGCGGCCCTTCTTGAGGTATTCGATGGAGAGGCCCGATAGAATGCCCCGGGCGTCTAGCGGTATGGAGTACATCATCGCCAACCCCGTGGTGACCTCGGCAAGATTGACCAGGGCCACCGCGTGGGTCGAGTCTAGATGATTGCGGATTCCCGGGCGATCCGCCATCTCAATCCGGCTATAGCCCTCCCGCAGCTCCAACACCTGAGCACCAATCGTTCCCGTGTAGGGAGCCATTCGCCCCACCATCTTGCTGAACAACATTTTGCCGCCGGGAAGATGCCGAAGCTGCTTCCAAGCTACGCGGAGGTTCCCCGCGGGGCTTCCCGTCGATGGGATGACCCGTTCAGCCACAGCCCGAAGTAGGCCCACCGGCCTCGTCAAGAGTTGGAACATCAATTCTTCTCCATGATCCTCAAGCCACCGAAGCGGCGGGGCAAGTCCCCCAAAAAGCGAGCCCGCACCCTCACTGCCAAATCCCAGTGTAAACGACGAAGAGCTAGAAGCATAACGCAGATGCGAAATCCGTGGGAATCGAGTTTCCTACCCATCTGGGACGAATCACTATTTCCGGACCGTCGTGTTATATCTTGCTTCGACGCCACTCTCCAACTAGAATGTCCCATCATGGCCCGTTGCTAGGCAGCGGGGCGTGGATCCGCCAAGGACGGCGGTGGAGAACACGGCCAGACGCCGTAGTAGAGCCGTGATAAGGAGCTCAGGTCCGCCACCGGGTCGGTCACCGCCGGCCTTGGTCACCGGTGGTGCCTTCGGCGGCTCTCGCTGCGCTCGGCACCGCGGTTTTGGTGGGTGGCCGAATCGATGACCAGAGCCGTTACCGACTACCAGGAGATTCTTCTTGCTCCCCATCGATCCTGTGGCCCTTGCCAAAGAGCTTGTGGAAATTCCGTCGCCCACGGGCGAGGAAGCTGCCATGACCCGGCGAACCGCGGAGCTCTGCCGCCACTTGGAACTTGACGTGCGGCTCCAGGAAGTGGAACCGCACCGGCACAACATTTTCGCAACCGCGGGAAAACCTCGAGTTGTCCTTTGCAGCCATTTGGACACCGTGCCTCCCTATGTATCGGTCTCCGAGGACGAGTTTTTCCTCTACGGCCGCGGCGCCTGCGACGCCAAAGGGATTATCGCCGCCATGCTCGCCGCGGCGGGACAGCTTCTGGTCCACGGGCAGAGCGATTTCGCCTTGCTCTTCCTGGTGGGCGAAGAAACTGACTCTATTGGGGCAAAACGAGCCAACGAGGAACTGGGCGGCGAAACGCAGGCTATCGCGGTTGGCGAACCGACTCAAAACCGTCTAGCTATCGCTCAGAAGGGCGTTCTCACCGCGAAGATCCGCTGCCTGGGCCGTGCTGCCCATGGTGCCTATCCCGAAGCAGGACAGTCGGCGATCCCGCCGATGCTGCGGATCCTCCAGGAGCTTGATTCCACCGACTGGGGTGGGTCGCCGAAACTCGGGAAGAACACCTTGAATATCGGGACGCTCCGCGCCGGGCTGGCAGTGAACGTTATTCCGCCAACAGCCGAGGCCTCGATACAGATTCGCGTTGCCACCGAAATTGATCGGGTGGAGGAGCAACTCCGCGCGATCATCGGCAAACGAGCCCACGTCGAGATTCTCAAGCGGACCCCACCTCTCCATCTCGGCAGGTTGCCAGATCTTCCCACCACGGTGGTTGCCTTCGGAACGGACCTCCCCTATTTGATCAACTTCGGAGACCGTTATCTCATCGGACCGGGATCTATCTTGGATGCACATACGGCGGAAGAAAAAATCCGAAAATCAGATATTCTGGCCGCGACTCAGATCTTCTTTCGGCTGGTGCAAACTCTCTCCCCGCACCCTGTTGCCTCCCGAGACTAACAAAGACGTGGGCCCGGGGAGCGATCTCCCTGGTGGGTGCAGGGTGAGCCATCCCCTCATTTTTTGCTTGTGGGACGCATCCAGATCAAAGAGTCCGACAACTGCTTTTTTCTGCTGGTTGGGGTCCGGTCGGGTCGGCGGCAGTCCGTCCGCCGCCCCTCCCCTCTCATCGCCCTTCAACCGGTCAACGAGCCCCCAAACCCTCTTTCCGCCTAG
>JAJRTK010000009.1 GCA_024278345.1 bacterium | reverse complement strand
GCCTCCGCCGGGTTCCAGGGCTGGAAGCCCTGGGGCGGCGTCTGAAATCTGCACCGTGGCCGGTACCATGACCGAGGCCGTCGCACGGAATCGGCGGATGCGGAATGGGATTTTTTCAAGTCTCCCCGACTTTCGCCAGCCCCGCCTCCGGCCTAGTCCATGTAGCCGATGCCCTCCAGCCTCTCCATGAGCTCGTCATTGGCCTCGTTTTCCACCGGTGCCTCTACCTTATTCCGGACCTCTTGAGCGGTGTAGCGAGGCTGGTGGCTCGTGAGCCAGTCCGGGTGGAAGATCCGCGTCAGCACGTGACCGTCCATGGCCAAGGGGATCGGCTCTCCGAACAGGTGGAGCAGCGTGGGGGCCACGTCCAGGATTGATGCGCCGTGGAGCTCGATCCCTAGGCGAATGTTCGGTCCCGCGGCGGCGAAGATGCCTTCTTCCGTGTGGCCGCCCATGCCGCCTCGGGCGATGAGGCCGTGATCCGAAAGAAGGAGGATCGTGGCGTTCCCGGGCAGGATCTCAAGGAGCCGCCGGATCCGGCGGTCGGTCTGCCGGTAGACCCTATCGACGATGGTGCGGGTCGATTCCGGGCAGCCCGGGGGAAGGCGGTGGCCCGCCCGGAACGCCAGAAAATCGTGAGCCGCCACGTCGGTGGCCTCGAAATAGACCCAGAAGAGCCCGCTCTTTTTCCCGGTAAGTAACTTCTGGGCGATCCGGAAATAGAATTCATCCTGCCAGACCACGGAGCGGAAGGCGGCAAGGCGATCCTCCGCTGTGGGCCGGCATTTGCCCGGCAACAGACCGGCCAGGATCTCATCGATTTCCGCTTCTTTCGGCGTCAGCTCCAGAAGATCCTGCCGTAGCTCCTCGGGCCAGGTCAGCCTGGGTAGGATTCCCTTCTTCCTCAAGCCCGTGAGGCCCATGTAAGAGCTCACAAGGAACCCGTTGACGCGGATTGCGGGCCAGGTTCCCCAGCTTCCAATGATCCCCACCTTGTGGCCTTGGTTTCCCAAAAGGGTCCAGACGGGAGGCGCCTTCCAGTGGGTGCTCTGGGCATCGACAAATTCGGCTTCAGGGCGGTAGAAACCCCGTCCAAGGTCCATCCGGTCCAGCACGGGATCGAAGGCCAGGATTTCCTTGTTTTCGCCATCTACTACGGTGATGCCCGCCAGAGCCCCGGCCAGTGTCCGCTTCTCCCGCTTCAGCTCTTCACCAGCGGGAACGTACTGCTTCTGGAATCGCAGCACCACTCGGTTGTGGGCGGGTCTTGGACTCTCCTTGGGCAGAAGTAGACGGAGATCCCGCCATTGGCTGCCAAGTTCCCCGGTCCAAAGCTCCTGCCCGTTGAAGGAAACCTTCACCACCTGCCCGTGGAGCCTGTGGTGGGCCCGAATCCTAAGCCTGAGCTCCAAGGGTGGCGGCCCCGAGAGACCACCAAGCGACAGGTTCGCCACGGCTGGTCCCCGGTCATTGCCGGCCCAAACGAACGAGCTGCCGGCCTTCGGCAAGACGAAATCGAGGATTCCGTGTTTCTTCGGAACCATTCCCGTGGCCGCGGAGGTCCAGATTGCCGGGGAAATCAGCCCCCGCTTTGCCTGCCTGGTACTGAGGCGCACCGACTCCACGCTGAGGAGCGATCCGTAGACTCCCGATTCGATGATCCCCTGTATGGCGGGTAGCTGCCCCTGGGACCGGAGGTCGTCCACGATCCAGGGGGCCGCGCCGTCCACGGCAAAGACGACCACTAGCGGATCCGGCGCGGCCCTTTGGCATCCCTGCAACAGGAGGGCGGAGAAACAGAGAACCCAGAAAAAAAGTTGCCGCGGATCCCATGAAGACCCGGACTCCGAATGTCTACAGGAACGGAACCCAGTTAAACCCGGAGATCGAGGTTCCCACCTGGCCGATCCCTTGTTCAAGGGCATAAAGAAGCTCCTACTATCCGGTGAGAGGCGAGTAGCGGCGGTCGGACGGCCGCCGATGGGAGCGGAACGCAACCCAAAGAAGAGGGATGGCTCTTCCGCTTCCTTCCTTGTGTTTTTCCGCGGATCTGACCGTATCCTACCAAGAGTCTCGCTGCTTGAGGAATTTCAGGGCAATGAGCTATCCTGTTCAAAACGCCAAGAGAGGATCTGCCATGGTGCGGAAGATTTGCGAGAGGTGGTGGTCATGTTGACGGATGCCCGGTTTCTTGAGGTTTACGAGCTTCTGGACAAGGGAATGAGCGAAGGTGATTGCGGTGAGCCGTGCGCTCGCTTTTGCTGTACGGGGGTCGCGGTCAAGACGTTGCTTCCCGGTGAAGAGGCGCTTTTCGCGGCGTATCATCCGGAGGTCAAGCTGGCTCGGGGGCCGACGGGTCTTCGAGTCGTTCAGTCTGATGGCTGTTTTTGCGTTCGAGAGCACCGCCTTTTTGTCTGCCGGGCTTTCCCCTTCCGTCCCGTCCTTGATCGTGATACCGGGGCAGTCGTGGATTTGGCCAAGGTGGACAATGATACGTTTGCCCCTTGTTGGATCACCGAGCCGCTGGCTGATTGGCGGGAGCGAGCCCTTCGAGCGTGGAGCATCGTCCTCGAAGACCCCGACAACCGGCGCTTCTACAGCCGAATCGTCTATCTGCGCAATTTTTTGGAATTTGTGGGCGATCAGTTTTATTCGGTGCCGGAAGAGCGCATCGATCTGTTCCTTGACGAGGTGATTGGCACCATGACGCCCGATCAGGAGCGGATTTTGTGGCTGCTTCAGTTCCCCGGATCCGCCTGATGGATTCGTTTGAGCGTGGGGCCGTGCAAGGGCTCAGGCCGTGGCGTCGAAGACGATAGCATCGGGATCGATGGAGCGCAGCTCGTTGAGGGTTCGTTCGGGCAGTAACCGGTAGGGGCTGTCGGGATCGTTGGGGTGCCGCACGATGGCCAGTTCGCCCTCTTCCAGGGCTTCGGCCTGGCGGGAGGAGAGATGGAAGCAGCCAACTTTTTGTGCCTCTCCGCGGAAGTAGAAGGCCCGCCGGCCTGGCCGTGGTTCCACCTGGTTCCCATCGATGAGGCTGATCAGGCGTCGGCGGTTTTCTTCTTTTCGGTTTTTCTGCAGGCGTTGAGCTTCTCTTTGCCGATCAGCTTTCCGCCGTGCTTCTAGCTCTTGGCGGTACCGTTCCGCCTGTTTTTCCATCTCCGTGGGTTCTTTTTTCTTCTGTTTCTTTTTTTTTCGCGCTTCCCGGTCGGCTTGGTGTTTAGCTTTCTTGTCGATGAGGCCGGCCTTGAGGAGCTGGTCTCTGAGGTTTATCATGAGAATTGTCTCCACCAAAATTGTAAGTTTTACCGGTGCAAATTCGCTAACCTTCTTGAAGGGTCCACCAGGGCGATGCTCAATCTAGCGGAGGAATTCTTACCGTGTTTGGATATGAGGTTTCAACAAAGCGGTTGCGGAGCTTGGGGCTGGCCGGAGTCTTGGCTCTGGGCTTGGTTTCCTGTCAGGGCAAGGTGCTGCCCACCGAGTCTCTGCCCATCAGTGTCGTTCCCACGGCCACTCCCGTTCCTCCCACGGCGACACCGGTTCCACCCACTGCGACACCGGAGCCCACAACACCAGCCGATCCCACGCCAGAGCCCACGGCCACTCCAGAACCGTCGGGGCCGGGCCAGCACGTTCGAGGCGCCGTCCGGATCTCCATCGGCGGGATCGACAAACTTCCTCTTTCCAGGACGTTTGACTACATCGTCGCATCCACCATGACCTGGGAAACGTCGGGAAGCAACAAAAAAGTGCCCATCGTCGAACTTTCGATTCGAGGATCTCGCTCCGCTCCCTGCTTGAGCCGGCCTTGCGGAGATCGAGCTGGCCTTGTGGTTCGCGTGACAGCCAACGCCAACTATGATGCGGGGCAGCCCGATGAATCCCGCCATTGTGGCTCGGGCGTAAACTATCATGAGCGCTTGGCTCTGGGAAGCCTTGGGCCGGGCGGATCCGTCGATGTGGATCTCCAGTGGGATGAATCGGGGCTCTTGGCATCGACGCCGGTGGACAGTGTTTTTATCTCCACACGCCGATCCGGATCGTTCGGGTTTGGGCGTTTCCTGGTGGGAGCCCCTTTCGGCCACGGCGAGCGCGGTTTTGGTTGGGACAGCCTGAGCATTGACCGCCACGGAGGCTGGTCGGAGCTGCTTTCCTGGAACGGTGAGAACGGGCAACGCGCCCGCTGCCCATAGAATGATGGGCCTCGGTCATGGTACCGGCCACGGTGCAGATTTCAGACGCTGCCCCAGGGCTTCCAGCCCTGGAACCCGGCGGAGGCTCTGCCTCCGGACCTCCGCTGGGAGCGCCGCTCCCAGACCCACGCCAGGGAGCCAGCTCCCT
>JAJRTK010000191.1 GCA_024278345.1 bacterium | reverse complement strand
GCTCGTGAAGCCCGGAGGAACCATGAGGTGCTCCACAAATCAGAACTCGACTTCCAGCAGGTGCCCACCCCGAAGCCACCGCATCTCAGGCTCGTTGTGTAGCTTATGTCGAGAAAGAGCCGCACCCAATCCGGCGCGCATGGAGGGCCGTCTTCTCCCTCCCGTGGGGGAAACCAATCCATGGCGCGCCGGGCGGACCGGGGGCTTTTCGCCCGGGTGGAGGACGATGAGAGGCGACCGGCGCCGGGCGGACCGGGGGCTTTTCGCCCGGGTGGAGGGCGATGAGAGGCGACCGGCAGCGGGCGGCTGACCGCTGACGGGAGCGGACCAGAAGCATGAGAAGAGATGGCACTGGTTTGAGAACGGGCCCCGAGGGGCTCCCGCCACCACTGGAGGCACCGATGTTCTGGAAAAGAAAGCGACGTCGCTCGAAAAAGACCGAAACAGGCTCCTCATGGGATTACACGGAATATCACCCGGCGCTGCAAGGCTGGTCGTTCGACCACGAGAAGGCCATCGCCATCAGTGATGGAATCCAACAGGCCCTCGACGGAACCTATAGCGACCTCCAAAAAGCCTGCAGCAATTCGCTGGACTTCTGGGCAAAAAACGGGGCCTTCCATTTGTGGGAAGAGGAGCACGTCCTGCTGCCCATCCTCCATCGCCGGCTCCGCCTCTCCTCCGACCGTGACATCCAGCAGATGCTCGAGGACCACGCCTACCTCCGCAGTCAGATCCACATCATCAACTCCTTCCACCTCACTCGCCGACCCTATGACAAACTCCTCGGTGATTTCGGAAGGATTCTCCGGTGCCACGTCCATCTGGAGGAAACGCAGATTTTTCCGAAGCTTTCGGAGCATCTTTCCGCTGACGACCTCACGGAGCTGGCCATACTGGCCGAGTGCCATCGCCAGGCGATGGGGCGACCTGCTCCGCCGCACGACCAGGCGCCTCTCCAGTTCGACGACAGTTTTCCGGGCCGGCCGTCTTCCCCGTGAACAGGCCGCCCAAAACTGCCGCCCTTACCGAATCGCCATTCTTGCAATCCTTCGTCGAAAGCATCTAATCTTGCATTTTTTGGACTTGCATCGGCCCAAGGCGCGGGGGAGACTTCCCCGGAACCGCGCATGCTCGGCATTGCAAGCCAAGCCCACGGTCCGGCCGTTGGATGCGGGCGTTCTCCAAAACATCGATGATTCTTCGGGGAGACGATCATGCTCCGCAAGCTCCGCGCGTTCCATTTCCATGTTGCCCCCACGCGCCGGCTGGCGCTCCTGGCCTGGGGATGCCTGCTGCTCCCGCTCCGATTCGGGGCGGTTGCCGCCGAGGCGGCGGCTCCGGACGGATGGTCGCATGCACTGGAAGTGGGCGCCAATTTCG
This sequence comes from bacterium, assembly GCA_024278345.1. Taxonomy (GTDB): domain Bacteria; phylum CSSED10-310; class JAJRTK01; order JAJRTK01; family JAJRTK01; genus JAJRTK01. The sequence goes on along the minus strand of JAJRTK010000191.1, from coordinate 1,568 downwards.
CGTTCCACCACAGCAGCCGTGTCGTCGGGGCCACGGATGGCTCGACGGTGCAGATCGGGTTGGCTCTCCACGGAAAGAGCACCTGGAGCGGCGGCCGCCGCCAGTGGACGACGAGCCTGGACTACGAGCACTCCCAAAGCCGGACTCCCACCATCGACAGTTTCGTCAAGGCGGCGGACCGGTTTAAGCTCCAGACGGAATTCGATTTCCGGATGGACGAAGCCGGAAGAACGAGCCTCTACGCCCGGGGCCTGGCGGCGACGCAGCTCTTCGAGACTTACGAGGTCCGGGCGGACGACACCACGGTGATCCGCCTCTTCCTGGACGGCGGGACCGAGACTTTCGACGTGGCGGGCCAGGAGCGGATCGCCCTTTCCGGCGCCTTCGATCCGCTGAAGCTTGCCCAGGAGATCGGCTTCGCCTACACGCCACCCCGGACCGAGGCCCTGGCAGCCAAGATCAAGATCGGCGCGGGTCTCCAGCAAGTCCTGGCCGGCGGCGGCTTCGCGATTTCGGACGACGAGACGACGCCCGAACTGGAGATCGCGGAGCTGGAAAGCGTTTCGGCCGCCGGCGGTACGCTGGAGCTCGAGTTGGAGGGGCAACTGGCCCCGAACATCACCTGGACCGCCAAGGGCAGCTTCTTCCAGGACCTGGCCAACAATTCCGTGCGGGAGCTGTCGGCCCTCAACGCCGATCTCAACGCCCGGCTCGCGGTGAAGCTGACCCGTTGGCTCTCCCTGGACTACACCTTCAGCGCGAAAAAGATCCCTGCCGTGCTCGACGACTGGCAGATCCAGAGCGGCCTGGTCCTCTCCACGGGCTTCTCCGTGGCGACGCCCGAACCCGAATGAAAGGAAACCCCGCTCGGCCACGGGTTTTCGATCCCATGAAGCCCTGCGAGCATCCAGCCCGATGTCAAGGAGATTCCAATGTCCTACCACCCGGCCCTGCAAGCCCTCTCGTTCGACCACCGGCAGATGATTGCCATGATCCACAAGATCCACAAGGCGCTCCACGGTCCCCCCAAGGAGCTTCGAGCCAACATCGACGACCTCCTGAGCTATTGGCAGGAAAACGGGACCTTTCATATCTGGGAAGAAGAGGCGATCCTCCTGCCGATCCTCCATTACCGCACTCCCATCTCCTCCAACAGCCACCTCCAGCAAATGCTCGACGACCACGCCACCATCCGGGACAGCTTCCACAACCTCAGCATCACCTTCGAGGCCGGCGACCCCTTGGAGGCGGACCACCTCCACTTCCTGGGATTGACTCTCCTGCGCCACATCTCTCTCGAGGAGATACTGGTCTTCCCGAAGCTCCTGAAACGGCTCCCTGAACCGGATTTAGCGGAACTCGCCATCCGCGCCAAACTCTTCCGCAAGTTCATGGACCTGCCCCATCGGCGGCCCGACCAGGCTCCCCTCCGCCGTCTGGATGATTACCTCTCTTCTCCGGCCTCGCCGTGACACCGTGATTTCCGTGCTCGTTCTAGCTGCACCGCACCATTTCCTCCAAAGTGAACAGATCACTCCCGCCGCCACAGGGTGGTGGATCAACGCCAG
>JAJRTK010000190.1 GCA_024278345.1 bacterium | reverse complement strand
GCGGTTTCGCAACTGGCCAAAATAGCGGCGTGGTCGCCTTCTTCCCGTAGTTGGATGGCCAGGGTGCGGAAACAGGTGGTCTTCCCCACCTGCCTGGGGGCGTGGACGGTGAAGTAGAGGTGTTGCTCGATGAAGGTGCGGACGCGGGGGATCCTCCGCTCCGGCGGGAGCATGTAGTGCATTTGTGGGTTGCAAGGCCCGGCGACGTTGAAGAAGCGGTGCATGGAAGGCCTCCCTTGAAGTGGCACTCCTCATGGTAGCAAGGTTGCCGTCGGGAGGCCACCGGTCGTCCGGGGATTCCATCCCCGGTCCCCTGGCAGGGCTTCGCCCCGCACCCACCAGGGAGCGTGCTCATCTTCCCGTTGCAACGAAGGGCAACGGGATCCCAGCCCACGTTTTTGTACGCTGCGAGTTTTTTTTTGACGCTGCGCGTCTTTTCTTGCATTCTTTGGGGTGGTTCGATTCTCCCAATGAGTGTTTAAGTCGATACCGGTCGTTACCTCGGAGAAGGGACGGCGGGGGGAGCCTCCCACTGGCGGCGGACCTCTTGACCCCAACGGCATCTTTCAGATTCGAGGTAGCTCCTTAGCTCCGCCATCCCCTGGCCGGTCTTTGCCGAGCAGAAGAAGGCGTCGGAATAGAGCATCGCCAGGCCGTTCTTTTCTTCTTCCTTGATGGCATCGAGCTTGTTGAGGACTACCCGGCGAGGCAGACTTCCGGCGCCGATCTGGCCCAGGACATCGGCGACGACATCCAGATGCACATCGAGGGCCTCCGACGCGGAATCGGCGACAATCAGCAGTAAATCCGCTTCAAGAACAGCCTCCAAGGTGGAGTGAAACGAGGCGACCAGTTGGTGGGGCAGTTTTCGGATAAAGCCCACGGTGTCAATGAGGAGAGTGGATTTTCCCGGAACATTGGAAAGGGCCTTGACGGTCGAATCAAGGGTGGCGAAAAGCTGATCCGCCACGTAGACATCAGAGCCGGTGAGGCGGTTCATAAGAGTCGATTTTCCGGCGTTGGTATAGCCCACGAGAGCCACCCGAAAAAACTGCTGCCGGCGCTTGCTCCTTGTCTTTCTTTGGACGCCCACCTTTTGGAGTCTCTTCTTGAGGCCTGCGATCTTGTCCCGAATCAAGCGGCGATCAAGCTCGATCTGCGCTTCACCGGGTCCGCCTCGGACGCCAATGCCCCCCCGCTGCCGCTCCAGGTGTTTCCAGAGTCCCGCCAATCTGGGCAGCAGATACTCCATCTGAGCCAGCTCCACCTGCAACTTCGCTTCACGGGTCTTGGCTGCTCGGACGAAGATGTCCAAGATCACCTGAGCCCTCTCCAGTACCTTGGCTCCCAGCAGGTCGGTCAAGTTCCTTTGCTGGGCCGGCGCCAACTCGTGATCGAACACCACGGCATCAGCCCCTTCCTCCTCCAGGGCCAGGCGCAATTCCTCCACCTTTCCGGACCCGATGAGAGTCGCTGCCCGCGGTTGCCGCAGCTCTTGGACCATACTTCCGACGACGACGCCTCCCGCGGTGGCTACCAGACGCTCTAGCTCAGCCAGATGTTCATCGACCTCCGCCCAGCTCTGCTTCCCGCGTCGGACCCCGAAAAGGAAGAGCTTCTCCCGCACCTTCTGGGTCTCCAGCCACTGATGGCCAGTCGTGTCACGCTCTTTTTCATGATTTCTTCGCGGCGCCGGGCCACGGGTTCCCGAACTCATCTTGCCTCCTGAACGCAAAGGTTTGGCTCTGGCAGTCCTCTCCAAGGCCGGGAGGGTCATCACATTTCCTCCGGCGATCCCATAAGAGTCTGAAGCCCATTGTTGCCAGCCATTTCCGCCGCCTTTCTGGCGATGCCCTCGAATCCGCTCTTCCTGGCTTCTTGGGCCACCTGCTCCAGGCGGAGCGCAAGAGATCCTTCCCCTGGTTGGGCGACTCTGGCAAATTCCAGGGCGACGCGGCCCCGGAATAGGGCCCGAGCCGCTCCAAGCTCCTTGGCTGCTTCAATGGTATCTTGGAGGCGTTGAAGGTTCTCCGGTGTCGCTCCCTCGATCTCCACTGCAGCGATGGAGATCGCAACGGCGGCGAAAGCATTGTCGATCTGGTGCAGAAGCGCAAGGGCACGCTGAAGCAAGTCCCTCGCACCGGCAGGATCCCCACGGCGGAGCCTACACCTGGCCGCCACGGCGGCCATGGCGGCTTCGCGCTCCGCGGCACCCACTTTGCGGAAGGGTTCCAGAGTCGTCTCGGCAAGAGCTTGGGAACTCTCAAATTGGTTTTCTTCAAAGCGAAGAACCGCGAGCACCTGCTTGTGCTGAGCAATATACCAATCGAGTTTCAGATCCTTGGCAATCTGTAGCGCTTCCTCGTAAAAAGAGCGAGCCAGGGCAAGATTCCCTTGGATCAACCAGGCATCTCCCATTCTCCGCCGCAGCGCCGCGAGCTTTCGCTTGTCTCCGGTCTTCATCCAAACTTCTTCGACCTCCGCCAGGAGAGCCAAGGCCTTGCGAGGCCGGCCCCGCTCTGTTTCGAGCCAGGCCCGAAGGTATTGGATGTGGGCTCGATTCCTCTGGTCGTTGGGCTCTAACTGGAAGTTCTCCAATCGTTGGATGACTGCCGCGGCAGCGTGGATATTCCCCATTTGCAGGAGATCGAAGGCGGCGTTCTCCAGACATTCGATAGCGTTGGCCTGGTTGCCGATCTCAAGGAATATCTTTGCCGCTTCCTTCGATTTGGAGGCAGCCAGGCCGTGCCGGCCGCGCATGGAGAGGATGACCGACGCCGCATTCCAAGCCGTGGCAACTCCGGAACGATCCTCCAACGACCGGGAGATTTTTTCAGCACTTTCCAGGGCATCCAGAGCCCGTTCTGGGTTATTCAAAAAGGCTTGGGCCCAAGCCTCCACGATTTTGGCCCGGGCAACCAGGAGCGCGGCTCCTTTCGCTTCCGCCCGGCCCGCCGCCCGAACGGCCGCTCGGCGGGCCATTCTGAAATCGCCCCTGGCTTCCCCGATGGAGGCCTCCAGAAGGTCGATGGCGGGATCTTCCCTGGCGGGAGCCGGCAAACGCAGCAACGCCTTCAGGGTTGCCTCGGCCTCTTCCACGGCGCCCTGGTCAAGCTGTATCTCACCGAGGCTCACGCCATATTCAAGTTCATCGGGAAAGAAGCCGAACAGGGTGCGATAAACTTCCGCGGCCTCCACCAGCTCGCCGGAGGCTCGACGATAACGTCCTTCGATCCGGAGCTCTTCCTCACGGGGAAGATCCTTTGCCAACTCAAAGGCCTTTTTCGCCGCTTCCGTTTCACGCTCTGAAAACCCGAGCTGACGCCAAGCCTCAGCCTGAGCGGAGTGGATGAGAGGAAAGCCCGGCTCTATTTCGGCCGCCCGCTCCAGTAGCACCACGGCTTCTTGCGGCTCCAAACGCCTCAGCCTCTGGAGCCCCTGTGCGTAGAGACGGACCGCCGCCAGATCCAGGGGCATCGCCGCTCGCGCTCCGCCCTGGACAGCCTCCACGGCTCGGTTGACTCCAAGCCTCTGACGGAAGTCTGAACCGGCACTCACCACCAACTGGAACAGGTCGCTCTCGGATCCAGCGCGATTCACCGAGGCCACGGTGTTCCCGGTCTTGATATCCACCAACCGGGCATCCAATCGAATCTGCCGGACAGGCTCCTCCTCGTCGCTCTCGGGAGCCCGAGGGTTTCCAACGACAACGAAAAACCCGTCTAGGACCAGATCGGCATCAAGGTTACTTCCAAGCCTCCTCATCTGCTCCAGGCTGAGGCTCGCGCCCAGTGGCAGGCGCAGCTCACGCCAGGTTCGAGCCACCCTTTCCCCAGAAATCCTCCGGTAACCCCTGGCGCTGTCCAGTTCGGCTCCCAATGTTTCCCCAAGAGCCGTCGAAAGCCAGCCGTCGGTCTCCCGGCTCGACAGATTCTGGAATCTCAAAACCGCAAACGACTGGCGTGGCACCTTTGCCACAAGAATGCTCCGGTCAGCGCGAGACCAATCGTACAACTCCAGCAAGAACCCAGATTGCAGAATCCGGAAGCTCCCGGTCCCCACGACCACCGTGGCCATGAGAGCGGCAGCCAGTCGCCTCCACCGGCGCCGACGTTTCGGGCTCCACTTGACAATTTTTCCTTCCAGGGCATCGATAACTTCCAGGGCGGATCGGAAACGGCCCTCGGGTTCCCGCTCCAAACAGCGCAGAAGCACCCGATCCCAACGGGCGGGAAGCTCCGGTCGGACCGATCGCGGAGGACACGGTTTCGCAACCAGGCGCTGGACGGCGCTCATGATGGCCCCCCCGCCGGCAAAAGGCCGCGATCCCGTCACCATCTCGTAGGCCACGACTCCAAGAGCATAAATATCCGCTGCCAGGCCGATTTCCCCACCACGCACCTGCTCGGGCGCCATGTAGGCTGGCGTGCCCACAAGCTGCCCGGTGACCGTGAGGCCCTGGCCATGTTCGTCCGAATCTTGCCCGATGACACAGGCCAGCCCAAAATCGGTGACGACGGCGCGCTCACCTTCCGGCCCGGGAACGAGCATCACGTTGGCGGCCTTGAAGTCCCGATGCACGATTCCTTCGCGGTGAGCAGCATCCAGGGCCATGGCCATTTGGCGGATGATGGGAAGAGCCTCGGCAACCGGCCAAGGTCCGGCCCGCTTCAACCTTTGAGCTAGCGTCTCGCCTTCAAGAAGCTCCATGGTCAAAAAGAGCACGCGGCTGAGGCTCGCCCCGGATTCAGGAAGTCCGGGCGCATGCACGCCCAAATCGAAGATTCTGCAAACATAGGGGCTGACAACTCGGCGAGCAAGCTGGATCTCTCTTTTGAACCGCTCCTCGATTCGGGCCTTGGCGGCTCGGTCTGGCCGAATCATCTTGAGGGCGACGCTTCCGCCCAGTGAAAGGTCTTCTACCCGATAGACTTCGCCCATGCCGCCCCGAGCCAGAAACTTCTCCACGCGGTATCGCCCGGCGACGATCTCGTTCTTCGCGAAGGCCGGAATCGGTTCGTCCCAACCGGCAGGCAAAAACTCCGTCAGCTCTGAGGCAGTCTCTTCGTTCGTCTGAGCTACCCACGGCATCTCCTCCGGTGAAGCTGACTCATCCAGCTCCGTGGCGTCCTCTTCTCCGGCGACGCTGGAATTGCGGCTCTCACGACGGATTTTGACCGTCGCCGCCAAAAGCCGTCCCTTTGTCACAAGCCTGGGCTCCCTGGACGCCGGCTCCACAAGGTCGGGCAAGGGGGAGTCAGGCAAGAGACCTCCCTCGGCGCCCTCGGAAGATCCCTCTCCAGGTCGATCTTCGGGAGAAAAAATGTCCGGCACATCTTGCACCCGGGGTTCCCCTATTTGTCGATGCGGGCGAAATAGACGTTCTGGTTCCGGCCACCCTGGCAGTCGTGGCCCGAGCAGACATCGCGGCCGGTATCGAGATCCCGGAGGTCGGCCCAGGCAGCGTAGGCCGCCTTGCCATCCGCGGCCAGGCCGATATAATCGCCGATAAACCCATAAGGATCGCAAGCCGCGCCAGGAAAACCCGACCGATCCGCGGGGAGACCGACCTGACCGCGTCTCTCCGCCGTGCGCCTCTCCAGGCTCTGTCCGGGCCCGCCCAAACGCCCGTTGCCGCGCTCCATGGCCCCCGAAGACAACGGGAAGAAAAAGCCGCCAGCATCCATCAACTGGGTTCCCGCAGGCAGGGACAACCCCAACAGCTTGGGAAGGGAGACCATAAAGTCGTGGGGCTGGAGGCGATCCAAACCGCGCCTTTTTCTGCCGCGATCGAACCCCTGGGGCCGCGTGAAAACGCGGTGGGTGGCATCCTGCGTCCCGGGAGTCAGGCGGAGAACCCGCCGTAACCTCAGCTCGCTATCCATTTCGGCGTAGTAGACATCAATCCCGCCAATGGGAGCAAAAGGGCGGAAATTTCCTTCATTTCTGGAATCGTACCACACCACGGAGAGGATTCCGCCGTGAAATGCGGCGGCGGGCATCATCTGGTGCCCAAAGCCAGGATAATCGACGGGCTTCGGAGTGGTCCAAGTCTCTCCTCCATCGTCGGAACGGCTGACCACAACTTGAGACCCTTGGCTCGCCGCATCAAAGACGGCACCTGTCACGTAGAGGCTTCCGCTCTGCCTATCAATCGTGGGGATGAAGAAGGAGCTGAACCGGAAACTGCCTTGCCAGCCGCCAGATCCATAGCTGGTCATTCCCGTGAGGCGCCTTGGCAACCAGGTCCAGTGCTCCGGATCGGCCAAATATCCGTGGAGGGCCGCCGTATCGCCGGCGGGAAGGGAGCCGATATCGGACTTTATGACGTGCATCGCCATGGAAAAATCGGAGTCGGCGATGGTGCGGAAGATGACGTAGAGCGTCCGGCTTCCGGTGACGGGATCCGGTCCCAGGATAGGCTGGTAGAACTGGGAATTGTTGACGATGCGTTTCTTTTCGATGGGCAGCCGAATGGGCGCCCCAAAGGATGCTCCGCCGTCAGCCGAAACGGCGATGTACCCGCCCTCCCTGGCAGGCGGGTCCTCCAGGAAAGAAAAGAGCCGCCAACTGTGGACAACGACAGTCTCACCGACGGGAGCGTCCCTGGCCACGGTGAGCCAGTTTTTGTCGTTGAAAAGCTGAATATCCTCTTCGAGGCCCAGGAAATGGGTCGTTCCTGGAACCGGAAGCCCGGCTCCATCCACCCGGGAGGCAACAATGGAGCTTGGATCCTTGAAGGTCGGGGAATAGGCCAGAGCACCAGTATAAAGGTTCCCGTCCCGGTCGAAGGCCACCACCGGATCGGTCTCCAGAGCCAAGCGCACCTCGACTCCCATGGGAAGCCCGTAAGCGCCGTCCGTGATGCCCGTTATTCCCATGTTCGGGTTGGAATCCTGGAAGTTCAGGTTCCGCCAGGTCCGTCCCTCATCGCCAGAAAGATAGAGCCCATTCCAAACCCGGTTATTGTAGAGGGTGTTATCGATGGGGCTGTAGCGGTAATCCTTGGCGCACGCCGCCAAACGGCCATCCTCCGACACGTCGATCCAAACTTCCGCTTGAGGCTGGTTGTTGAGGTCAGCCGTGGGATTGGGGAGTTGGGTGGGGTCCGTGCAGTTCCCGCCGGAGGGCCGATCATCGGTAATCTTGGTGGAGAAAACGCCAGCGGGAAGCTCATCCTCTCCGCCTCCACCTCCGCACGCGGACAACAAGGCAACCAGGAGGGGCAAGAACCAAGCTCCTCTCCTTCCCTTCCACTGGTATCCACGGGGCTGGTGCTCAGTGGTGCCTTCGGCAACTCTCGCTGTCACTCGGACACGGCCACCCAGTGGATTCGGGCCCAGCCCCAGGGCTTCCAGCCCTGGCACCCGGCGGAGGCGGCCTCCGAACCTCCGCTGGGAGCGCCGCTCCCAGACCCACGCCAGGGAGCCAGCTTCCTGGACCCACATCTTTGTACGCTTCGCGGTTTTATCGGGTGCCCGATGCCCCCTCTTCCAGCAGTGGCCGGGGTCTCGAAGCGGATTCTTCGGAAACTTCCTCGCGGGATGGCTCTTCATCTGGGATTCTCCTTGGACCCGGAAATCGATGAGTAATCTGCCGGAACGCCCAATCCACGGTCTCCATCTGCATCTTCGCCGGGCGTCAGGAAGGCGAGTGGCGGCGGACGGACTGCCGCCGCCGGGAGCGGAACGCAACCCCAGAGCTACAGCCCCAGGCGCTCCTTCTCGCAGTGGAGCCAATGGTTGTGAATGCCCTTATAGTGGGCGAGCTTCGCGGGCCGTTCCAGGGGAATCTTGAAGTGGCGCTTGACCTCCTCTTCCAGGATGGTGTCGAATGCGGGGCTGGCGAACCAGCGGTAGGCCTTCTCTTCGAGCCACTGAAGGTGCTTGGCGACGAAGTGCTCAAACTCCTCGGTGGAGAAATGCCTGTCGGCGAGCGCGGCATAGGCATCGATTTTCATCTGGTAATCCCAATCCTCGGCCTTGGCGCGATCCCGAACCTCGAAATAGCGGCGCCACGTATAGCCGAAGTCGATGGGCTTCTCCTTGCCGGTGACAGCAACGAAAAGAAGCCAACGGACCATGGCCTTCACAAGCTCGGGAAAGTAAAAGTGGAGGGAGGTAAGCTTCGAGTCGGGATAGGCGTTGGCAAAGTCGATGGGATGGATGAGGTTCGTCTTTTTGTCGATAAGGGTCTCGCAGGAGTTGTGGTCCCAGCCGTAAAAGGCGTTGATGATCTTCGTGAGCTTACAGACCTCGGCATGCTCCCGGGGCGTCAGGAAATGGTGGTCCACGGCCTGTGTGGCGCTTCTGAGGTAGCGGTCGTGAGAAAACTCCGCCGAGGCATTGTAGTGCATGGGCATCATCTGAGGCCCCACGCCCACGGTGCGGACGAACTCACGGTAGTCCACGGACTGCTGGAGGTTCATGGGCTTCGCTCCGGACTTGGCGTAGGCTTCCAGAAGCTCCTTCTCATTCTCCACGCGGGAGACATCGACCCAGCCGCCGCCATCCTGCGGCTTGAGGTAGGCGGGATAGCCCACCTGCCGGCCGATTTCGGCAAGATCGAACATCTCGAAATCGTCGAACACCAGATCGAGCTCCACCGTTTCGGCCTCCTCGATCTCTGAGTAGTCCCGTTGAGGGATCGCCCAAGTCTTGGGGATGCGCATGCCAAGGTCGTGCATCTGCCCGTAAGCCGCATTCTTGTCGATGGCCTTGAAGGAGGTCATGTCGTTCAAGAGGTAGACTTGGTGGGTGATCATCATGAAGAAGCTGTTGTGGTGCGGGTTCCAGTGGGCGCCGCGATTAATGATCGCCCGACAGGTGGAGGTGGCGCCCAGAGTGTTGTAGGGACGGGATTTGATTCTCCGGGTTTCGATCCGGTGGAGTTTTCCCCCCACCTGGATCTCCGGGGCCAGGAATTTCATGAGCTGCTCGAAGGAGTAACGGAATGACAGGCTATTGGGGTCCATCACACCGATGACGTGGGTAATCGTTTCCATGGGAAGAATCTCTGGTTTTCTGTTTGTGTGCCCACCGAAGGCGGGGGTGCATGAAAAAGTGTGACCTGGCCCAAAGGGTAAGCGATCTGGCGCACTGCCTCAAGTGAGGACGAAAAATTTTGCACGATTTCCCTGAAGCACTAAACCAAAAACGAGTTTCAGGGTCTAACTTTCGTATAATCTGGCGAACTGCTCTGGGAGCCTGTGACGACGAAGGCCAGGCTCACCTGACCTTGAAATCCCAGCTTGTGCATACTTTTGCCAGAACTCCGGTTCAACTTCGATTTCATCGGGCTTTCAGGGATTGTCGGAAAGTTTTTCATCCGGCGGTGGGGAGTCCCATGAGAACGGGATCGAACCCTACGGAATCCAATGATCGCGCGAGCTGAGGAAATGTCGCGCGGTCTCCTTCCTTTTCAGGGATGCCATCCTGTACAATGTCAGCACCTTTTCATGGTTGATTTCCGCTCCCGTCGGCGGCAGTCCGTCCGCCGCCAGTCGCCTATCAACACCGCCAAAGGTATCCAGGAACCGGAAAACAGGGTTCCCCCGGGACAGGCTGACAGATGGACGGGAAGAATAATAGAAAGGATTTTCCTCATGCGATGTTCCGGCCAGTCTTCCCATGCGGGCTATTTCCAGCTTCCGTGGGCGCTCGTGTTCCATGCGGCGGCCTTTTTTGCGGTAGCAAGCGGTTTCGCCGCGCCGCCAGTCTCCATCGATATCGATCTGCCATCGCCCAGTACGGGGGTTCCCGGGGGCACGCTGGCGGTTCGGGTTTTTTCCCCCGCTACCGGTGGTGACGCCCGGTATCGTCCCCGGGCCCCGGTGCTGATCTATGTGCCCGGCGGAAGTGGGAATAGCAACCTCACCGAAGAGCTTCTCCGGGCACCCGACATGATCCGGATCGTCTTTCTTTTCCCCGGAGGCATCGATCCCGGTTCCGGGCGCACCAGTGACGGGACTTATGACTACCGCGGTCAGACCTCTATTGAAGCACTCCGCGATGTGATCCTCTACGCTTCCGGGCAGCTTGCCGATTCCACTGGCCAGACCCTCCAGCAGCGAGTGGCCCCGACGGTTTTGACCGACAATATCGGGCTGGTTGGGGGCTCCAACGGAGGCAACATCGTGGTGGCGGTTGCGGGGCTGTTTGGGAATCTCTTTCAAGGGCATCTGCGGTACATAGTGCAGTGGGAATCTCCGGTCTCGAGCCAGATGGCGACGGTGGATCTTGGGGGGATAAGGCTTGAATGCGCCGGGGCTCCGGCCAGTTACGAAGGCGTCAATCCCCGTTACACTCGATATGGTTCCCTGGCGGCGGTGGTCGATTATCAACAACTTCAGTACGACCCCAACAATGCCACCATCCCGGTTTTCTTCGACGGGAACGGAGACGGCATCTACACAACGGTCCCCGACCCGATAAACACGGGCTGCCTGACCCCTGACATCAATGGCGACGGAACGGTAGAGATCACCGAGGATTGGCCCTTGAGCGCCTTCCAAGACGACACTCTGAACTACTATTCCCGGGCGGCAACCAAGGCGATGGATGCCCAGAATACGTTTGGCGGCTCATGGCCGGCAACGATAGCCAACCTCTCTCAGGCCCAGGCTTTCTGGGACCTTCGGGAAGCCGTTCGCCTCTACGACGATGCCATGGACAAAATTCCAGGGCTGGAGGGTCTGTTTCTGACCACCCTTGTGGACCACGTTCAAGAGACTTTGGACTACTCCCACATCCACCAGGGTTTTGATGGCTGGAACCTCCACGGCGCCTGGATGCAGATCAACCCCAGCAGCTCCTATCTCGTGGCCGTCGATCCGGCTCTGACGGGCCGAACCGATCTGCCGGACAACGCCCACAATACGCCTCCGGCGGACTGGACCGCCGGCACGGCTTTCACCATCCCCGAAGACGTGGGCAAGGAAGTGCTCTTTGCGGCATCGGTCTGGCAAATGGCGGATCGAGTGGAGGCGAAGCGCAACCAGCAGCCGCCGATCCTGGTCACCTTCGATGTCCATTTCGATCCCGTGCTGGCCAACCTCAACGAATGGCTGGGCCAAAGGGATAACCTTGCCTGGCTTCGGGACGAAGTGGCGTCGTTCGCCGACGGCTCCACGCCCTGGATGAACCTGGGGATGCAGGGGGACCACGCGGAGTTCTACCAGCTTCCCACCACCGACGGGCAGACCGGTCGGGCAATCCTGGATGATCTACTGGCCGCCGGCCACTCCCCCGGGACCCATATTCACAAGAGCACCCGGGGCACGACTCCCTCGTCCTGGGTCACCATTCAGCCTCTCTCCGGCGGCCACCCCTGCACCGACCCGGACAACCAGGTGGATCATCCCAACAATATTCTGGTGGAAGTGCTCAACGATCACTTTCAATGGACGGACGGGCTTTGGAACATGCTGGGTGAGCCCGATTCGGCGATCTTGGTGGGCGGCTTCACTTCTCATTACCCCGGCCGATACGACAACAAGCAACAGGCACTCCAGGGAACGCTCACCGACGGCGCGAACACTGTTTCCCGCCCTTCGAGGATCGAAACGGGAGGCCGCGACGAGTGTTTGAGCCTCTTCTTCGACCATGACGTCATGACACCCTGGCGCCAGGGCGCTTCAGGACCGATGGCGGAGGATCTTTCCAATCACTACAGTGTCGTGGTTCCCGGGTTGCCCGACGTCGGGGAACTTGGAACCCACTTCAGCTCCCCCGTGGACGCCACCGTGCCAGCCTACCAGCGACGTTTCGTCCAAAGCCTGTTGGAGCGAAAATATGCGCAATACACCGGAAGCCCCGCCAAACCTTGGACCTTCGGCTTCCACATCCATCCCCACACCCTCTATCCGGACAGTTCGGGAAAAGACCGCAACAAGCGCCTTCGAGGAGACCTGGATGCCTTCCTCCAATGGATGGCGCAAAACCATATCCAGCGAACCGACGCCCAATCGACCCAAGTCGCAGACTACGCCAACTTCGCCCGCGCCGCCGACGAATACAGGGCTTGGGAAATAGATAATCCGGGAGCATCCCTCTTCCAATACAATCTGACTTCCGCGGACTGGAACGCCTATCCCTACGCCCTCAAGGGGTTGGCGAAACACCTGGCCAACGCCCATTATGCCAGTGCGGCCACGGCCGCCACCGACCAGCTCCAGGTCACCCAGTTCCACCAGTGCCCCCATTCTTTGCGCGGCGAAACACCGGGATACTGGGGACGGCCCAGCGACACCGAAATCGGGTGCTATGACGCCTGGAGCCCTTCAGGCGGTGTCGCGGGAAACCCCGTGGCCACCACCACCGTCTGGGTTGCCTGGCGCGACGCCGCCACAGCGGCGGCCACGGATCTCAGCACCTATCTTCCGGCTGATGTGACGGCCTACGACGGAGTGACCGGAGACCCGCTGACGGGACAGGTAACCTCCTGGTCTCTGGGCTACCAACCGGTAATCTTCTATGCCGCCCCGGCGACGCCGACCCCGACATCGACGGTGACATCTACGGCGACGGCGACGGCCACAACGACGGCGACGCCCACAGCGACCGCAATGCCCGCGACGGAGACTCCGACCTACACGGCGACGGCAACGCCCACGCTGGCACTGAAGACAGCCACTCCCACGATGGCCCCGGGCACAGCCACATCCACTCCCACCGCGACCGCCACCGGGAACGCAACCTCGACTCCCACCCTCACTCCCGTGGTCACCACGGCCCCAACTGCCTCAAAGGGGTTCTGGGGGATGCTCCTTCTCTTGCTGGCAATGCTGGGAGTTGCCTGGCCCATGATCGGTTCGAGGCGCGGTTCCACCTAGAGCAGGGTCACGGCATGCCGTGACCCTGCTGGCCTTCCGGCCTCCAGGCTCTCCGTCGGACGCTCCCGGTTGCCCGGCAAGGGTATCCACGCAAAGCGGGACAATGGGTCGCGAAAAAAAAACTTGGCATCGGGCAGCGCCGCGCTCCGCTCGGCGGGTCACGTTTGCGTGACTCGAAGGGTCACGTTTGCGTGACTCGAAGGGTCACGTTTGCGTGACTCGAAGGGTCACGTTTGCG
>JAJRTK010000008.1 GCA_024278345.1 bacterium | reverse complement strand
GGTCACGCCGTGCGTTACCCGAAGGTCGTCCGGGGACTCCGTCCCCGGTCCCCTGGCAGGGCTTCACCCTGCACCCACCAGGGAGCGAGCTCCCTGGACCCACATTTTTGTGCGCTGCGCGTTTTCCTTTTATTTCCAATCTTTGTCCCGCCTTGCGTGGATACGCGCCAGTGTTGACGATGGGGCGGAGCACCTACGACCGGCGCCGTCCGATCCTTACAAGCTTTGGGTAGGCCGTGGGAATGTTCCGGTTTCTTCCACGGCAAAAGGCGGGACTCTGCCCTTCGCCTGTCTTGGCGCTTCCCTTGACGGCGGCGCCTTCTTGAGATCCACTCGCCCCCGGATTCCAGAGGAGACCAGCCATTTCAGCCCATTTTCCTTCGAATCGGCCGGAAGCGTCAAGATCGCCTCGACTCCGGGAAGCCTCTCGATCATTGACATTCCCACGGATGGGGACATGACGCAGAGCGCCGTGGCCAGTGCATCGGCTTCCGTAGCCGTGGGAGCTTCCACGGTGGCGCTGGTGATTCCTCCGTCAACGGGTCTCCCGGTACGAGGATCCAGGATGTGAGAATACCGCACTCCCTCCGCCTCAAAGAAGTTCGCCGATCCGCCAGACGTGGCCACTGCTCGACCCGAGATCCGCAGCTTTCCATAGATCGCCTCCCGGTTTCCCGGCGTCTGCAAGCCCACCTTCCAGGCCCCGCCATCCTCCTTGGAGCCGAAGGCAAACAGATCGCCCCCCGCATTGACGATGCCACCCCGGACTCCACCTTCCCGAAGAGCCGTTGCGGCCATGTCGATGGCGTACCCCTTGGCGATGCCGCCAAGATCGATCTCCATCCCCTTCCAACGGAAGGCGATCTCGTTCCCAACCTCGCCCAATTCTAACCCCGCAAGGTCACTCCGCGCCAAGGCTTGGGCTACGGCGGCCGCATCCGGCACCCGCCGCGGGCCGCCGCGAAATCCCCACAATCGGATGAGCGGACCCATGAGCGGGTTGAAGGCGCCCCTAGTCACCCTGGAGAATCCGAGGGCACGGCGGAGAAGGCGCACAAGCTCGGGGTCCGCTTCCACCGGAGCAACCGCTGCCTGGCGATTGATCCGGGACAGCTCACTGGTCTCCTTCCAATTGCTCATGAGGGCATCGATGCGCTCGATCTCCCGGAAGGCGCTCTCCATAGCCTTCTTCGCTTTCTTGGGATCCGGGGAGACAGCAACGATCTGGACCGGCACGCCCATGATGAAACGCTGGGCTCGGAGTGTCTGGACGAGCGGAGACCGGGTGGTGGAAAAGATCCAGGCAGTCCCTGCCGCAACGAGGAGGGCGAGTCTTATCAAGTTGTGCCGGGTCTTGGGGCCCATGAAAGAGCTCCGGGCGAAAGAAAGGCGACTGGCGACGGCCGGATGGACGGCGACGGGAGCGGAAAACAACCCAACGCTTATGCAAAAGCTGGCCAGCACACCCAAGATTGCAAGACAAAAATCTGCTTAGCATAACTTTTGCGGCAAACAATAGAAGACAAAACTCTGTTTATTGTGACTTTTACGTCAAAAAAAGCGTCTCTTCTGGAAGAACCCCAAAAAATGAACAGATGGCGGAAAAACCGGCGAGAACTGTCTCGGCTCCCATCGTGGCAAGGATCAGAAGGCATAACCGAGCTGCACGCTCATGGTGGCGGCACGAAGACTGTCCGAAGAACCGTCGATGCGCCGGCCGGAGCTGAGATTGCCGATGATACTGGCACCGCTCATGTAGTAGGAAAGGTTGAGCCGAAAACCCAAACTGCTCAAGAAGGTGTCCCCCTTTCCAAGGTGCTTGAGGGCAAGGCCCAGCCGCACATAGTGGGCATCAAACGCTCCAAGGCGGTCGTCCAGGGTCCGAAAACTCTTGGGAGAATCATATGAAGGGCGATAAAAACTGGCCTCGGTTTGTGTATAGAACCGATAGGCGACCTCCAACAGCAGACGCTCCTCCATGAACGTCCGGGAGACCCCAAGATTGGCCGTGTGCGACTGGATCTCCCAGTCGTCCGTATAGTAGCGGTAACCGACGTCCAGTGTGGTGAAGGAGCCAATAGCCTGCTTGAGGCGAAAGGCGACGGCGTTCCTTTTCCGGATATCGGGATGGCTCTCGAAGTAGTCCAGACCGGCAATGGGGAGCAGGTGATAAGGATCCTGCTGGTAGCCACTCAGATAGGAAAACTCGTAGTTGACCTGTGCCACCGTCCGGCGGCCCAGAACCTGGGTAAAAGCCAGCGCGGCAGTGTGGACCTTCAAATCGGGAAGATCCACTGGCAGGGTTTGCCCCGGAGCAATGAGCTGGTCCTGGTAGATCTCTTCGCCGTCATCGTCTTTTGGAAGCAGCTTGTTGTCTGGAAGGAGCTTGTCGCCATCTTCACGCCAGCCATGGGGCTTGATGCGATCCCAGCTCCCGGTGTAACGCAAGGCCACTGTGCTGTTCCCTTGAAGAAAATCCCTGGAAATCGACGCTGTAAGAGCATCCGACGAAAGGTCCTTCTCCCGGCTAAAATAATAGCTCAACCCGAGCTTTGTCTCGCCCACTTGGTGATCGACGGAGGCGACTATTTCGCTCCGAGGCCAGGACTGGCGCTCCTTGTGGCAAGTGGAACAACTGACCGAAGCCGAGCTCACGACGTCTACATCGAGCTTGAGGTCGAGACCCGTCCGATCCGTGAGCTGCTTGTGGAGGTCCACCGTCGGCCCGAAAACAAAGACATTCCGGTTGTCCGTATAGGACTGAAGGCTGGTTTGGACCGTCATCTCTTGATCCTGCGAAACCGCCAGAGGAAAGGGCACCGGGTCGAGGATCACCACTAGGCAAAGAAATACCAAGCTCCCACCGAGCCCCCAACCCAGACCACCAAGCTGCCGTTTCCACACCGATGAAGCCTCGCATGAAGACTCGCAATCCTCCACGCTCATACCGTCTGCCCGCCCATCTTTCACCATGTCATCCACGATTCACTTTACCTCTTACAACCACACCCACCGCCAGCATTGCCATAACCGCCGGCGCTGCCTTCCCGAGCCTCGAACAAGAGCTGCTCAAAGCTCACGTCCCCCTCGAACGTCATGGTGGGCCGAGCCAAATGCTCACGCTCCCACGGCTTCACCCGAGCGCAGCCGGAGCCCACCGCCACCAAAAATGAAAGAAGCCCGGCCAAAACCGCCGACCGGACGAGACCAAACAGATCTTTCTTCATGAAGAACACCTCCAAATCCCCCAATAACTCCCCCAGGCAGGACGAGAAACAAGGGAACCCCGGCCAACCACCAAAAGTGTGCAACATCGCCCAAAAAGATCGGGAATCTCAAGAGCAGATAACTGTAGACCACTTCGTTTCCTTTGGGTTGGCTTCCGCTCCTGTCAGCGGCCGTCCGACCGTCTGCCATCCGCCTCTCACCGCTCCGCTCCCTTGCTCTTGGCCCCGAAGACCCCTTTGAAACAGCGGTTGACCCATGGACAGGCAGACCCACAGTGCAGCGCGTCACGGGAAAAATAGACAAACCTTCAAGACAGAACCGCAAACTCCAAAGAAGTTCCATAAAATCTGGACATTCAAGAGTCTCTTTTCATGGTTGGGTTCCGCTCGCATCAGGTGCGGGCCCACACCTGCTACTCGCCTCCAACCGCGGAAAAGAGCTCCAACCGGCACGACCGGGCAAGGAAGGTAAGAGCCTGTAACGCTCATGGAGAGGAATCGAACCACCAAAGAACAAGACAAAGACACGGTGCCGAGCGCAGCGAGATGCCGAGCATAAGCGAGGCCCACCGTACATAGAGGGGTCCAGGGAGGTAGGGCCACGGCGGCGCCCTGGTGGCACCGGCATCTTGCCGGTGGCGGGCTGGACGGGATTCACGGAATTGAACGGTGGGTTCCTTTCGTGCGTGAACTTGTCAACCGGATCTGATAGGTCCTGAGGGGTCCAGGGAGGTAGGGCCACGGCGGCGCCCTGGTGGCACCGGCATCTTGCCGGTGGCGGGCTGGACGGGATTCACGGAATTGAACGGTGGGTTCCTTTCGTGCGTGAACTTGTCAACCGGATCTG
>JAJRTK010000189.1 GCA_024278345.1 bacterium | reverse complement strand
GGGTTGTGGCGCGTAACAGCGCGGACGGCCATGTACAAGGCGGCGTATCCGCAGAGCCTCCCGCCCCATACAGAGCCTCTTCCACGAAGACCTTCACGAGCCCCATCGAGCGGTCCCACCGATGAAAGTGGCGCTTTTGGCGCGGTTAGGCATACCAAGCTCCAGCGACGTTACCAGAGAGAAAAATCGTGGAGAGAGCTGGACTCGGGTCACGGAGCCCGAGACGAAATGAGTCAAAGGAGCACCGAAAGTTCGCGACTTTCGCCAAGCGCCCTTTCCGCGACTCGCAACCCTTTTCCGCGAAGTTTTTTTTGACGCCGAGAGTTCGCGACTTTCGCCAAGCGCTCTTTTCGCCCGCCGTCCGCCCCCCTTTACGCTCTCTTCCTCTGCGCCAATCTTCCATCCTCTCGTGTACCCACAGACTCGAAAAAGGGAAGACGAGGCTTCTCGTTGCAGCAGATGGTCACTGTTTCCATCGGTTGCCTGTTCTGAAGCTCCCCGACAAACTGGCGCCTCCAAGATTGCGATGATTTCGGCCTCTTTCTTGGCTCCCCGGGGGGATCAATTCCTCATCGCCGCCCGACCACAAACTCGGTGGCGGTGAAGGACTCCACGTCCAGCTCTACTCGAAGCGCATCCGCCACGTTTCCAAATCTCCGCCCGAGCACTTCACGAACTCGACTCGCTACACTCTTCACACCCGGCTTTATTGAGAAGTGACGAATTTTGGTCAGATTCTTTTTCCGCTGTCATCCGTCAGTTCCGCTTGGCTGGCTTTCGGGTCGGGGCACGTCTTGATGGCTCTGGGCATGGTTTCGGGGCGATGAAAGGCGAGTGGCGGCGGGCGGATTGCCGCCGCCGCGAGCGGACCGCAACTCCAAGAGAGCAAAGCCCTCGACAATCATCATACCCTTGAAGCGTTCCGCCAGCCGGTTTCGAGATGTGGAGGAATGAGCAAAACAGGATCAACTTTTAGAGGAGGGGGTCCGAATTCCGGAAATCGGCACCCCAAGAGGGAGTTCGTGGGTTTGTTCCAGGGACTGGAGGGTGGGATGATCGAGGTTCCTAGTTCTATTGCAGCGAATTTCTGTGCGTGGGTCCTTCGCGGAGTGGTGAGGAAGTCTTGTCACCCCCTCCTGACTGGGTCTGAGGGCTCCTCTTGGATTGGGCTGCGAATTCGTATAGACTGCCGCGCACTGTCAAGCCCAACTTCGTGAGCATTGCTTGTCGGCTGTGAGCTTGGGCGGGGATTGCCTTGACACGAGGGTCGTGCTTAGTATCTTCCGTCATCATATCCAGGGGGTGGCCGTGTCGGGCATTACCCTTTGGATCTCCCGTATGCTCGCGCTTTGTCTGTGAAATCGGTGTGTGGGCCGTAGACTTTTCTCATTTGGTGATGAGCTCTGCCCCCAAGTTTTATGATCCCTTTGGAGTAGTTATGACCGGACAGAAGATTGTGATTCGGCTCAAGGCATTTGACCACAAGCTGCTAGATCAGTCGGCTTCGGAGATCGTCAACACGACTAAGCAAACCCTTGCTCAAATCGTTGGACCGATTCCCCTTCCAACTGAGAAGAACCGATATACGGTGCTAAGATCGCCTCACATCGATAAGAAGTCTCGAGAGCAGTTTGAAGTGCGGACGCACAAGCGGCTTCTTGCGATTCTCAACCCCACCGCCCAAACCATCGATGCTCTTATGCGGCTGGATCTTCCTGCTGGTGTGGACGTAGAAATCAAGCTATAGGAGAAGTATATGCGCTGCGGACTACTCGGCAAGAAGCTCGGCATGACTCACGTGTTTGGAGATGGGGGAGTTCTCATCCCGGTGACAGTCATCAAGGCCGGCCCGTGCCCGATTTTGCAGATCAAGGATGAAGCTCGCGATGGTTATCGTGCCCTGCAGCTTGGGTTCGATGACATGCCAGTTAGAGTGGCCAACAAGCCAGAGCTTGGGAAGTATGAGAGACTCGGAATCACGCCTAAACGATTCGTGAGAGAGTTTCGGGTTGATTCGGTTGAAGAGTATGAGGAAGGGGAAACCCTTTCAGTGGAGCTTTTCTATGAAGGCGACAAGATCAAGATTACTGGGCGGAGCAAGGGTCGCGGTTTTTCGGGCGCGATGAAGCGACATGGTTTTGCCGGGAAAGGGTCGTCACACGGTACACATAAGGTTCACCGCAAGGTCGGATCAATAGGTATGGCCTCTTGGCCTTCAAGAGTTTTTCGCGGCAAACGAATGCCCGGTCATTACGGAGAAACCCGGGTTACGACTAAGAACCTGAAGGTTGTCAAGATTATGCCAGAGCAGAACCTGCTCTTGATCAAGGGCGCGGTTCCGGGAGCTCGTGGTAGTTATTTGATTGTGAGTAAATAGGCTAGTTTACCGATTTTGGTCACCGTTTTGCGTCCGTGAAACGAAGGCTTTTGTTGTATTGGAGTTGGGCCGATGCCGATGCTTGAGGTGCGGGACAAGGAAAATCAAATTGTTGGCGAAACGGAGTTTCCAGAGGCTTTCATCGCGGATGGGCCGAACGATGCTGCCGTCTATTATGCGGTAATTGCCGCTCGGGCGGCGCGAAGACAAGGAACCCACAAGACGAAGACCCGAGGAGAGGTCGCAGGTTCTGGAGCCAAGCCGTGGCGCCAAAAAGGAACGGGCCGCGCCCGTGCTGGTTCGAGAAAGTCACCTTTGTGGGGCGGCGGCACGGTTTTCGGGCCGGAACCGAGAAGCCATCGAAAAAAATGCCCCCGGAAGGTCAGGGCTCTTGCTTTTCGCTCCTTGATGAAGGAAAAGCTGGAAAATGAAGCCATTATGGTGTTGTCAGACTTTGATTTATCGACTCCCAAGACCAAGGAAGCTGTTCGGTTTGTCGAACACCTAAACCTGAAGAACCAAAAGACTTTGGCGATTACGGCAGGAAATGAAAGGAACTTCTTTTTAGCTTGTCGTAATTTAGTGAATGTGCGGATCCTCCGCTATTCGAGCGTCGATTTACTCAGTGTGCTAGAAAGCGAAATCGTGCTTTTTAGTGAGGAGAGTCTGAAGCTGTTCAAGGAGCGCCAGAAGAATGGGTAATCTAGATAAGTATGAGATACTGAAACGCCCGATCATCACAGAGAGATCGAGTCAGTTGAGGTCTCAGTCCAATAAAGTGACCTTTGAGGTTGATCGGCGCAGCACGAAGATCCAGATACGTAAGGCAGTGGAAGAGCTTTTTGGTGTCAAAGTGCTCAAGGTGCGCACTCTCATGTCCAGGGGGAAATGGAAAAGAGTAGGGCGGAATACAGGCCGTCGGTCGGACTGGAAGAAGGCCATCGTGACCCTTGCTGAGGGGGAGTGGATTGAATTGGTGGACGGAGTGTGATTCTTTTCCGCGCTTTGTGATTGCGTGATACGAGACAGTGATGAGAACTTAGGGAATTGCACAATGGGAATTAAACTTTACAAGCCTACTTCGGCTGGTCGCCGTTTTCAATCGAGTGCGGATTTTTCAGTTCTGACACGGGCGAAACCGGAAAAGTCTCTTTTGAAAGCCCTCCACAAGAAAGGAGGGCGCAACAATCGGGGTCGCATCACGGCTCGACACCGTGGAGGTGGCCACAAACGCCGGTATCGGGTGATCGACTTTCGTCGCGATAAGCACGGGGTTCCAGGGAAGGTTTTCAGCATCGAATATGATCCAAACCGATCTGGTTGGATTGCTCTGATACATTATTCCGACGGAGAAAAGCGCTATATCCTTTCTCCAAAGGGACTGGAGGCTGGTGACCAAATCCGGAGCGGG
The DNA here is from genome assembly GCA_024278345.1 of bacterium. GTDB lineage: Bacteria > CSSED10-310 > JAJRTK01 > JAJRTK01 > JAJRTK01 > JAJRTK01. Next base: position 12,236 of record JAJRTK010000189.1, on the reverse strand, counting down.
CCTGCCGCTGAAATGCGCCTCGGCAACGCTCTGCCTCTGGAAAACATTACGCTGGGTTCAACGATTCATAACATCGAGTTGTCTCCTGGCCGGGGAGGTCAGTTGGCCAGGAGTGCGGGGGTCTCAGCCCAACTGGTCGCGAAAGAGGGTGGTTACGCCCACGTACGTTTACCCTCGGGCGAGGTTCGAAAGATCCATCTTCGCTGTTATGCTACCGTAGGCGAGGTTGGTAACCCAGACCATGAAAACATTTCATTGGGGAAAGCCGGTCGCCGACGGTGGCTTGGAAGGCGTCCTCATGTCCGGGGTGTTGCCATGAATCCTGTTGACCATCCCATGGGTGGTGGAGAAGGGAAAAGTTCTGGAGGGCGCCACCCTTGTACACCTTGGGGAGTTCCAACCAAAGGAAAGAAAACAAGAAAGAAGAAGCCATCGGACAAGGCTATTCTAAAAAAACGTGGCCGAAACCGCTGAGTAGTTGCTTGGCCGGCTTCCGTGGCTGTCCTTTCATGCGGCCAAACATGTGCGCAATGCTGCAAAACTGGGTAGTGGTCATTTTTTCCACTCTAAAAGAAGTGCGACGCACAGTGAATTGGGTTCAGGGAGCGAGTTTCATGGCGATTTGATGACCGGTTGCAATGAAAAGCAACGGGTTCCCTGGGAGCAGGGCTCCCAGGAAAGGTGCCGGAACCGGAGCTTAGGCACAGCGGAGAACATCGCTGCGGCGATAGCCGGGGTCTCCGCCGGGTTCAGGGCCGGAGGCCCTGGGGCTGCACTTGGAATCCCTCGCTGTGGTTGTAGACCGGCGCGGCGAGAGTCGGCTCTGCCGACCAAACATGACCGAGGCTCAAAAATGGATATGAGGGCGGTGGTTTTTCGTCAAGAACGCTCATGCGGTTGGCTAAACGAGCCGGGGCCTGGGCTTTGCGCCGAATCCGGATAACAGCAGTGTGCTTGCGGGTCCATGGTGGGGCGCTGGTGCGAAAATACGGCGGTAGTATGGAGGTGAAAAGGAATGGCAAGATCAGTTAAGAAGGGTCCCTATGTTAGCGAGAGCCTGAGAAAGAAAATTGTTGCTTTGAACGAAACCATGGAGAAGCGTCTCGTACGGACTTGGTCAAGGAGATCTATGGTTTTGCCTGAGTTCGTAGGGCACACGATCGCGGTGCATAATGGGAGGAAGTTTCTTCCTGTCTATGTTACCGAGAATATGGTAGGTCACAAGCTTGGGGAGTTCTCGCCGACCCGTACGTTTCGTGGGCATGCGGGCAGTAAGAGCGAGAGGAGTTCTAGGAGAAAGTAGCGTTTGGTGTTTGCCATGTTCTTGTTTCCAGTGGGAAGCCTGTAGTTCGATCCGAGGGCAATCTGACTTTGGCCGTAAGGAGCCTAATCAGACAGGCAAGAAAACGTTACTATTTCTGCGGCGGTTTGTGCGAGCAAAGTTCGTGACGAGAGCCTTGTAACAGTGCTTCTCGTAAGGACGGGAGTCAGTGGTCTTGGCCGTGTGAGAGGCTGCGGCCCAGACTGTCGGTGAGATTCGGATGATCGCCCCCGAAAAACTGCTGTGTGAGCGGGGCAGGATCCATACAGTATTGGCGGTTTTCGCCCACGCTTGGGGGAATGCGTTGGGTGAAAAGTGTGGGACAAGGGACGGGTCTCCTGGCAAGCGCTCGGGGGCGGAACCTCCGCTAGATCCCTGGCAAGATGTGGGTGTTGAAGATTGATGGGTGGCTCGAAACGATATCCTGGCATGCTCGTGCCTGGATGGAGGAGGTGTTCAAGTTGAAAGCATTGGCAAAGGCGCGTTATTTGCGGATTGCGCCTAGGAAGGTCCGACAAGTGACGCAGTGTATTCGTGGTCAAAAGGCGGAGATCGCTCTCATCAACCTTCAGAACATGAACAAGAAGGCTGCGCGTTTAGTCGGGAAGGTACTGAAATCTGCAATTGCCAACGCCGAGCAGAACGAATTCATGGGTGCCGTTGATGAGCTGGTGGTAAGCAGAGCTTGTGTGGACGAAGGTCCCACCCTTCGTCGATTCCGTCCCCGTGCCATGGGTCGTGCGGCCAAAATCCGTAAGCGAACAAGTCACATAACCGTGGTAGTGGACGATGGCTTGGATTGATGGGCAGTTTCGCGCCATGCTAAGTTGAGCCGCATACCTTTATCTTGCCTGCAATTGAATGACCCTTTTGGGTGATTGAGCTTGCAGGATTGGTTTCAACTCTGACGGTGGAGTGGAGACCCCTACCCTTCGTTAGGAGAACAACATTGGGGCAGAAAGTTCACCCAACTGGATTTCGTCTTGGGATCGTCAAGACATGGGATTCGAAGTGGTATACAAAGAAGAATTATGGCGCCTGGTTGCACGAAGACTTGGTGATTAAGCGCTATCTCAAGAAGCAGCTCGAGCATGCTGGAGTTGCAAGAATTGAAATCGCTCGGGCTGCGAACAAGACCTCGGTGAATATCTCCGCGGCGAAGCCGGGAATTATTATTGGGAAACGGGGGGAATCGGTTGAAAAAACTCGTCAAAAGTTGCGCGAGAAGATTGGCCGAGACGTGGCTATTAATATCAGGGAAGTGAGAAACGCGGAGACTAATGCTCAATTGGTGGCCGAGAATATTGCCGGGCAGCTTATTCGCAGAGTCGGGTTTCGTCGTGCGATGAAACGAGCGATTCAGAGTGCGATGCGCTTTGGCGTTGAAGGCATTCGGGTGGCTATTGCGGGGAGGCTTGGCGGTGCTGAAATGGCGCGGCGGGAATGGTATCTTGAGGGCCGGGTTCCTCTTCACACGCTTCGAGCTGACATTGATTATGGTTTTGCGGAAGCCAAGACGACCTATGGGGTGATTGGTGTCAAGGTGTGGGTTTACCATGGGGAGGTGCCCCAAAACCAGTTGGGACATGGGGTGCGTCCAGAAGCTCTTTATGAGGCCAAGCGCGAAAAACGCAAGCGGCGCCGGCCTCGCGGTGGAAGGCCGCCAACTGGGGGAGGACCCGGGTCTGTGAGTGGCGTACCACCTCGACAGAAACGGCGGCGAATCGATTCATCCCAGCTTGAACGTGTTGGTAGTCAGACCCCAAAACCAGGTGGTCGGTTGAGCCATGACCTGGGCGTGCAGGAAGTGGCAGGGAAAAATGACAATGATAGGGGCAGTTCCTAATGTTACAGCCAAGGAAGGTCAAGTATCGAAAGCGCCAGAAGGGTCGCCTAAAGGGCATGACGAAAGGCGGTAGTGATGTTTCGTTTGGGACTTACGGTCTGAAGGTCCTCGAACCCGGCTGGATAACTGACCGCCAAATTGAAGCTGCCCGTGTTGCTATCACGCGCAAGGTCAGGCGTGGCGGCAAAGTCTGGATTCGTATTTTTCCTGACAAACCCATTACGAGGAAACCTGCCGAAACAAGAATGGGCAAAGGGAAGGGTCCCCCGGAATACTGGGTGGCTCCTGTCAAGCCAGGAAGGATTCTATACGAGATGGAAGGAGTCGATGAAAAACTAGCTCGTGAAGCGATGAGGTTAGCTTCTCACAAGCTACCCTTGAAAACAAAGTTTGTCATGCGCCGGGAGATCGGGTCGGTAGAATGAAAGCATCTGATCTGAGAGATTTGAGTTCAGAGGATCTAATGGAAAAACTCGATGACGCTGGGGATGAACTTTTGCGTCTTCGTTTTCAGCGGGCCTCTGGAGTCTTGCAGAATCCGATTCGTCTACGTCTCCTTCGCCGGGAGCGAGGACGTATTAAGACAATCTTGAAGGAGCGGGAGCTCAGATTACGCAGTTGATGGCGGTTAGCGTAGACTTTTGAGTCTGGTTTTGGAGGGGGCGGTGCAGCGCGGCGCATTCCACGATTTGGGTAGTTTTCCCGAAACTCGGCTTGGGATCTGATGATCCTTGCCGCAGAATCACTTGGCTAGGCTTTGGTTCTCGATCGGAAATGCCAGCCAGCACTCGTCGGCCAGCAGTCTGCTCCGGCCCTTAGAAGGCGTGGTGGAAATCGCCCGGTGCCGTGGCGGGGATTGTAGGCAAGACATTGATGGAAGGGGTATTTGGTGATGGTTCGTGTGTCTTGTTGGAGCCTGTTGAGGTCCCAACGAACGGCCTTGGGACTTGCAAAAAACACTTCTGGAATCGTAACCGTTCACGTGGTCTGAGCCCCGATGAAACCTTGGTTCTTGATTCAATGGAGCCCCCAACAAACATACTGGCAGTATATTTGGAAGATGCCAGCGAATTTCCAAAAAGCCGATGGAATCGGGGATTATGGGGTCCGATACCACGTGAACGGTTACCTGGGATCTCTTCGATTCGACGCCTTGGCCACCAGGTGTGACCAGTGTTGCCCCGGGAGTGTATCTTGTTGCAGATTCCTCGTTGCTTGCGCAATCTTTGTCTGTAAGCCGTGGTGGGGATGGTGATTTCAAGAATGGGATCGGTGGATGGCGAGGAGTGCCCTGCCTGGGTTCGTTCGCATGTTGGGCTTCGGCGTGTCTGTTTGCGCTTTCGTGGAGTTTCTGATTCACACGGTTTCTTTCGTTGTCGAGTAGCTTTGGAGAAAGGGTTAACACATTGAGTGTGAAAAGACGCCAAATGCAAGGTGTGGTTGTTAGCGACAAGATGCAAAAAACAGTGGTTGTTGCCGTTACAAGGAGTTTTCGGCACCCGCTCTATAAACGGGTGGTGAAAGTGACGAAGAGGTATCTGGTGCATGATGAAAGAACCTGTCGGGTTGGAGACGTTGTCCGCATCGAGGAGACTCGTCCCATGAGCAAGCGGAAGCGCTGGCGAATTCGGGAAGTTATCGATTCAGCACGTTAGTACACTTGCCGTTTGAAGCGGGGGGGGAGGGAGTCAACGGAGTGTCAAGTTGAGCTTGAGACAGGATTGGAAAATAGCGCTTCGGTGAGCCGAGATAGTTTTCTGGGTCTGGTTTTCTTTAGGAACCAGCAGCTTAGTGCTATACAGATCGAGTTGCCGATTGTGAGGGAATTTCTGGATGGATAGCGTGTGCCAACAAACTACGACCGAACCAGTTTCTTGGCGGGCCGGATTTGGTTCTAGGATTTGCAGGGGAAGGGATGTATTGCTATGATACAGGCTCAATCTTTCTTGGATGTCGCTGATAATTCGGGTGCGCGGAAGCTTCAGTGCATAAAAGTTCTTGGAGGAACCAATCGCCGCTGGGCGTCGATTGGCGATGTTGTCGTTGTTGCGGTGAAAGAATCGATACCAGGGGCTTCGGTATCGAAAGGGGACGTTGTGCGTGCGGTGGTTGTCCGCACTCGCAAGGCTCACCGCAGGAAAGATGGTTCCTACATTAAATTTGATCGCAACGCGGCGGTTCTTCTGAATAGCCAGAACGAACCCGTAGGTACGCGGGTGTTCGGGCCGATTGCGCGGGAGTTGCGCGACCGGAAATTTATGAAAATTATTTCGCTGGCCCCAGAGGTCTTATGAGCCTCGGTCGCGGAGGGTCATCAGGTAAAGATAGGAAGGGCGATGAGGATCAAGAAGGGTGACCAGGTCGTTGTGATTGCCGGGAAAAATATTTCAAAGCGCGGCAAAGTGTTAGAGGTTTTTCCACGCAGTCATCGGGCAGTCGTTGAGAAGGTCAATTTTGTTCACAAACATCGGCGTCCTGATCGGACAAACAGGCAGGGTGGCATTTTGCAGATTGAGGCTCCCATCGATGTCTCGAATCTCGCGGTGGTTTGTCCTCACTGTGACCACGTTGGGCGCAAACGGAAGATTCAACTTGCAGAGGGTCGGAAAGTTCGGGTTTGCCCGAAGTGCGGAGAAGTGTTGGAAAGGGACTAGTGGGTCGTGTGGCTAGTTGTGTTATGTTCGACCGCGAATTTTCGATTTCAGGCCGATTTCGGCCAGAAAACCCGACTGGATTATGGATTGTGTCGCCGAACGAGCCACTAGCTGAGGGGCGTTTGGTGTCGGAAAATGGGGGGAAGTCGTCGTTCTTGTGATTTATTGTTGCTTGTGGGGGCATGTAAACAAAACGCGTTCTCTACCCCGAATATCTCATCAAAAATCTGCTGCGGCGTCTGAACCATCGTCTCCACCGGCGTCTTCGTCGGTCGGACATCCTCGACGTAGTGCATGACTACGCCTCCGGTGTCCGCCTTTCCCCCCTTTGTGGAGCCGCGCCTCAGACTTCCTCGCGACGATCCTTGATGAGATATCCGGGTCTACGGCGTCGGGTTATTTCCGAGAGGTGGTTGTGCTAAAGGTGATGGAGATTCCAAGGTTAAAGAAACGTTATCTTTCGGATGTTGTTCCGAAGTTAACAAAGCGCTTTCAGTATAAGAGCAACATGCAGGTTCCTCGTCTGAGCAAGATTGTGCTGAATGTTGGCGTTGGTGATGCAATCCAGAACACCAAGGCATTGGACAGGGCGCTTGCGGAGCTGGCCAAGATTTCTGGTCAGAAACCGGTTATTACACAGGCCAAAAAATCGATCGCGGGTTTTAAGCTTCGGGCAGGCATGAAGATCGGCTGCAAGGTGACCTTGCGTGCGGTGCGGATGTATGAGTTCTTTGATCGGTTAGTGAATGTGGCGTTACCGCGGGTCAGGGACTTTCGCGGAGTGAATCCAAATTCGTTTGATGGTCGCGGAAACTATACACTCGGGCTGACTGAGCAGATCATTTTTCCAGAGATTAACTACGATTCGGTGGAACGTATTCGAGGTTTTTCTGTAACGGTTGCGACGACGGCAGGGACCGATGAGGAGGCTCGGGAACTGTTGAGCCTCATGGGAATGCCGTTTAGGAAGTAGAGGAGCGGTTTTCATGGCTCGAAAATCATTGATTGCGAAATGGAAGAAGGGCAGCAAATTTAGAGTTCGAGGCTACAATCGCTGCCGCCTCTGTGGCAGAGCCCGAGGGTATTTGAGGCGATTTGAAATTTGTCGGATTTGCTTTAGGGAGCTCGCGTTGCGTGGTGAGATACCGGGCGTGACAAAGGCGAGCTGGTGAAATTTCGCTATCGATGCTTGGAGGGGCGCAGTCCTTGTCGAGGCTTTGTTATTTTTCCATTGACCTAGGCTGCACTTCGCGGTTTGCCTCGTTTTCGACGGCTGGGATTTTCTGGGGAAAGGTGGGCTGAAGACTCGCTGGAATCGGCAAACAGGTTGGCGTTCGGGGAACCCAGTGAGGTAGGTTTGCATGGCAATTTAGACCCACAATAGGCACCGGTCATCGTTTTTTGCCCGCCCTCCGAAAAAGAAGGGTAGCGTAATAAGGTTATAAATCCCGGAGAGCGAGTTCCCTGGCGAGGTTCAGAAACCGGAGCGGGGCGGGGAATCTCCGCAGACCATGCAGCGGTCTTGGCGGAGGCCGTGTCCGCCGGGCTCTAGCGGGGGCCTGCTGTGCCAGAACTCATTGCCGTGGCCGAGACGATGATCGAGGCCTACTGGCTGGTATACTTGGAGAACATGATGGGAATGACAGACCCGATAGCAGATATGTTAACTAGAATTCGCAATGCCAATATGGTGAAAAACGAGAAGGTGGTTATGCCTTCTTCCATAATGAAGCGAAGAATTGCCGATATATTGGTGCAAGAAGGGTACCTTGCATCGTATGATGAAATTTTTGTGGATGGTAAGTCCTGTATTGAGTTGAAGCTTAAGTACTCGCCATCTGGTGAACGCGTTTTTCGGGGACTGAAACGGGTGTCCAAACCAGGTTGCCGCGTATATACGCCGGTGGGTGGAATACCTGCCGTCTTGGGTGGGCTCGGAATCTGTATACTATCGACATCTCAAGGATTGATGACGGGGAGTCAAGCGAAATCCGTGAATGTCGGTGGTGAATTACTTTGTTCTGTGTGGTAACCGGTGATAAGGGTAGGCCGAGATGTCACGTATTGGAAGAATGCCGGTAACACTACCGGCAGGCGTGGAGTGCGAATTTGAAGGCCGGCAACTGACGGTCAAGGGTCCAAGGGGATGTTTGGGATTGGCCGTCCACTCGGCGATTTCCTTGGAGTTGGCGGATGGGAGTATCCGGTTGAGCCGATCAACTGATCGCCCTGCGGATCGCTCGTTGCACGGATTGACGCGATCTCTGGTAGCGAATCTGGTGACTGGTGTGACTCTGGGGTTTTTCAAAGAATTGATCATACGAGGGATAGGATACAAGGCGCAGCTACAGGGGAGGATGCTCATTCTTAATCTCGGTCATTCTCACCCAATAGAATACGCCATCCCAGAACACATAAATATTGAGGTTACGGGCCAGACCCGGATCAAGGTCTCAGGAATTGATAAGCAGCTTGTCGGTCAGGTTGCAGCGGAGATCAAGGGCTTTCGCCCTGTCGAACCATACAAAGGGAAAGGGATTAGGTACGCGGGCGAACATGTGAGGAAGAAAGAAGGAAAGACGGCTACTTAATTGCGTCAATCACGGGTATCAGTGCGATTGAGGGATGAGGTAGGTTGAAAATAGCGGTGTCGGGCAGGCTAAGGGGGGAATGGAGTTGGCGCACGAACGGATAGGCCAAACTTATTTGGAAGGGCCAGGTGGCCTGCTCGGGATAGATCCACGGAATAATAGCGAGTTTGGAGCGATGGGAAAGGTAGTTAGTCGTCAAGAAGGTCGAAAACGACGGCATCGGCGGATACGCAATAGAGTGGTAGGAACGTCAAGTCGTCCGCGATTGTGCGTTTTCCGTAGCCTGATGCATATCTATGTGCAGATCATTGATGATGGGACAGGTCAGACACTTGTTGCAGCGTCTTCAAGGGAGAGTGAGCTGTCAGACCCCGATATGGCTATGGGGGCCAACGTAAAAGGAGCTAAAGCTATAGGGAGATTGCTCGGCCAGCGTGCGGTAGCCGCCGGGATCAAAGAGGTAGTGTTTGATCGTTCTGGATATCGATACCATGGCCGGATAAAAGCGCTTGCCGAGGCAGCGCGGGGTCAGGGACTGCAATTCTGAACAGGGCTCGATGGCGGTCGGTTGGCTGGCGTGATTTGAGCCAGAGGTTGCGGGTTACATCTATTGCGGATAGAAGTGGGACTCACCTATCGAGGTGCGGTGCCAGCGCTACTCTCCAGTGGGCTTGTGTTACCTTAGTGCGGCTGGACCTCGCGAAAGAACTTGTCCCAACGGAGTGCTTGGTAATCTTGATGTGGTTCGGGTATCCACGCAAGGCGGGACAGAACAGAAAAAAAGGAAAACGCGTAGCGTACAAAAACGTGGGTCCAGGGAGCGTGCTTCCGTGGTGGGTGCAGGGCGAAGCCCTGCCAGGGGACGGGGGATGGAATCCCCGGACGACCTACGGGTAACGCGCGGCGTGACCCGCCGAGCAACAGCGCGGCGTTGCCCGGACGCTTGCGATTCCACGGTCCCGGGAATGTCCCGCCTTGCGTGGATACCCTGTGGTTCTGCGGGGTCCGGCGACTGAATGGAAACATAGGTGGAAAGTTCCAGAGGGGCGGGGTGGTTTTGGCTAGATCGCTGGTCGGATTGGGCATCGGTGGTCGGCGGAGCCGACTCTCTCCTCGGTTGGCACTGGCCACTCGACAAGTACGCGGAGCGAAGGATATGGGCTAGGGGAGTTGGCTCCCTGGCGTGGGTCTGGGAGCGCCGCTCCGGGCGAAGGTCCGGAGGTTGCCTCCGCCGGGTTCCAGGGCTGGAAGCCTGGGGGTGGTTGAAATTCTGAACTGTGGCCGGGGCCGACCGACAGCGAGAGCTGCCGAAGGCGCCACCGATGACCGAGGCCGTCGGGTTGTATTTGGTTATGAGTAGGCAGGTTAATTAGCCGGCTTGCTTGCTTGAGGAGCGCAGGATGAATCGTAATGAGTCCAAAGAAAACAACGAACTCAAGGATCGCGTGATTCACATTTCGCGTGTGGCGAAGGTGGTGAAGGGAGGGCGCAGGTTTTCCTTTAGCGCTTTAGTCGTAGCCGGGGATGGGCGCGGTACGGTGGGAATTGGATTGGGTAAGGCGAATGAAGTCCCTGAAGCTATACGAAAAGGGCTTGAGCGTGCGAAACGGAATCTGTGCAGAATCAACCTCATCAAGGGGACGATTCCACATCGTGTTAATGGGCGCTTTGGGGCTGGGAATGTGCTTCTCCTTCCAGCCTCGGAAGGGACCGGAGTGATTGCTGGTGGTCCAGTCCGGGCGATCATGGAGACTTGTGGTGTCAGAAACATATTGACGAAGTCGATAGGGAGTCGCAATCCGCATAATGTTGCGAAGGCGGCCTTTGAAGGTTTGAAATCGTTGGCTGATCCGAAAGCTGTGGCTAGGCTGCGTAACAAGAGTCTTGAAGAGATTTGGGATACGAGAGCATGAAGAAACTCGTGATACGGCAGGTGAGAAGCTCGATTGGGCAACCGGAGAAGCATCGCCGGGTATTGGCAGGCTTGGGCCTCCGCAAGTTGCACCGTCCCGTCTTTCATTACGCATCTCCTCAGATCATGGGGATGCTGAATAAAGTTTGTCACTTGGTGGTCTGGGAGGAGAGATCTTCTTGAGCGGCTGGTCTGCTCGCCCTGACTTCCGATTTGTTCTGCTGGTGTTTTTCTCCATCGGATGGTCTAGGTAGTTGAATTTCGTAGTTTGCATTTCCGGCCCTCCAAATCGTGTGGGGGTTCGTGAAACTCGTCGTTGAAGAGGAAGGACCGGTATGAAGTTGCATGAGCTTGCGCCTCCTGAAGGGGCGCGACATAGACGTAAACGAATTGGGCGCGGTGCTGGGTCGGGCTTCGGCAAGACAGCGACTAGAGGGCATAAGGGGCAACGTTCCCGCGCAGGGGGAGGGAAGGGGCCGGCGTTTGAGGGGGGGCAAATGCCTTTGCAACGGCGATTGCCGAAGCGGGGATTTACGAGCTTTAAACGCAAACGTTGGGTGATCGTCAATCTAGGGACGCTTGCGGAGGTCAAGGCGGAATCTATTGATTTGACGACCCAGATTGCCGCGAAAAAGGGAGGGAGGATGTATGCAGGGGTGAAGGTTTTGGGCGAGGGTCTTGTCCGAAGACCCTTGACGGTTCGCGCTCATTCGTTTAGCGCGAGTGCAAGACGTAAGATCGAAGCAGCGGGCGGCAACGTCGAGGTGGCAAAGCGGTGAGTTCTTCTCAGGAATTATCTAATATTTTCAAGGTGCCCGACCTCCAAAATCGCATTTTCTTGACTCTTGCGCTTCTAGCTGTTTATCGGGTGGGTGTTCATGTGCCGACCGCAGGGATCAACACGCAGGAGTTGGCTCGGTTCATCGAGCAGGCTTCTCAGGGCACCTTGCTTGGAATGTTCGACATGTTTAGTGGTGGTGGGCTTTCCCAGCTCACAATCTTCACCTTGGGGATCATGCCTTACATTTCTGCTTCCATCATTCTCCAACTCTTGACCGTGGTTTGGCCTTACCTTGAGCGATTATCGAAGGAAGGGGACCACGGACGAAAAAAGATCACACAGTACACTCGCTATGGAACGGTCATCCTTAGTGCGATCCAGGCCTTGGGGATTGCTATAGGCTTGGAGCAAATGAACGGAGGGGCGTTTGTCAATGATCCTGGTTGGTGGTTTAGGTTTGTTACGGTCCTCACATTGACGAGTGGCACCGCGTTTATCATGTGGTTGGGAGAGCAAATTACGGAGCGCGGGGTGGGCAACGGAATTTCTTTGATCATCACCGTGAGCATTATCTCAGGAGTTCCGTCGGCACTTCTCATCAGTTTCGACCAACTCCGAACCGGAGCGATGAAGCCATGGGTCATTCTTTTTGTGACCGTGGTTACCTTGGCGCTAACAGCATTGATTGTTGTCATGCAGCTTGGCCAGAGGAAAATCCCCGTCCATTACGCCAAGCGCGTGGTCGGCAGGAAAATGTATGGAGGACAGCAAACACACATTCCTTTGCGGATCAACACGGCCGGCGTCATACCGGTGATTTTTTCATCGTCCCTCATACTGTTTCCGTTGACCATCGCGAAGTTTATGAATCCGCAAGGGATTCCATTCGTGGAATGGTTGGTGAACAATCTCGATCCGGCCTCCCATTCTCCTCTTTACTACCTTGTCTACATAGGAACGACGGTTTTTTTCTGTTTTTTTTATACAGCGATCATTTTTAACCCCGTGGATGTGGCTGACAATATGAAAAAATATGGCGGATTCGTTCCCGGCATTCGTCCTGGCAAGAAAACTGCGAATTATATTGACCGGGTGTTGACCCGGATCACGGTGGTTGGCTCCGCTTTTTTG
>JAJRTK010000188.1 GCA_024278345.1 bacterium | reverse complement strand
CGCCGAGCGGAGCGCGGCGTTGTCCGAAGCCAAGTTTTTTCCCGAGCCATTGTCCCGCCTTGCGTGGATACCCTGTTTTCCTCTGCCCAATCAAGGGGTTCCTATGGAGTAGAAAGGGGGTGGTCATCGTTTCGGCCACCCTATAAAAGCGCGCAGCGCACAAAAATGTGGGTCCAGGGAGTGCGCTCCCTGGCGAGGGTCTGGAAGCAGCGCTTCCAGCGGAGGTCCGGAGGCGGAGCCTCCGCCGGGTTCCAGGGCCGGAGGCCCTGGGGCGGCGCCTGAGATTCTGCAGGGCGGCCGAAACGATGACCGAGGCCGAGTAGAAACGACGAGCAGGACGTAGAACAACCCATTGCACCAGCCATCGCTACGCTCCGCAGGTGAATGGGAAGACGCTATGTCGGCTGGGTAAGCGTTGGCCTGCAGGCTGTGGAAGGGGCCAAGAAACTGGATGGCCGGAACTCTCATCAAAGATCGTCGCGAGGCAGTCTGAGGCGCGTTTCCACCAAGGAGGAGAAAGGCCGGCCACCGGAGGCGTAGAGGTGGGGTTTTCAACCCACCCGTGTGCTACGTCGAGGAGCCGGCCGACGAGGACGCCGGTGGAAACGATGGATCGGCTGCCGCGGTAGAGACGTGATGGGAGTTCCGGCCTTGGGCTGGAGGAAGTAAAAACGATGCTGGCGGAACGAGTCCGAGAATGGACTCGGGAGTGGGTGGAGGAGGGCCTGGAGAAGGGGCGGGAGGAGGCCCTGAAAAAAGGAGTTCTGACGGGGCAACGAGAGTTGCTCTTGGAGTTGCTGGAGGCGAAGTTCGGAGAAGTTCCCCGTAGTGTGGCGTCGGTCGTTCGGAAGGGCGGGAGCGAGGAAGTGAAGGAGTGGGTGCGGCCGGTTCTGGAAGCGCACGAGATTCAGGAGATCTTTGGAAATGGCGCCCCGTGCTCAACACCAACAGTAGGGTTTCGTCGCTGCGGGCCGACCTTTGGAAATGGCGCCCCGTGCTCAGCACCAACAGTAGGGTTTCGTCGCTGCGGGCCGACTTACCCGCTCCTGATGCCATACCCCGGAGGCTGATCCATTGTTTCCACCGGCGTTCCGGCCTTAGGGCAGTGGATCGAAAGCGGCGACAATGGCGAGCAGCGGTTGCCGCGGGGAACCAATCCCTTTCCTATTCTTGTTCTGTCCCGCTTTGACTGGATGCCCAGATTTTGCTCCGGTGAAGCCGACCACCACCGATCAGTCTGCATGATACCTTCGCGAGAGTCGTTCCCACCCGCCGGAGGCGGCGTGGGGAACAGAATGCGTCTGGAGGTGTGTGAGCTAGGGATGGGAGTCTTGATGGCTACTGGGAGAGTGGGAAGAGGCGGGGTTCCCGGGGTCGTCAGTTTTGGCGGAGTTTCAAGGAACCCCCGTTGGGCGGAGCTTCTGAGAGCATCCATGGAGCGGGGCGGAGGGGGTTGCTTTCGTCAACGGGATTGCAGCCGGAGGAGAGGTATGAAAAGCATCATGGAACGAGTAGGGGTCGCGTTGCTCTTGTCTTGCTCGGCATTGGCGGCGAGTTGTTCAGGGCTGGCGGATCCAAAACCTACCGAGGGACAGGGAGCAGCCGTGTCGGTAACATTGGAACAGCCATTTATCTTGGGGTTTGGCCAGCAGGCCTCAGTCAAGCCTGACGGATTGGCCATCGAATTCGTCAAGCTGCTTTCGGAGTCCAGGTGCCCGGAAGGGGCCGCCTGTGTTTGGCCTGGAGAAGCGACGATCCAGCTTCAGGTGTCGGATGTTACAAGTTTGGCGCGAGCGTTGGAGTTGTCAACGCAAGACAAAAAGCCGCGGAGGATAGGCGATTACACCGTGGAACTCGTGGATTTGGAGCCGCATCCAGCGCTCTTGGCGCGACCGCTCAATCCAGCGGACTACCGCGCCACGCTCTTGGTGAAGCGGGTCAAGGAATAGTCCGGGACACGGCTGCCGGCCCCGGCGGTCTTGATGGAAAAGGCGGCGAGTTGGAGCGGTGCCGGTGACGAGAGCGATTCGAGTGATGGTATCGGCTGGGGAGTTGTCGGGCGACTCTCATGCCGCGGCCTTGCTAGGGAATCTGCGGAACCTTGGTCACGATCTGGAAGCGTTTGGCCTGGGGGGGGACGGGCTCGTGAAGGCTGGCCTGGAACTGCTCTGCCACCAACGGGACGTTTCCGTGACTGGCGTGGGCGAGGTTTTCAGGATGCTTCCCCGGCTTCTTAGGGCTTACCGGAGCCTCTTGAGGGCACTGCGGGAGCGGAAACCTCATTTGCTTCTCCTGGTGGATTACCCCGGCATGAACATGCGCCTAGCCTGTCACGCACGGAAAATGGGCGTGCCGGTTGTCTACTACGTCGTTCCACAGGTTTGGGCTTGGCGTGCCGGAAGGGCGAAGCTCCTGGCCAGGGATACGGCTCTTTGTCTTTGCATCTTTCAGTTCGAAGAGGAGTTTTTGCGATCCAGAGGAGTGCCAACGAAGTTCGTCGGACATCCCCTGCTGGATGATCCTTGGTTCAGGGATGGTTTTCCCGACGGCGCCCGTGCGCGCTCGACCTTGGCCCTCCATCTGGAACGTCCCGTGGTGGCCGTGCTTCCCGGAAGCCGTAAAACGGAGATCGAGCATCACCTGAAGCCCTTTGTGGGGGCCTGCCGCTGGCTGGCGGACCGCCGCCCGGAGACCCAGTTCGTCTTACCAGCGGCCCAGGAAGGCTGGCGCGCCTGGCTAACTGATCTCGTCCGGAGCCATGGCGGCGACGACCTGGATCTCCGCGTCGTAGGGGGAGCCTCAAGGCAGGTGCTGGCTGCGGCGGATGTCGCTCTGACGAAATCTGGCACCTCTACACTGGAAGCAGCTCTCAGCGGGACATCCATGGTCATCGCCTATCGCATGGCCGCATCCAGTTACTGGCTCGCCAAGCGCTTGGTGCGAGTTCCCCACATCGGGATGGCAAACATCGTGGCCGGGAAGCGCCTCTTTCCAGAGCTCCTCCAGAAAGAGGTGACGTCGGAAAAACTGGGCATGAATCTGCTCAGGATGCTTGAGTCTCCGGTTTCCAGGGAGTCGTTCCTCACCATTCGCCAAAGGCTTGGCGGCGCGGGGACGGCCAGAAGAGCCGCGGAGGAGATCGCAGAGGTTCTCTTGAGCACCCCTTTTTATCAACGGGCCAGGCCCAACTCTTGATCAACCCATTCCGTCGCTTGGGCCAGAAGGTGAATTGCGGCGATTCGAATTTCTGGGTGCCGCGTTCGGAGCTCTTCCAGCTTGATGAGATCGCGGCAGATGGCAGGCCACGGAGCTTCATGCCGCTCTTCGAGCCACTCGATTTGCCGCGGACTGTTGGTGAACCAAGGCGTGCGTAATGCACTGGCGGCACCGATGCTGGCAAGAAGCCTGGTGAAATGCTCCGTGAAGAGCTTCCATCTGGCGACGAGCCTCCATCTCAGCGGTGGCGGCATGTCCGCGGGCATCGTGCCAAGGTCCGAGTGGAGGGCCAGAGCAAGCCGCTGATAAGCCCGCGTTTCCAGAAGGAGCCGGGAACGCTCCGCTTTTTCCCGATCATAACGCTCCAAGAGCTCTACGTCGTGGGAAAAAACCGCTAGCTGCTCCTCATCCTTCATGGATTCCAGGGTTTCCAGGTTGCACTGATGCACCTGAGCCAGCCGCTGCAAAAAGTCGGTGCGACCTTTCATGGAATGCCATGCCGGGTTGATGGAGACATTCGGTGAGCCTCCGTCGTGAATGAGGGGCGCGATCTTGCCCCACGGAGCCTCGAAGAAGGGCTCTTGCCAGTCGTGGTCGTAGGGGCTAGCAAGAATAAGCGCAAGAGCCACCGCTTTGAACGGATCCGGGAGGCGTCCTTGGATTGTGAGCTGATGTACATACCCAATCGTTCCCAAGAATCCCTCTCGGCGAAGCTCAACAAGGAGAAGCGTCTGCTCTTCCGCCGTCCAGGATGGCGGAAGCTCGAAGAGCGGCAACCCCTCAATCACAAGAGGAATCTTGCCACCGATGGGCGGCAGCCAGCGCACACTCTCCGCCAGCTCTTGGAGCTTTTCCTTGGCGGGCAGACCATGAGCCCACTCCGGGCGCAGCGCAAATAGCGCCGAAAGCTGGGGCGCCGCAAGACCGCGGAGCTCTGGACATAGGCGCATCAGAGCAACGCTCGCCGAATGGTGAAGCCCCGTATTCCACCGTCCCTGATCCGCCATCTGATCCGAGATGAAGGCCGGGGCCATGGAGCGAACCTCTTCGAGGACTTCCCGCGGAACCTCGATGCTCTCCAGGATTTTGCTCATCTGGCGCCGCAGATCGCTGTACAGCCGGCCCGTCTCCGTGCTCATGGCTTCGGCCAGAGGTTGCACCGCCTCTAGGTGACCGCGCTTTCCCAGAATCTCCGCAGCCATAATGCGGATCGCCCGATTGGGGTCCTTCAGGGCTCCGGCCAGAGATCTGGTGGCCGTACGGTCTCCTATCTTGCCCAGTGTCTTGACTGCTTTCCTACGCAGCTCCGAGGATTGCTCGCCCAGAAGCTTGCGGAGCTCCTGAGCCGCGTACCAGCCAAGGCGGATGGCCTTTTGCCACTCTCCCATTGCCACCAGATAGGCGGCTTCCTCACGCGGGGTCAGCGGAGTCCACCCAAGGCCGCCCAATGCAGCCGCCGCCTCGGTTCTTTCCTTCAGCGTTCCGCCGCGCACAAGTTTCTTCACAAGGGAAAGGAGCTTTCTGTTGTCCAATGCGTCGCTCTCCCCGGATGATACAGTTCCGTCTTGATCCATGATGAGTCCCCGACAAGGATTCTCACGCTTGTGCGACCAAACGGTTCCCTGCATTCTTGCCAGGCAGTGACAACTGTTGGTAACGGATGCCAGCCGAACCTTTTTCCCGCAACGGTTCATGGGCTGGTGACTTTGTGTTGCGTTCCGCTCCCGTCGTCGGCAGTCCGTCCGCCGCCGCTCGCCCCTCATCGCCGCAATCCCATGCACTGCGTCGATCCCCGGTCAACCCCGATACCCAAAGCGCACCTGTGCATCAAGGAGATTCCCCAATGAATGCAATTCTCCGCTTCGGAGCCCACGTGTCGATCCAAGGAGGCGTCCAAAAAGCTCTTATCAGGGGGAACGAAGCCGGATGCCAGGTCATCCAGATCTTTACCGGATCCAGCCGCCAGTGGCGATCAAGGAAGATCGGTCCCGCGGAAGTGGAGAAGTGGCACTCCGCCCGTGCCAGCCTCCCGGTGGAACCGGCCATGGCTCATGCCTCGTACCTCATCAATATCGCTTCACCCTCCAAAGAGACTTGGGACAAATCCTACACCGCACTGGCAGGGGAGCTCCGGCGGTGTCACCTGCTCAAGATCCCCGCTTTGGTGCTCCATCCAGGTTCCAGCCTTGGGGAACCCGAGTCCGAGGCCATCGCTCGGATCGCCCAAGCCCTTGACCGACTCTTTGACGAAGCTTCAGACCTCTCCACCCGAGTACTGCTGGAGAACACCGCCGGCCAGGGATCCTGTATCGGCCACCGCTTCCAGCATCTCCGGGATATCTGCGCCAAGGTCCGGCACCCGGAGCGACTCGGACTTTGCCTCGATACCTGCCACATGTTGGCCGCCGGAATGGAGATCACCACCCGAGAGGGTTGGCAGGGCGCCCTGGACGAGATCGACCAAACCCTTGGATTGGATCGCATCCAGGCAGTTCACGTCAACGACAGCAAGAAGGCACTGGGCAGCCGGGTGGATCGCCACGAGCACTTGGGGCGGGGTTTCCTGGGGCTGAGCGCCCTCCGACGCGTTGTGAACGAGCCCTGCCTGGCCGGCCTCCCAATGGTCCTCGAAACCCCCAAAACGACAGAATACGCCGACGCCATCAATCTGGCCATTCTACGCAATCTGGCCGGCAAAAAGCGGGTGGGCAGCCGAGCCCTCCGACTCGCTGCCCAAGAGCTGACAAGGGCGCCCTCTGTTTAGCCTGTAGCTCCGCGGCCTTGGGATGCAGTTTGACATTGACCCCCTGGATGGATAACAACAAGTAGGCCAGTCGCCACGCAGCCATCGAGGTTAGCGGCATTTACGGGTTGACGGCTCGCTGCGCAAGGTTCGGTGGAGGTCCAACCTTCAGAGAGGGGCCCATGGTCGCGTCAAAAAAGGTTGCCGTGGTGGCGTCTCGAGTGGACAAGGCCGCGGAACTCGTTGCCAAGGCCGTCCAAAAGGCCGGCGGCCAAGCCCTCCTGGTGGAGACCGAGCGCGTTCCCGAATCGCTCACCATGAGCTGGCGTCCCGAGGCGATTGCTTTTGATGGAATGCGGTTGGACAGCCTTCGCGTGTTCTACATCAAGGCGATCTATCTCGGCCTTCCCATCGTCCAGCCCGACCGTCTGAACGCCCGGAATTTCGAGCTTTGGCAGGATCAGTATGTTGCGGAGCAACAGCGCCAGTCCTTTCTCTATTCGATCCTCAGAGATCTCCACCGGCAGGGCCGTACGTTCGTCAATCCGGTGCAGACGCTGGACCTCCACTATTTGAAGCTCTTCCAACTCTCACTACTGCGCCGACACGGGATTCCGGTTCCCGACACACTGGCGACGAACGACCCGGCCCAGGTCCGAGCGTTCGCCGGCAAGCATGGCGCCATCATCTACAAACCTTTGGCAGGCGGTGCCGCCGTCAGCCTACTGAACGAGGGAGATTTGACAGCGGAGCGCCTCCAGTTGCTGGCGAACTGTCCCATCCTGTTTCAAGAACAGATCCAGGGCGACGAGTTCCGGGCTTACGTACTGAACGGCGAACCCGTTGCCGCATTTCAGATCCCCACGACCGGCGTCGTCGATGCTCGGGCGGCGCTAGACCAGTGCTCACCAGCAGAATTGCCGGCCGAAATATGGGAAACTTGTATTCGCGGGGCAGAGCTGCTTGACCTTGTCTTCACTGCCGTGGATCTGAGGCGAACACAGAACGGCCTCTATGTCACGCTGGAATTCAATCCAACCCCGGCCATTGCATTTTTTGAGGACCCAACCGATGGAGTTGTACTCCGAAGACTTGCCGATTTCCTTGTCTCACGAGCCTGAAAGAGCGTCGGGTTTTTTCATCCCTGACTTGGGTCGGAGCTACTTGGGAAACGAATGGTACGGCTCCGGAGGCGAAAACGCTGAGTCGCAGCCTTCCTCCCTGTGGCCCGAGGCGATCTCCCCGTTGCCGCCGGATGCGTATTCCTGCGCATCGCCCTTCCTGATTCCCAGCCTGCTGGAGCTCAAGCTATGCACCATAGCCCGAGAGGCTTACGCACAGGCTTCACCCTTCCCTCACGCCTATATTGACAAGCCCCTCCACTCTGAAGTAGCCGATAGCATCGAGCGAGCCCTGGAAGAACTGGACATGGAGCCCCTTTCTAGCCAAGGCGAGGCAATGGCAGGGGCGAGAGGGATAAACTACTCAGCCAGAGCATTGGAGGGTTTCCTTGGATGGCTTGCCAGCGATGGTGCGGCCCAGTTTCACTTCTGGCTCGTTGGGCTCCAATATCACGGCATCTGTCACCCCCAGATTCTGGTCCGGAGCGTACCGCCGGGGGAACTGCCCTTCGAAGAATGCCATGGGGCCACGGCGAGACTGGTCGTCTTCTATTTCTTGACGCGGGTCTGGCATCCGGAGCTAGGCGGCGGCCTCTATTTCGGCAACTCCCGGACCTGTGGCCCCACGGTTTCTGTTCACCCAGACTTCAATGGAATGTTTCTCTATTATCCTGGTGGAGTATTCCTTGGCGTCAACCCATTCATCGGGATGCACAAAGCCGAACGCTTCCGCGTCATCACCGTTTCTTATCATCGGTAGGCACCAAATCCTAGGAAGTTGCCGATAATGAAGCAGATGGAGCTTGTCGCGAATAGCAACGCCCCCTTAGAGAACGAAAACAGCTACCCCCAAGGAGAAAACTGATGCGAATGCTCGCCAACCCGAATCCAACCAAACTCGGTGCGTTCCGAGGCGGATGCCCCGCTTCAGGAGCCATGGCAAAACCAGCAATCGCTCAGCAACGCCCGCCTCGGTCGATAAAAAAAGGATCTGAAAAGCGTCCCGAAATCGGTCGAACCGATTACCGGACGGCAAAACCGGGGGGCGCCTTCGCGGCTTCAAGAGTCCACGCCGGTCGAGGACATGTCGTGGCCATGGAAGGGAACCAGGGCCTCCAATCCATGGGACATTTAGCCACCATAGCCGGTCCAAGAGGACCCCAAAAAGGGGGCTGGCAAAGCCGGCTCGGGGGGCTGCGGAAGAGCCTCGAAAATGTGTTCCAGTCCGGAGGAATCGGTAAGGACTTTCGGAATTCCATGATGAGCCTCGTGGACGATCTGATGAAAATGCTGAAGCAGTTTGAGCCCGCGGAGGCGCAGGTCACACGCCATCAGATGTTGAACGGAAGAAAAGATGCACTTCCCCCCAACAGGCTGCCGCCGGTGAAAGTCCAGCCTCGGCCCATCAATGACCCGGGAAGCCTGGGCGAGCCCGGGCATCAAGTCCACAAGATCCAGGCCGACAAGCCGACTCCCAATACAAGGCCACCGGTGAGAGTGCCGCCCAGGCCCATCAATGACCCGGGAAGCCTGGGCGAGCCCGGGCATCAAGTCCACAAGATCCAGGCCGAGGCGGCACTCTCACCGGTGGCCTTGTATTGGGAGTCGGCTTGTCGGCCTGGATCTTGTGGACTTGATG
>JAJRTK010000187.1 GCA_024278345.1 bacterium | reverse complement strand
TCGGGCCGGAATCACCGCCGTGGGATTCGACAGTCTGGGCAGGACGTTTTCTCCTTCGTTGAAGAGGAGGCGCGTCGGGCGCGGGCTGTGCGTGGAAGAGAAACTTGACCGTGTCCTCTCTGACCTGAACGAGCATTTGCTCGAACATGGCGAAGCCTTCGCGCTTGTACTCAACAAGGGGATTGCGCTGGCCGTAGCCTCGAAGACCGATCCCCTCCTTGAGATGATCCATGCTCAGGAGGTGGTCTTTCCAGAGGTTATCGATGGTCTCAAGGAGGACGGCTCGCTCGACGGAACGGATAATCTCCGAACCGATGGCGTTTTCTTTCTCCTGATAGAGTTCCATGGCCTTGGCTTCGATTTTCTCTTTGATCTCATCGACTTGGAGGTCCACAAGTTTTTCTGGATCGATCTGGATCTGGAAATGGAAGATACTGTAGATTGACTTGTCAAGGGCCTCGAGGTCCCAGTCTTCCTGGTATTCCTCTGAACAATGGGCATCGACGGCGTCACCACACAGGTCGGAGATCATCCCCCGGATCATCTCCTTGACGTCTTCGCCCTCCAGAAGCTTCCGCCGCTCCTTGTAGATGACCTCTCGTTGTTTGTTGAGGACGTCGTCGTATTCCAGGGTGTGCTTCCGGCTGGCGAAGTGCTGCGCCTCGACCTTCATCTGGGCGTTCTCGATGGCCTTTGTGACCATCTTGTGCTCGATGGGCACGCCTTCTTCCATGCCAAGGCGCTCCATGATGCCAGAGATGCGATCCAGGGCGAACTTCCGGAGAAGATCGTCTTCAAGACTGAGGTAGAAGCGGGAGGAGCCGGGATCGCCCTGCCGCCCGGAACGACCGCGGAGCTGGTTGTCAATACGCCTGGAATCGTGGCGCTCGGTGCCGATGATATGGAGGCCGCCGACTTCAAGAATCTTCCGCTGCTCGACGAAATCGGGTGGATTCCCGCCAAGGACGATATCGGTTCCACGGCCAGCCATGTTGGTGGCGATGGTGACGGCGCCGAGCCTACCGGCCTGGGAGATGATCTCGGCTTCTTTCTCGTGGTACTTGGCATTGAGGACGTTGTGCTTGACGCCTCGCCGCCGGAGCATTTTTGAAAGCCGCTCGGAGTTTTCGATGGAAATCGTGCCGATGAGCACCGGCTGGCCGCGCTTGTGGCAATCGACGACTTCTTCGACGACGGCATTGAATTTCTCGCGGATGGTGCGGTAAATGACGTCGGGATATTCCATCCGGATCAGCGGTCGGTTAGTTGGGATGACCATCACCGCGAGCTTGTAGATCTGGTGGAACTCAGGAGCCTCGGTATCAGCGGTACCGGTCATTCCTGAGAGCTTGTCGTAGAGCCGGAAGTAGTTTTGGAACGTGATGGTGGCCAGAGTCTGGTTTTCGTTGGCGATCTTGACGCCTTCCTTCGCCTCGATGGACTGGTGAAGGCCGTCAGACCAGCGGCGGCCTGGCATGAGCCGGCCCGTGAACTCATCGACAATAATGATCTCCCCCTCCTTGATCACGTAATCGACATCCCGCTTGAAAAGGGTGTGGGCACGGAGCGACTGGTTGACGTGATGAAGGATCTCCATGTTGACGGGCTCGTAGAGATTGTCCACCCGCAGGAGCTTTTCAGCCCTGGCGACACCGCTTTCGGTAAGGGCCACGGTCCGGCTCTTCTCTTCGATTGTGTAGTCTTCCTCCCGCCGGAGCCGAGGAATGATCTGGTTGACCTGGTAGTAGAGGTCCGTGGATTCTTCGGCGGGGCCAGAGATGATGAGAGGCGTCCTGGCTTCGTCAATGAGAATACTATCGACCTCATCGACGATGGCGTAGTTGTGGTCCCGCTGGACATAGCGCGCCAGCGAATATTTCATGTTGTCGCGAAGATAGTCGAAGCCGAACTCGTTGTTCGTGCCGTAGGTGATATCGCTACCGTAGATGGCCTTACGTTCGAGATCCCGCATATCGTGCTGGATGGTGCCAACGGTGATGCCCAGAAAATTGTAGATCTGCCCCATCCACTCGCTGTCACGGCGGGCCAGATAATCGTTGACGGTAACGATGTGAACGCCCTTCCCCGAAAGAGCGTTGAGATAGGCCGCAAGAGTTGAAACGAGCGTCTTGCCTTCACCCGTCTTCATTTCGGCGATCTTGCCTTCGTGCAGTACGATACCGCCCACGAGCTGCACATCGAAATGACGCATCCCCAGGGTGCGACGGCCTGCTTCGCGGCAACAGGCGAAAGCCTCGGGAAGCACGTCGTCCAGGCTCTCACCGGCTTCCACGCGTTCCTTGAAGCGTCCCGTACATGCGCGAAGGTCCGCATCGCTGAGCTTCATGTAGTTCGGCTCGAGGGAGTTGATCCGATCCAGAATCGGCCCGAGACGCCGGATGTCGCGTTCGTGCTTTGTCCCAAAGATGCTGGTGAGTACTTTTTGGATCATCGTTCCTGGTTCCTGACTTTTTCTTGGGGTTGGCTCCGGCTCCGTTCCGGTTTTGTGATAAGATAGTCTTTTGGTGCCTCTTTCCTTGACAAGAGTCAAACCCAGGACCTGGCGGCCGGCTCCCGGCAAAGGACGGAGGCTCCTGAAAAAAACCGATGAAACCGACCTTGACGCGCTTCCACGCAAAAAGCGCGGCCACCACTTTGACAAGAAAGCTGGTTCCCAGCAGAATAGGGGACCTTGCCAACCCTGCTCCTGGGACTGAATCCAGATGATTGTTCAGAACCGTCTCCTTCGCGGAATGGGCGGGAAGTTGTTTTTCCTGGCCCTCCTCTGGCTGGTCGCTTGTGGGCCAGGCGGCTCGTCCGTTTCCATGCGCTCGGCCATTGATGCCCTTTATGCCGGACGCTACGCCAAGAGCGAGTCCCATTTCCAGCGGGCGCGTCTGGATGCGCGAGAAGCTTTAGAGAAAAATCGCGCCACTTTTGGGCTGGCGGAAGCCCTGGCGGGTCAGCGGCGCTATGAAGAGGCTCTGCCCCTCTACCGGGAAGTCGCCGAAAGCCGGGAGGCTCCGGCGAGGCTCCGCCTCAATGCCCGGGAAGGAGTCGGCCGTAGCTTGTACCATCTGGGGAGCCTCCAGAAAGCGCAAGAGACGCTTTTTGGGGTTTTTCGGCAGCTCCAACGCCTTTCGGAAACCGAAAAACTCGATTTCCGGACCCAGAATCGACTCCTGCTGAGTCTTGGCCGCCTGGAGGCCAGAGCGACTTACGATCTGGGGCTCATCGACTACAAGCTTGGCAAACTGGCGTCGGCGGCGGTCTATCTGGAAAAGGTGGTCCACCTTCTTCCCGGCGGCCCCGTCCAGGCCCGCGCCTGGACGATCCTGGCGGAAGCGCGGCTGGCCGAAGGGCGGTTCGAAGCAGCGCTGGAGACACTGGGTCGCGCCTACGTCGCGGCCGGAGAGGAGCGGAGAGAGCAGCGCTGCCAAATTCTCCAGCTCCAAGCCGATATTTATCTCCAACGGAAGAACAACAGCGCGGCCATCGAGGCACTGGTCTATTCCCAAAGAAACTGCCGCGACCTCACAAAGACCAGGACGAAGCTCCACGAAATCATCAGCAGTCTGCCAGCCGGGGAACTCCGAACCCTCGTGAAGGCCTATCCCAACGAACCTCCGGGCGACATGGCTGCTTTCTACCTCGGGCGCGCTCTGGCGGAGGAAGGCAATCTCAAGGGGGGAATGGACGTCTTGCGGCAGATCTTGCTGGATCATCCCGACTCGCCCTACTTGCCGAAGGTCCAGGGAGAGATCGAAGCCATCGAGCAGCGCCTTGTGGTGGATCCTCATTCCATTGGCTTTATTGGGCCTTTGAGCGGCCGGTTCGCCGCCGTGGGCAAGGAGATCTTGGCTGGAGCGCGCCTGGCTGTGGACCTCTACAACGAAAACCACCCCGCCACGGAGTTTCGGTTGCTCGTCATAGATTCGGAGGGCAAACCGGAGAAGGCTTGCGAAGCGATCCAGGAGCTGGCCAGCGAAAAACGGGTGATCGGGATCGTCGGCCCCGTGACAACGGCAAGCCTCAAGGCATGCCTCCCTGTCATCGCCCAACTGGAAATTCCCGTCATCACACCTTCGGCCACAGGGGAAGGCCTGGTTGCGAAGAGCGATTATGCTTTTCGAACCTGCCTCCTGCAATCGCAGCAGATCCGGCGGGTTCTCGAATTTGCCTCCAAGAGCCTCGGTGCTCGGCGATTCGCCCTCATCTACCCCCAAAATTCCTACGGCCTGGCGATGCGGGAGATTTTTCATTCAGCGGTTCGCGCCCAAAGCTCCATGGTGGTTGCCGAGGGTTCTTACGCCCCGAGTACTCCGGACTTCAAGGGACCGATTCTGAAGATAAAACCTGCGGAGCCAGAAGCCATCTTCCTCCTTGGCGGCGCAAAAACCATCGGCTTGATGGCGCCTCAACTTGCTTTTTACGAATTGGGAGCCGCTATTCTTTTGGGAACCAACGCCCTCAATGCTCCCCAGGTGATCCAGATTGGCGGCAAGCACGTGGAAGGTCTGATGTTCGTCGATGATTTTTATCTCAGTTCGCCTTCCCCGCTGGTCCAGGGCTTTTCCCAGCAGTACACCCAGGTTTACGGGCGGCGGCCGACGCGCTTGGCCGCGCAGGCTTACGACACGGCAAGGCTTGTGATGCTCAAGGTCTTGGAGCTGGGTAACCGAGTCAATAGAACAGCTCTTATGCGCGCCATTCAATCAACGGCCAATTTCGATTCGGTAACGGGCTTACGCTCCTTCGACATGGATGGCGAGTCGGTGAAGGACCTGCACCTTTTGGGCATCCGGAATGGACGGATCATCCAGGTGCTACCTCCATGACAGCACGACGAAAGAAGAAGCCGCCCGGGAAAGGCAAGAACCGGGCTTCGCCACCTTTGGCCGCACCGCCGGAACAGGCGCGAGTCATCGCCATCGCAAACCAGAAGGGGGGGGTTGGCAAGACGACGACGGCCATCAACCTGGCCGCTGCCCTGGGGATCGCGGGAAAACGTACTCTTCTGGTGGATTTTGACCCGCAGGGCAACGCCACCAGCGGCTGCGGACTTTCCACGGCCTCCGAACAGAGCATCTATCATGCGATTATGGGCGAATGCTCTTTGTCGAGCATTGTCGTCAATCCCGGCATACGCGGGGTCGATATCTGTCCCTCCACCCAAGATCTCTACGGCGCCGAATTGGAACTCGCCACCGTGGAGAACCGGGAAGATCGGCTGAGGGAACTGCTGTACACCCTCCGAAAAGGATACCACTACATCGTCATCGATTGCCCGCCTTCCCTGGGGCTTCTCACCATCAATGCCCTGACAGCGGCAGATTCCGTATTGATTCCTCTCCAGTGCGAATACTACGCCATGGAGGGGCTGGCACATCTGTCAGAAACCGTCCGCCGGGTTCGCGACGCTTTCAACCCCGGGCTCTCTGTCGAAGGAATCCTCCTCACCATGTTCGACAAACGGACCAACCTCTCCAGAGAAGTTGCCCAGGAGCTTCAGCACCACTATAGTGGGCAAATCTTCCAGACCGTCATCCCCCGCAACGTTCGTCTGAGTGAGGCGCCAAGCTTCGGTAAACCCGTCCTCTACTACGACGTACGTTCCATCGGCGCACAGAGCTATCTGGCTCTGGCCAGTGAGGTGATGAATCATGGCTCGACGTAAAGCTTTGGGACGCGGCTTCGAATCCCTGCTCCCGCCTGCAGACAACCGAAATCGCGTCCAAGAAATCCCCCTCGATGAGATCGATCCCAATCCGGATCAGCCGCGAAAGCTGTTTTCCAGGGAGAGCCTCGAGGAGCTTGCCCGCTCCGTGGCAAAACAGGGAGTCCTTCAGCCGATCCTCGTCCGGGCCAAGGGAACGCGTTACGAACTCATCGTGGGTGAGCGAAGATGGCGGGCCTCGATGCAGGCGAAGAAGGAGACCGTCCCCGCCCTGGTAGTCGATCACCCCGATGACACCCGGCTCGAGCTGGCACTGGTGGAAAACCTCCAGCGCAAGGATCTGGGACCGCTGGAAATCGCTTTCGCCTACAGCCTACTTGTCAAACGCAAAAAACTCACCCAAGAAAAGGTCGCGGAGCTGGTGGGCAAAAAGCGGAGTTCGGTGACCAACTACCTCCGGCTCCTGGACCTACCGGCAAACGTCAAGGAGAAGCTCCAGAACGGCCTGCTCTCCATGGGCCATGCCCGCGCTTTGTCGGGGCTCGGTGAGCCAGAGCTCCAAAGCCGCCTCGCGGCGAAGATCGCCCGGGAGGGACTCTCCGTCCGCCAGGCGGAGAAACTTGTCCAAGAGCTCGGGGAAGCCAAAGCTCAACCACCGAGCAAGGGCCGCCAAAGCTCCCGAGTCCACTTCAGCGCCGTGGAAGAACGCTTGGAAAGCGCCCTGGGAACCAGAGCCTTCATCCGAGGCTCCTACAAGCGGGGAAAAATCATCATCGAGTATTCCTCGAAAGATGAGTTCGAAAGCCTTCTGTCGCGCCTGGAACGAGCTTGATGAGACGCAGATGAGCTCCTTGCTACCTGAGATGGTTGCGGTGGTGGGAACAGCCGGCCACATCGACCACGGAAAGACCGCCCTCGTCCACCGGCTCACCGGCATCGACACAGATCGCCTTCCAGCGGAAAAGGAGAGGGGCATCTCCATCGATCTGGGATTCGCCCATTTCGAGCCTGTTCCGGGCTTGAGGATCTCCTTCGTCGATGTTCCGGGCCATGAAAAGTTCGTCAAGAATATGCTGGCAGGCGCCACCGGCATTGACATTGTTCTTTTCGTCGTCGCCGCCGACGAAGGGCTCATGCCCCAGAGCCGCGAGCACTTCGATATTCTCTGTTTGCTGGGAATCCGCCGGATCATACCGGTCATCACGAAGATCGATCGAGTCGATGAGGATTTTCTTGAAATCGTCCAGTTGGAGCTCGAAGAACTTTTCGAGCTCACTCTTGGCCTCGTTCCCACCATCCTTGCGGTTTCTTCCCGGACTGGCGAAGGGTTTGACGCCCTCTCCCGGGCCCTGGTGGAAGAAACCCGTTCATTGCCGCCCCGCCGCGGCGGGCGGATCCCGCGGCTCTCCATCGACCGCTGCTTCGTCCTTGCCGGCCACGGCACCATCGTCACGGGAACACAGGCGGCGGGACGTTTTCGCAAGGGGATGGCCGTAGAGATCTTGCCCTCGAAACTCAAAGGGCGAATCCGGGAACTCCAAACACACGGCGGCACCGTGGAAGAGAGCGGGCCCGGACAACGGACGGCGATGAAGCTCCATGGTGTCTCCGCCGAGGAGATCCACCGGGGCGATATCGTGACCCTCCCCGGGGCGCTAGAAACTACTTCCATCCTCAACGCCAGGATCCATGTCCTGGAAAGCTCCCCTATCTTCTTAGAGCGTAGAACTCGCGTGCGGGTTCACGTTGGAGCCGCGGAACTCTTTGCTCGGGTGATGCCTCTCGAACCGGCAATTCTGAAGCCAGGAGAGAGCGGTTTTGTTCAGCTTCGCCTGGAATCACCCAGCGTCGCCGTGGCTGGCCAAAGGCTGATACTGCGCCGGTACTCGCCAGCCTTGACCCTTGGCGGCGGAATCGTTGTGGAGGCTCCGGCCCAGAAGCTCGCGGCCGCCAACGCCAAGGAAATCGATATTCTACGAAAGTTCGAGCTCTCCACCCCGGAGTCCCTGGCTCAGGCCATGGCATCCAGGATGGGTGTTGATGGCGTCGAGATCGGCGCCGTCGAGACTGAAGCCGCTCGGCGGGGGCTGGAGTTCGAGCCGGCGACTCCGGTCTCCGGGCTGCGACGCCTTGGAGACGAGTTCCTTGTGGAGGAGCGCCTTTTCCGGGAAATGGAGACGAGCCTCCTGAAGCAGCTCGAAGCTCACCATGAGCGATGGCCGCTGAAACCTGGAGTGCGGCCGGAGAAACTGCGGGTGGGTCTATTGGAACGGAACTCGCCAAAAATGTTTCAAGCTCTGTTAGCCGATCTACAAGAAGGGAAGCGAATCGTCCTGGACGGGGCCTTCTGCCGAATGCCGGGCTTCATGGCAAGCGTCACTCCCGAAACCGAACTGCGGTTGCAGGAATTGATCAAACGCTTGGAAAAAAAAGGGATCATCCGGGAAGAGGAGCTTCTTGGCCAACTGGAAGAGCTCGGGCACGAACCCACCGAGCTCTTGGATTACCTCGTGGACAACAAAATCTTCCTTCGCCTTGGGAGCGGGGCCTTCACTGAACAGAGCTTTCTGGCAAAGCTCCTGGCGCAGTGTCAGAATGACCTCCAAACTCCAGAGGGTATGGGAATTGCCCAGCTTAGGGAAAAAACCGGATGGACCCGGAAGTTCTGTATCCCGTTCTTCGAGCTGACCGACGGCCTCTGCCTCACCCGCCGACAAGGAGACACCCGGGTTGCCGGAACCGCCCTGGCCCCCTTTCTGAGATCAATCCTCCCATAGAAGGAGTCACGCCCCATGACAAATTCGCGCGTCCTGCTCGTTCTGCTCTTTTCCGTGGCATGCTCCAGTTGTTTCCTGGCAAACCGAATCCTTGACAGCAACCAAAGACCCCTCATCAAGGAACTCATGTCGAAATTGGACGCTGGCCGCCACGAACTGGAAAAGCTGGTGGAGAACCGAAGGTGGGATGGCGTCGTCCGGGTCAGTGAAGAGATGGTGGAGGTGTCCCGGCACCTTCAAAGAGTCAAGCCCAAGATGGATGCTGAAGAGTTCCGGCTCCGCGCCGCGGATCTCGAATCCGATTTCGCCCTGATTGCCGGCGAAGCAAAGATCGACGACGGAAAAAAGACACGACTCCACATGAAGAACCTAAACTTCACCTGCCGGTCGTGTCACAAGAAGTTCAAGCTTGGCCGGCCTTGGTAACCCGCGGCGCACCGGCGATCTGGTGATCGCCGGGTTCATCACGATAGCTCAACTTGTTTTTGCGGAGACAAAGGCGAGTGGCGGGAGCGGCCGCGAGCGACAAGAGCGGAACGCAACCCAAGAAAAGCCTCCTCAGCAAACCCGTACCGGCACCAGCAGGTCAACTCTCTGCCTGCTTTGTGAGCTTTCCCCATGCCTCGCGATATTTCCGCAACCTGATGAGGTCCTTTTCCCCGACTTCGGTGAGGCGGCGCAAGTCCATGTTGTCTTCCAGATCCGCCAACTTGACCGCAGCGGCAATGGGATTCTTGGAAGCACGCTCGATGAACTCTTCGTAGGTTTCATCCTTGCGGGAGGTGAGATGGTCCACGGCATTCACGACTTCTTGAGGTATCCCGGCATCCAGAAGCCCATCCAGTGTCCAATCACTGTCCTCCACAACGTCGTGGAGAATTGCGGCCATCTGGCGGGAACGATCCCGAAACCGCAGCATCATCCGGATGGGGTGGAAGATGTACGGATGGCCGGCTTTGTCGGTTTGCCCACGGTGGGCTTTCACTGCGATAAGAATCGCATCGTCAAGAGTGGCCATGCCAAAATCCTCGCGGAGTTGGAAAACAGGTGATCGCTCTTGTGGGCCGGCTTACGGAAGAAGCTCCCGCGGAGGGGGTTCGGCTTTCCGCAATTGCTCGAGCTCATGCCTGAGCTGCGGGAGCTTAGGGCTTTCCGGCTGGTCAAGAATCGCCTGCTCCAGGACGTGAATCGCATCAAGACCACGCCCTTGGGTCACCAGAATCTTCGAAAGCTCGAGGGCCGCGTTGGTGGCAAGCCAACCTGGCCCATGGGTGCTACAAAGAAGAGCATAGAGGGAAGCGGCCTCCACCATCCGCCCCTGGTTGGCGTACAGGCGGGCAAGCTCAGATCGGGCAAAGTCGCCCCAGGTCTTCGAAGCAGTCAACCTCTGGAGAGGAAGCTCGGCGGTCGCAGTCGCCCCTAGGAGCAGAACCTTCCGGTACTCGGCGACGAGAGTTTTCTCCGCGTCATCCCCCTGACTGAGGCGCAGGACCGTCAAGAGGCTCTGGATGCCCTTCCAGGAGTCCTCTTGTTCGGGATAATCGGAAAGTGCTTGGCGGAGGGTGACTCGCGCCTGTTGGAAATCGCCTTCCGCGAGGGCTATCTCCCCCAGAAGTTGGAGCGCCAACGGGTTGGTGTCGCCCAGGGCATCGAGATGCCGAAGCGCCTCTTCCGTTCGCCCCTGGCGATAGAGGGCCAACCCGATTTTCGCTTCGGCCGCAGGCCGATAAGTGCTGTAGGGATGGTCTACCACGAGTTGCATGAGGCGTCGCCGCCCCTGAGCGGGTTGCCCCAAAGGACCGATGGCAAGCTCCGCCAAATGGTAGAGCGCGTCGTCCACAAGCCCACGATCAAGGCCCCGGTTCAGCCCACGGGCAGCCGCCAGGTAGGAACGATAGAAAGCATCGGCTTCTTGGGGACGGTTGGTGACCTGAGCCAATCGGCCGCGGAAATAGCTCAAATGGACGCTGGGCGTCCGAGCCTGGAGCAACCGCTGTTCGAGCCATGCGGCTTCCTCGAATCGCTCCTCGGTAACGAGCTTGGAAAAAAGCGATTCAATGGCCGAAATGCGATTGAGAAGGAGATCGCCTTTCAAAGCGCAGCGGGTCGCGGCAAAGTTTTTGCCGCAAAACTCCAAGCCACCGGCAAGCAGAGTGTAGCCGGCTGCCGTCTTGGCGCCTGAGACGACCTCCTCCAGTAATTCGCAGAGGGACATTTCCTCCGAGAGCATCCTTTGAAGCTCTACCTTGGCGATATCGAGTTGAAGCGGGTTGGCCTCGGCCATCTCCACAAGCTCTGCCAAGGCCGTCCTTGGCTTGCCCACGATGTAGTAGGTATCGGCAAGCTGCCGAAGAAAGAGGCTGGGCGGCAATTTGCCACTCTTCTCCTTCTTGAGCTCAAGGAGCAGCGCCAGGGCTTCGTCATGGAGGCCATGATCCCGATAGATCCTCACCAGCCGGAGTTTTTGAAAAGCGCGACCCTCCGTCTTAGGACCCATCCGCCGCCAGATCTGGATCGCCTTTTTTCGATCTCCTCGCCGGAAGAAGATCTCCCCGAGTCCCTCCACGAAATCCGGATTCGAATCTCCCCCTTGATCGAGGGAGCGCTCGTAGCTCTCCATGGCCAAATCCAGCTCGCCGCGCATGAGGCGAAGACTCCCTACGAGCGCCTGGATCTCAGACGAATCCGGGTTCCCCTTCTGAAGAGCAAGAGCTGTTTTCAAAGAGGCTTCGCGATCCCCAAAAGAGAACTGTAACCGCGACAGCTCGATAAGCTCGAACTCCGACGCTTGTCCGGCCTCATCCAAGATTTCGAGGTACCGCGTGGCTTCTCTCCCCAACCGCAATCGAGAATAGTACTCGAACTCCACGATATCCGGCCTTGCGCTTCGAAACTCCACCAGGCGCTTCGCGGCTCCCAGATCGTCCCCCATCTCCCGGTAACTCTGGATAACCTGCAGCACGACCCGAATGGATCGTGGCTTCAAGCGGGCAAGCTCCTCCAGGGCTTTGAGGCTCTCTTCGGGGCGACCGAGCTTCCGAGCAACCCGCGCCACTCCCTCAAGCACGTCTTCCCGCTTCCGGCCTTTCGGCTGCCGTTCCAACAATGCCCGCCATTGCTCGATGGCTTCTTCGAAGCGGCCCAGCCTCTCTTCCGCCTGTGCCAAGACCTGGAGCGCGTCGCCACGACAAGATCCCGTGAGTCCGGAACGCTCCAAAAGCCCCGCAAGCTGCTCAATCGCCGACTCCGCCTCCCCGTTCAGGAGCAGGCGCCGCGCTTGGCGCACCTGTTTTTTACACAGATCCGGCTGCCGGGCGCCGGCTTCTCCTTCCCACGAAGAAACCCCAAAGAACCCAACGAGAGTCAGGCAGGCCAGGGTCGTGGTTCTCACTCTTCGGCTCATGGTTTTTCCTTGGCAAGTGGCAAATCCAGGCAGGTCAGCGTCACGGTGCTCGGTGGTGCTTCGGTCTTCGGGCACTGGATGAGAAGAGCGGCGACATTGGCGAGCAGCGGCGGACGGACTGCCGCCGATGGGAGCGGGACGCAACACAAAGGAAACAAAGAGTTTACCGAAAACCGCGACCAAGGCAAAGAGCAGGATCCGCTGTTCGGTGCTCGGCTCATGGCTCTTCCTGGGCGAGGCGCAAATAAAACTGTTCCAGAATCGAGCGCTCTTCGGGTGAAAGCTCCGATTCCTGATCCTCAAGAAGACCTTCGAGCTGCCGTTCCCACAATTCCTTGGGCTTCTCCGGGGACCGCGCCTGAAAGGGAGCCTGTTCCTTGGCGGTCTTGGACTGGCGCTCCGGCGAGAGTTTCCTTTCCCTCAAGGACCGCTCGGCCTCCAACAGCTTGTCGAGGATCTTCTCCTGCCTTTCCGCGATCTCCGGCTTCAGGGCTCCTTCGCTCAAGTGGCGTTCCAGTTCTCTCATCTCGTCGTCCAGGCCCTCCAGACTTCCCATTCCCCCCTGCAACGCCTCGAACTCCTTTTGCAACTTCTGGAGCTGCCGGCGAATTCTTCCCTGCTCCTTCGCCATCTGCTCCATGGAGCGAGGCATGGGCATGGGCACCATTCCCTCTTGACTCCCACCACGGCGAAGCGACTCGGCAAGGCGGCGCTGTTCTTCCGCCAGGTTCTCCAAAGACTCCCGGAGGGACTGCCCCGCCGATGGCATCCCCTGGTTCATGGCGTCATTGAGGCTCAAAAGGGCCATAGCCGCCTCGTGGAGCCTCACCCGAGCCTCCAAAAATCGGGTCGCGGCTGCGCCCATCGAAAGGTTTTCGATGCTTCCTTCAGCCTGTTTGAGCGCTTTTTCAGCAGCCTCCATCTCTGTTGCCACGAGACTGGAAAGCTGGGGAGTCATCTTCCCCAAATCGACGATCCGCTCCAACAGGAGCGACGCCGTCCGGTGGACCAGCTCTCCACCCTTGGCAACTTCGCCGATGGTCTGCTTTTGTGCCCCACTCAGCATGGAAAAATGAGTGACATCCGCGACCTTCAAAGAACGGCGGCGAAGCCTGTCAAGCCACCGGAGCTCTGAGGACAATTCCTGGACCAGCTCTTCAACGAGCGCGAGGATTTCCGCCTTGTCCATGCCCCTCATCTGCATGGCCATTCGTCCGAGACTTCCGGCCAACCCCTGGAGCCGCTTGCCCAGAGGGATCTGGATCTTGGCGGCCTCGTCGAACTTCTGTTTCCGAAGTCGGTCATCCGCTCGTCTTGCCTCCTCCGACGGGTCGCCCAGCTCCTGCTCTAGCTTTTCCAGCTCCTCTTTCAAACGCTCCAGAGCCTCCTCGTCCTGGAGGTCCGCCAATTCTGACTCCAGTTCTTCCAGATCTTCCGCCAGGCGCTGCTGTTTCGCTGCAAGTTCCTCCGCCTCTCGAAGTTTATCCTCCGCGCTCTTCGACGCCTCCTTCTCTGCATTTTCGTCCGACTCTGAAGCAGGTTTCTCCGGCGTTTCACCAGAATCCGTCTGTCCCTTGGAGGAATCGCCCTTTTCCCGCGGATCCCTCTTTTCGGAATCCCCTTCCTCTTTCCGCTGGAGCTCCTCGCTTCTCCGGCCCAGCTCAAGCTCCCGTTCCGCAAGATGCTCGGCAAGCTTGGAGACGGCCTCGAGCTTGCGCTCCGCTTCCAGGCGGCGCAACAGCTCCAGGGTCCGGTCAAGCCCCCGCAGGAGCTGCTCGTTAGTCATGCCGTCCTGGAGCTCCGCAAGCTCCTCTGGAGTCAGTTTCAGCTCTTCCATGGTTTGGCGGATTTTCTCCAGAAGCTCCTCCATCTGTTCGTCCGCCAATTCGTCGAACAGTTTGGAAATCTCCTGCATTTTTTCGACGACCTCGGCCGACTCCGTGGCCTCTTTTTCAAGTTGCTCGGCCTTCTGGCGCAACTGTTTTGCAATTTCTTGGGCGCGTTCCTTGAGTTTTTCCTGCTGCTGGAGCAGGTCGGTGAGAGCCTCAGATTCCTTCCAGTCCAGCGAATCCCCCGGATCGGCATCTTCCGCCAACCGTTCCAATTGCTCCACCACCCGGCGCTGTTTTTCCAGGATGTCGCTGACATCCTCAATCTGCTCTGATTGCTCCTCCCGCGATTCCTCGAAGAGCTCCAGGAATGACGGATAGCGTAGCCGGTAAGTGGCCGAGACGCCGCGCTTGGGCCCCTGCAAAACATCGTTGTCCCAGACGGAAACGTAGTATTGGACCTCTTGCTCGAACGAAAGGCC
Source organism: bacterium (assembly GCA_024278345.1). Lineage (GTDB taxonomy): Bacteria > CSSED10-310 > JAJRTK01 > JAJRTK01 > JAJRTK01 > JAJRTK01. The sequence goes on along the minus strand of JAJRTK010000187.1, from coordinate 2,572 downwards.
CAACCCCGCGAGGTTCCACAAATAGTCGAACTTCAGCGTGGAGCTACGCTCAGCGGGAAGCTCGAACGACTGCTCCTCGTCATCATCAATGCGGTAAAATAGCGCCATCCGATCGATCCGGTGATCGTCTCTGGCAAGAAGCCTCAGGTGGACCTGTTGCTCTTCGCCCATGGTCAGGTCCCGGCCAGGCTTCAAGATCCGGACGACGGGAGGTTCATCGGCTACCGCCGCCAGATGGTAGCGTACGGGCCGATTCGCCAAGCCATCGATGCTTGTAACCTGGATTTCGTAGTCCAAGTCTTCGGTGACCTCCAACTCCCCGAAGAAGCCTCCCCGTGGCCACTGCTCCGACGGTGGCAAGGGCCGGAGCACCTGGATCTTCCTCTCCTTCCCCATGAAGAACCTGGCGGAAGCCAGCGGCTGGTCCACGCCGAGCTCGATCCGAACCCGGCTTCCCCTCGGGACTCGCAAGTTCCCATCCGTTCGCTCGACTCGCTGCTTGTCCATCTCCAAGTAGGGGGGCGGATCGACCTCCACCAGAAACCGCCCGATCACCGGCCGAGAGGCCACTTTCACCTTGTAGACATCCGAAACGAAGGAACCAGAGGAGACTTTCAACCTGACGGAGCCGGACATCGGGCCAATCCTCGTGAAAAAAAGCGGCCGATCCCGAACCTGGCCCTCCCCAGCCAACTCTTCCACGAGCCTCGAATCCCAAACTGATTCGCCCTCCTCCGATCCGGCCGGCGCCAGGAGGAGGATCAGCGGCGCATCTCCCGGCACGAGACGCCGGACAAAAACATTTGCTGTCTCCCCACGAGCCACCACGTCTCGCCCCACCCACAACCGCGCATCCAGCGAGGCCCGCGGACCGCTCAAACTCGACTGGGCACTTAGAAAACCTGGAGCATCGAGCCCGCTGCAAAGGGCCACCAGCAAGCCCGCCAACGCAAACCCACCGACGACCCGCCAGCGATGCCGCTGAAACGGCCGACGCCGCATCTCCGCGACCATCCGGGAAACTTCGGACAACGCCCTGTCTACCAGGCTCGGAGCGCCTGCCCACTCCCCCGCTTCCTGGCGCCGTGCAATCTCCAACGGGCTCAGGAGCTCGCCCCGTTCCAAGCGGTGCGCGCGTTCAAACTCCAGCACGAATGCCCGATTCGACCAGGAACTGCGCAGCAGCACGAAATCAAAACTCTTCCAGCACCAGAGCACCGCCGGTAAAAGCGCGGCCACAACGCCCACCTGAGGCGCCCAACCAAGCGCCCAGGCACCATAGATCCCCGAGGCCAAAAACGCCGCGGTACCCAGTACAAGGAGCACGAACTCCAAGACCAACGACGCCCAGACCCGCAGCCTGGCATTGGAAAGAAGTCGAAGAAGACCCTCTAAATCCCGTTTTCTAGACATCACCCATCCCGGTCACGCACCTCAATCAATCGAACGAGAAGCCTATCCTTCTCCGAGGCCCATCGACAAAAGCACCCGGGCGACATACCAGACTCAGTGCAAAAGCGAATAAAGCACCAGGTTAACGCCCATCTGAAGCGCGGCCTCCCGCACCTTCGGCGGATCGCCATGAACTTCCGGGCTCTCCCAGCCATCACCCAAATCCGACTGATAGCTGTAAAAAACCACCAACCTCCCACCGCGCCAAATCCCGTAACCCTGCGCCGGAAGACCGTCGTGCTCGTGGACCTTGGGCAAACCTGGCAGCCGATAGAACATCCTATAAATCAAATGGCCAGAATCGATGGCCTCCAGCTTGGCATCGGGGTAAAGGCGCGACATCTCTCTTCTAAAAGACTCATCCATTCCGTAGTTGTCATCCGCATGCAAAAAACCGCCCGACGCAAGATAACGGCGCAAGTTTTCCAACTCCCGCTCCGAAAAACGGATGTTCCCGTGCCCCGTCAAGTAAAGATAAGGGTAGCGAAAGAGCTCCGGTTCCTCCAAAGAGACCACCGCCTCCTTGGGAGCCACGTCAATCCCCAATCGCCTAGAAAGCTCCCGCAAAAGATTCGGCACACTCGACGGGTCAGAATACCAGTCCCCTCCACCATCATAGCGTAACCGAGCGATCTCGAACGGCTCCGCTCCCACGATCCGCGGAACGGCCATCCACCAAGGCAAAACCAGCAAAATCCCAAGAAAGAAAGGGAAACTCCGGTGTTTCCGGTTTTCAACGTCAAATTTCATCAGTATCTGAACCTAACTTTGTGTTGCGTTCCTCTCGGGCTGCTCGCAGCCGCTCCCATCCCTCGACCGTTCGTCCTGCCATTCCGGGCCAGAGCCCAAAGAAAAACCACCCCGGCGTCCTCTCATCAACAGATGACCCCGAGATCCGTTTCTCAGTTTTCGGTGTCGCCACGGCTCCTCAGAGATCTCGTGGGGAGGTGGTCATCGGTGGTCGGCGAAGCCGACTCTCCCTGCGGTCGGCACCGGCCACCCCCAAAAAAGCGCACGGCGCACAAAGAGGGATAGGGGTAGGGAAAGCGCATTGGTTTGCGCCTCCCCTCCCTCCGAACCGTACGTGCGGTTCTCCCGCATACGGCTCTCCAGTCGGTAG
>JAJRTK010000186.1 GCA_024278345.1 bacterium | reverse complement strand
GTCGTGTTTTTGCTTTACAATTTTCTTCGCCGAAACGGTGGCACCGGCATCTTGCCGGTGTAGCGCCCTCCGGGCTGCACGGAGCCGGGAAGGAGGCCCGCCCCAGCGGTGATGTTGTCAACCGGATCTGATAGGTCCCTGAGACGATAGGTGGCTACAGATCTTTTTGAACACGAACTTGTCCGCCGCCTGGCACCCGGACTTTGAAGGTGTGGGTTCGGTCGCCGATGATGAGGCGAAGCTGCAGATCCACGCCTGCCGGCACTTGGCGGTTGACCGGCGTCTTTCCCAAATCCAGAGGCTTGGATTCGCCGGGTATTCTCAGGGTCGCCCAGGCCGTGGGATTCGTCTCCACCACCAAGGTACCGGTAGAGAGCTCCAGCTCTAGGAGCACTTCTTCGCCCGCCCGAATCAACACCTGCCTTTCCAAGCGCGTGGCCGTGTCCTTGTTTTCCAGCAAAACCGTATGTTTGCCAGGTGACAGTTCTTGCGGAGGGATGGGGGTATTTCCGATCTTCTTACCGTCGATGAAGACTACGGCCCATGGGCGAATTCGAAGCTTCAGTCGCCCAAAAGAAACCGTGTTTTCTTCTTCCAAACGGTTCCGCAGTTTTTGGATCCGCGATGCCTCAGCCCGGGTCCTGGCCAGGCGTTCCGCCTTCCGAAGAAACGATCCCGCCGATTTACGGTCGCCGGAAGCAAGCGCCTTTTTTGCCCTAGAAAACGCCGCGTCGTACTGCTGCTTTCGTCGTCTTTCGGCCTCTTGCGCCCGCTGCTTTTTCTTGGCCGCCGCCGCACGAGCCGCCGCACGGCGTTGTGCGTGCTGAAGCTCCTCCTCCATCGATTTGATCTTCGGATCTTCGGGTTCTAGCTGTGCGGCGGCGGCAATCTTCCGCGATGCCTCATGGAACTGGCCCCCCCGAAGAAGCTTGTTGGCTGCATCCAATAGATCGGCCACTTGGACCTGCCTGTTGTATCTTTCCCGCAAGGCGGCGAGCCGTGGATGGTTGGGGAAATCCCGCGCGGTGGCATTCAGTCGCAACGCCGCTTCGTCCAGTTGCGCCGCCGCCAAGAACCTCCCGGCCTCGTCAAGAGCAGTTTCCGCTTCTTGCCGCCTGGTGAGTTCCCGGTCTGCTTGTACCATCTCCGGCCATTCGCCATATTTTTCCAGGAGAAGCTCCAACATCGCGGCGGCTTTTTCCAGATCCCAAGCCTCTGTGTAGCGGGTGGCCGTTGTGAGATCCGCCCGTGCCCGAAGTATCCCCTTGGCCGATGCCTCCATCCGCAACGCTTTCTCATCGTGGGGCGAATCCTCCAATTGCTGCTTCAGGAGCCTGAGAGCGGTTTCACCGTCGTAGTTCTTAAGAGCGGTATCTACTTCGGCCAGGAGTTGGCGAGTGGCCGTGGTTTTCTCCCATTGTCGAATTGCCAGATCCAGGCTTTCTTGAAGAGCCGAGTCACCGGGAACTGCTTGGATGCCCTGCCGGAACGCGCCGACAGCCGCGGGAAAATCTTTCTTTTTCATCGCCTCCAGGCCGATTCTCCGATAATGGCTGGCAATCCTGGACAGGATCGCTGTCGCCTCCGGATTTCCCGGCTCGATGGTCAGGAGACGGCGGGCAGCCCGCAAAGCATCGTCAGGTTTGGAAGCATCGACGAGGCGTCCTTCCTCCAAGAAGCGGCGGGCTCTTTGGAGTGCCTCTTTCAGGCGCCTGCCATGCCTCGCGGTCTCTGACGCTGTTGCGGAAGACTGCTCCCGAGCCTCTTCCCGACGCACGCCACCCGTCGGGACTTTTGAGGTCGGGGCCGTGGGCTGCTTCCGCGGCTCTTGCGGCATAGGCGCCCCTGCCTCCGGGGACTCCAGGGAAACCTGTTTCTCAGCCTCCATGGAAGCCTGTGCCCGGATCTCGGCCGGCTCGGGGAGAGGCTGTTCCTGAGCCCCTTCCTGGCGTGCGCCATCCCTCGGGACTTTTGAGGTCGGGGCCGTGGGCTGTTTCTGGGGCTCTTTCGAAACATGTGCCCCTGCCTCGGAGGACTCCAGGGAAACCTGTTTCCGGACTCCTGCCAGGCCAGATTCTTTGCCCGATTTCCCGGGACCGACTTGTGGGAGTTCGCCTCTCGGTAAAAAAAACCAGAACGCCGACCCCAGGAAGAGAATAAGAAGGGCGGGTTTGAGCAATCCGCCTCTCTTGGGTTTTTCCATGCCCCTTCGCTTGTCTGCGCTCTTGGCGGATCGTCTCTTGGTTCGACGCACCCTGTGGTTCTTCGTTTTCCTTCTTGTGGCCAGGGGTATCGAAGAGGTTTTTTTGCCCAAAGATACCTTTGGCGATGCCTTTTCTTTTGTGTCGCAATCGGTATACGCGAGAGCCAAACCGGGCAGCAGCACGGTTGCTTTTGTCTTTGGTTCGGTCTCCACGAGGGCGACAGTGGCGCTGGTGGGACAAGATCCAGCAGGCATCTCCAGCGTTCCCTTGGTCACCGCGGCCGGTGGGACGTGGCTTCCTTGGGCCGGCAGCTCTTCCCGAGCGGAGACGGGAGTCGCTCCCTGCTTTTTTGTCGGAGTCTCCACGGCTGGCACCAAGGGAGCCGTCATTTTCTTGAGAGTTGGCTTCCCCTGGGACGAGTCATGATTGCTTGACGGAGAAACTTGGATGGCGGTACCCAAAAGTGGTTCTCCAACCTTCTCCCCCGGTTCCAAGGTGTTCGCCAGAATACGGGTGATTTCCGCGGCAATTTCACCCGCCGACTGGTAGCGATCTTCCGGTCGTTTCTCCAGGCACCGAAGGATCAAGGTATTGATAGAGGCTGGAAGACTGGGGGCCAGGTCCATGGGGGGCCGCGGCAGTTCCTCCACGTGCTTGAAGAGGACCCCCATCGGTGTGTTGGATTGGAAAGGCGGTACATTGGTGAAAAGCTCGTACATCATGACGCCCAGAGAGTAGAGATCACTTCGGTGGTCGCCCACTTTCCCGCGACACTGCTCAGGCGCGATGTACTTCGGTGTCCCCACCAGCGATCCCGTAGCCGTCAGTCCCCCCATATCCGTGGCCTTGGAGATACCGAAGTCCATCAACTTCACTCTTCCGGAGGTATCGAGCATCACGTTGGTGGGTTTGAGATCCCGATGAACGATCTTCTCCCGATGGGCGGCCTCCAAGCCGTCGCAAATCTGAAAGCAGATCTTGAGGCCTGTTCGAGGAGCAAGAGGACCCATCCGCCTCGTGATGCCGTGGAGTTCTTCTCCCTCGATGTACTCCATCGAAAGATAAACCAGCCCGTTCGCCCGCCCAAGATCGAATATCTTGCAGACGTTGGGGTGGGAAATCCTCCGGGCAAGCAGCACTTCCCGCTTGAAACGAGCCAGTTGGGTTTCGTCCCGGACATGCTCGGGCCTCAAAAACTTGAGGGCAATATCTTCCTCCAGCTCGCCATCCCGAACAAGGAAAACCTTCCCGAAGCCACCAGTGCCCAACTCCCTCTTGAGATCGTAACGGCCCCCGATCCGCACGCCGGCGGCCAAATCGTCGAGCGTCAGCTTTTTCTCTTCGCCATCCGCCACCTATCGCCCTCCGCTGGAAGCACAAGCTTCTCAAGGACACTCGCATACCAGTAAAGTCTCGTCGTCCTTCACCTGGGCTCCGTCGTTGTCTCGCTTGTCCTTCACCTGGGCCGTCAAGGTTCGATTGCTACACTGCCCCCCCGCCAAAGGAAGCACGCTTGGGTAGGTAAAGGAGCCGCTTTTGCCAGAGAGTGTCTGTGTCTCTATCACCTCAGAGTCCAGGAGGTAGGTCACCGTATAGGGTGCCTCTCCGCGGCTAATGGCCACGGCAACATCGATCTTGCCTGCCTGGTAAGATCCTGGTAGCGTGGCGCAGTCTTCCGCCCTATGCGATAGATCGATTGTTGGCGCCAAGTAGGTGTCACTCTCGCCACCGCCACTCGATTTCACCACCAGAACAACGCCAGCGGCAGCAGCTCCCGCTAGCGCCCAGAACCACCACTGTTTGTAAAACTTCTTGACAAACTGCTTCGGCATCTTCTTTCGAGCTGGTCCCACCTCGATCCAGGGATCTCGAATCGTGATCACCTCGGAAACCTGTTCCCCCTGCATTTGACGCCGGGCATTCTCAAACGCTTTCCGGAGATCGGGCGCCACCGACCGATTGAGCCGGTAGTCCGGTTCCAGCTCCAAAACCCGCTGAAACTCCGACGACGCTTTCTCCGGGTTCCCCAGCTTGTAATGGCAGAATCCACTATACAACCTGAGATCTAGCTCCTTCTTGCCCAACTCTTTTCCAGCGAGTCCATCCAGCAACGCCAGAGCCTTCTCAAACTCTCCATCTTGAAAGTTAAGTTTGCCCTCTTCAAGGCGATCCCTTGGATCCGCCTCACCGCGGGCGATCCCAAGCCATGGCCCGGCACCAAGGGAAAGCACCATCATCCAGCACAAAAACTGTCGCGGAAGCCTGGTCATTCCGCTCCCCCTTCCCGACTCGAAAGCGTGAAGCGAAGCGTCTTTACCATCGTGCCATCCCGGAAAATGACTACCCGCCAGCCGCCTGGAGACAACATCGCCGTCTCGCCGCGAATGACAATCTCGTGAGCGCCCGTGACGAAATCGTGGTATTTCCCCGTGGGCACAACATCGATCTCGCTGCTCTGGACGTAAAGCTTGTCCGACGGAGTGTACCATTTCCATTGCAGGGTATGACGCTTCATCACGTGACGGAACCGGATGTAGCTCACCAGCTTCCGCACCCGAGTGGAAAAAAACGTCCCGGGATCCTTCGGTACGGTGATCCCTTCGACTTTCTTGAGCCCAGAGCAAATGGCCGCCTGCTCGATTCTCATTTCCACGAAATCTTCGACTCTCTTCGCCCATGCCAGGGAACCTGCCAGGCAAAGGACCAGCAAGCCGGAGACGATGGTTCGTTTCTTCATAGGACTCCTCCCGTGTTTTCCTTGCCGACTCGCCGGTTCCGTACCGGGCTTTCTACCAGATGGGAACTGCCTGCCTGTTTGGGCCGCCAGCATTTTTTTGTAGCATACTCCGAAACAAGATTCCCAAAACTCGAAGTTATCGGCAATCCCGGCGCGTAACACCCAGTTCCGAAAGAGTTCCTAGAGAGTGCTGGTACGGATCCAGGCAAAACAGCCATAGCCTCTGGGTTTGCCAGTCTCTTGCCAAAGAATGTCCGGCTCTACGGCGGCGCAGGCGCGAACTTTTCCGCCGCCGGGGCAGCCTCGGAAGATGGCGTTGGGAAGACCCGCTCCGCGGAGATGGGAGTCGGCGACGCCAGTTTCTTGGCTACGGGGGTTGGCGAGGTTACGAGCATCTCTTCCAGCCGGTTGCCGAATTGGGAAAAGACCACCCAGAGGAGGATCAGAGGGATGAGGACGATGGCGGCCACCAGCAGAAGCCGTTTGACTCTTTTCTCAAGATCGCCGTCAGAATCTTCTTTGTCCTTTTTTCGGAGGCGGAACTGGGCCCGGAAGACGATTTGTGTGGCCATTTTGCGGACGAATTCGTCGTCCGGCCTTTTGCCGCGTTCTTCGGCGTACCGCTTGGCGGCGATATCCAAAAGATTGACCTCGTCGGCCAGGTGGACGAAGGCATTGTGCTGGTCAAGGTCGTTCCAGTGTTCCAGAACATTCGCCCACGCGGCCTCCAGACGTTCGAGGTCCCAGGGCGTTGGGGATAGGTGGCTATCAGTCATGATTTTCCTTGTCTCCTTAGGAGTCTACCCTCCACGATAAAACTGGGCTTCTCTCTGAGGGTGGTGTTCAGCAGATTTTTCCCGGCCACCCCTTCGTCGCCGTGCTCCCATCCGTGTTTCGGTGGGTTTTGCTGAAATTCCAGTTTCATGGGTCGTTCAGCGAGTTTTGACCGGGAAGTTTTGTTGCGTCCGGAGGGACCTATCAGATCCGGTTGACAAGTTCACGCCCGAAACGAACCCACCGTTCAAGTTCGTGAATCCCGACCGGCCCGCCACCGGCAAGATGCCGGTGCCACCGGTGCGGCAGTGCGGACTGTAAAGCAGAATCGTGTGGATTTGATAGGTCCCCGTCCGGAAGTAAAATCGCCGAGGATATTGACTTCCGGTATGCTTGAGTGTTTCTCGCTGGTCAAGTTTCCTTCTTGATGACAGGATATTGTAGCGTCGGTGTCGAAAAAATTCGGGCATCAAGATTCAGCCTAGAAAGTCGGAGGTGCCGGTGTCAAAGCTGGCGGCGGGTTTCCGTCGTTCCAAGGAACCGGTGAACCGGTGCTTTCGGGTTTCAGGCCGCCTTGAGGGTCTTGAGACCGGTTGGAGGGCGATGAGAGGGGAGGGGAGGCGGACGGATTGCCGCCGACCCGACCGGACCTCAACCAAAAAAGCAGTCTTCAGGGATTGTGCCCTGGAAGCAGCCCACTACCAAGAAACGCGGACTTGTTCTTTTTGGGTTGCCAGGCGTGATACGACGATTGAATCAGGAGATTCCCGTGGTGCCGAAAAACCTCTTGTTGGGTCTGAAAGATCTTTTCCTCGGTCTGGTCTTCCTTCTTTTGCCTGCGTCTCTTCTGGCCGCGGAGCTTGCGGAGTTCGACATTTTTTTGGGCGACCTCCACAATCACGCCGCTTTTTCAGAGAGCGAGTTGCCGCAACTTCCCGATGCAGCTTATCAGGAGGCACGTTCCAATGGGCGTGTCCAGGTCTATGGCATTTCCGAGCACGTCTATCCCCGCACCTGGCTCGTGCCCGATGGGATGCCTTCCACTGGCGTCATTCCCAAAGACAGCGAGATGACCCCCTTGGGGCCGGGAGAAAGGTCTGATCCAGGGACGCACCCCAATTCCGACACCGACCAGTATCGGAATTATTTGATGCCCCAGGCCGACGCCGCTAACGATCCTGGCCGGTTCCTGGCCTTTTACGGCTTCGAATATACGACGCGAAGCCAGGAGCACCTTTCGGTCTTCTTCCCGGAGTCCGTTTTTTTTCCGGAAGACATCGATAACGTTTGGCTCGACTTCCTGAGCCAGGTGGCCGGGCAGCGGGCGGGTTCGTCCAATCCATTGGGACGTTTGGCTTTCGCCCAGGTGAACCATCCGGACTTCTTTTCCGCGCCGACGACCAGCCACCCGGATCGGGAGCGCTCCCGCTTCAGCCTTCTTCCCTATTCAAAGCGGGATCTTGAGGAAAACTGCACGGGTCCGAGCCTTTATGATTGCTTGGAGCGGCAGTGGGACTTGCCGGTGACGGGCTCACCGCCAGGACTTGCTTCCATTGAAGTGACCACGGGGATTCCCACGTTTTCTGACGATCCTTCCGCCGTTTTTGGCGAGCTTGACGAGTATCTTCGGGCCCTGGATGCCGGTTTCCGCGTGGGCGTTGACGGCTCCCATGACACCCATCAGAAGGACTATGAAACGGGGCATACCGAGCATGGAGATCAGCGCTGGAAGCCCTTCTCATCCGCGTCTCCAGGCGAGAGTGGATCCGACCAGTTCACCGGTTACCTCGTGCCGGACAGCGATGGAACCGCGGATCGTTGGAAAAATGGCCGCCGGGCCGCCTTCGACGCCGATCTTACCCGGGAATCCGTCGCCGAGGCCATTCTTTCCCACCGAACCTTCGTCACCGAGGATGCTGACGCCAATCTGCGCCTTCTTTTCGAGGTGCAGGCCCAAGCGTTGCCGGTTCCCGTAGGGGGCGAGCTCCCCGTGGCCGGAAGTGAGCCCGTGACTTTTCGCCTCCAGGTCCAGAACCTCCTGGAGAGCGCGAAGATGTCTCCAGCCAATACCGGAGGTCCGGAGATCGTCCGGCTCACCGTCTATTCAAACCATCCCCGGGCCGTGGATCGCGTCCTTTGCTCCAGCGCCAGCCCCTCGCTTTTGGCCGATCTCGATCCCGCGCCGGAGGCTTATCGCCTCGACGTTACTTTCTCCGTAGGTCCCGGAGGCGCATGTCAGGCTGGTGCGGACCCCCTTTCGGTGGCGCCGGGCCAATACTTCGTCCTCGTGGTCAACGGGGCTCAGGTGATTCCGCTAGGCCCAACTTACGATCCTGAGATCACGGAGCCTCAGCCCCAAAGGACCGTCGCCAGCGCGATCTTCGTTGTTCCGCCGATGGCGGGTTCGCCAGCGGGTTGGCAGACCGTGGCCCTTCTACTGCTAGCTTTTCCCATGATCCTGCTCTGGCCGGCCTTCGGTAGCGGTTCTCGGGGGGATGATCTTTAGAGTTGCGTTCCGCTCGCATCAGGCGCGGGCCCGCGCCCGCTACTCGCAAAGTTCGCCGGCGGGCCGGAGCTTTGCCCCGAGGAGATCATTTTCCATTTCGGAGCTCATCGACCCATCGGGAAACGAGCCCCATTCCCAAGGCCCGGGCCTCTCGGTCGATTTTTTCCAGGATTTCCAGGCCGCGGGCCGATTCTCCTGCCGTCATGGCCAGCCTTGCCAGCTCGATGGCCGCCGCAAACCGGAACTTGGCCAGATGGGCTTCCTTGGCGCGTTTCTCCAGCTTCTCGAGGCGGCGTCGAATCTGGCCCGTCCTTGACCTGGCGTTGGTTTTCGCGGCCTGCAGGCGGAGATTGAGCAACTCGACATCGAAGGAGACGCCTCGAGTCTCCAGACCCTTGGCCAACGCTTGCGCCCGGTTGGAGTGTGCCGCTGCTTGAGCGAGGTCCCCCAGTGCAAGGAAGGAGCGGGCCAGAATGACTTGCGCCAGGGCTTGTTGGCCGGGGCTGGCCCGTTTTTGGAACGTGGCCAAGCTCTTTTTGGCCAGTGCGCGACTTTTTTCGAGGTCGCCGAGTTCCAGGTAGACTTTGGCCAGGCCGAGTTGGCTCGCGGCTGCGTTCACTTCCGGTGTGCGATCTTCCTTCAGGGCCTCCTGGAAGCGGCGTTCGGCGGTCTCCAGATCTCCTTGCACCAGGGCCAGTCTCCCCAGATTGTTGAGAACGTAGCCGATGGTGTGGCGCAGGTCGTAAACGCGGCAGAGCCTGAAAGCCTGGTGGAGTTTCTCTTGGGCTTCTTTGAGTTGCCCTTGGTCCAGGGCGGCGCGGCCCAGCTCGGAGAGACACCAGGCGATCCCCCGTTGGAACTGCATGGCGGTGAAGGCCTCCAGGGCTTGTTGCGCGATTTCGGTTCCTCTCCGTGGTTGGCCACGTTCCAGGGCCACGATGGCCATGTTCAACAACGCCGCCGCCCTTCCGGTTTTAGAGCCGATCTTTCTCGAGAGTTCCAGGATCTTGCGGTAGCGGCTTTCGGCCTCGGAGAGCTTTCCTTGCCAGAGTGAGAACTCGGCCAGATTGTTCTGAGCGCGAATCACGGCGGCGAGGTCGTCGAGCTTTTCGGCCAGCCGCAGTGATTTCTTTGCCGCGGCGGTGGCTTCTTGAGTCTGTCCCAGCCGATCCAGGCAACTGGAGATCAAGGTGAGCGCCGAGGTCATGCTCCGGATGTTCTGTTCTTCCTGGAAGGTGCCCAGGGCTTGGCGCGACAGGGCCAGAGCTTTTCGGAGATCGCCATGGTTCCAGTGGACCCGGGCCATGTCTTCGGTGGCTTGGGCCGCCAGTTGCCGGTCCCCCGCGGCGTCGGCAATTTCTTTGGCCTTTTTTAGGCTTTCTAGTGCCTGCATGGGTTGACCCAGGGGGAGGAGAGCAAGGCCTTCCAGGCGGCGGGCTTGTGCCACCAGCAGTTGAGCTTCGATGGCCAGTCCCTTCCGGACTGCTTTCGCGGCTGCCTGCCGCTGCCGTTCAAAATCGCCCTTGGCATAGTAGGCCCGCGCCGCGGCCAGATCGAGTCTTGGGTCGGCATGCCCTTTTCCCGCCTGCTCTTGAATGGTGTGGATGGTCTGGAGGGCCTTGGGGCCATTGCCACTTGCGATCTGCACATTGGCCAGATGGAGCCCATACTCCAGGTCGTCGGGGAAGGTTTGCCAGAGCATTCGGTAGAGTTCTTCCGCTTCGTTCCAGTTTCCCGCTGCTTCGCGGTAGCGCGCTTCGACCCAGAGGCGCTGGTGTCCGATGAGTTGCGAGGAGAGTTCATAGGCCAGCCGAGCTTCTTTTTCGGAGCGGCGGCTCTGTCCCAGGGCCGCCCAGGCTTCGGCCAGCGCCGCATGGGCCAGAGCGTTTCCCGGATCCGCGGCAACGGATTTTTCCAAGAGATCGCGGGCTTCGAGGGCGTCGGAGTGTCGGAGGCGTTTCAGGCCCTGAGCGTAAAGTTTGGTTGCTTCGGCGTCCGAGGGAAACGCCAGCCGGATGGCGGCGGCCTCGGCGGGCGAGATCGTGCCCACTCCAAGGACCCGCCGCAGCTTGTTTCCCGCCTCCGAGACCAAATCCAGCAAGCCCGCCTCGGTTCCGTCCAGGGAGACAAGGACCACGGATTCTCCGGTCCGTGTGCTTTGCACGCGCAGGTTCAGGCGAACTCGGCCACCGGCTTCGGGGCGGCTAGCCAGATAGGAGCCCAGGACCACCAATTCGGCGCCCAGGTTTTTTCCGATGCGTACCAGAGTATCCAAGGCATAGGCGTCGGCTTCGGGAAGTTCGAGCTCCAATTTGGCCCGGGCCACGGTCTCCCCGGGAACCGCTCGGAGGTCCTTGGCGGCGGAGATCTCCATGGCCAACATCTCCGACAGCGCCGTGGAGATCCAGTCGCTTTCGGGTCGTCCCGAGAGGTTCTTGAAACCGAAGAGTGCCAGAGTGCGCCGGGTGGTGGAGGAAGCGCTCGTCTCCGTGGCGGATTTTGTTCTTAGCCAGGTGTCGGCCGATTTCCAGATGCCGGCCCCAACTAAGATGACGAGGGTTGCCACAAGGAGCCGCCACCGAATCACCGGCCAAGGCGGGCGGACAGAATCGCCCTCCAGTGCTCGGGTCACGTCTTCTGCTCGGGCGAAACGGTTGTGGGGATTTTTCTCCAGGCACCGAAGGATGGTTTTCTCCCATTGCCGGTCCAAGTCCCGGGTGTAGATCCGCGGCGACGGCGCCTTTTCCCGCAATCGCCGCACCGCCGTGGAGAGGGCGGACTCTCCGGTAAACGGGAAATGGCCCGTCACCATTTCGAACATGACAACGCCCAAAGCGAAGAGATCCGTCACCGGAGTGGTGGGCTGGCCCTCTACCTGCTCCGGCGCCATGTATAGCGGCGTCCCTACTATTCCACCCGTACCGGTGAACGATGCCCCCGAGTCCTTGCCGGATGCCGCTCTGGCCAGTCCAAAGTCCGTGACTACCAGGCGTGGAACGGATTGCCCGTCGGCCGAGGGCACCAGCATGATATTGCTGCTTTTGAAGTCCCGGTGGATGACTCCCACGGCGTGGGCGGCCTGGAGCGCCTTGACCATCTGGCGCACCAAGGGAAGGGCTTCTGCCGGTGCTAGTGCCCCGTTTCGCCGGAGCCGGTGGGAGAGTGTTTCGCCTTCCAGGTACTCCATGGTCAAGAAGAGGATGGATCTGGCCTCCGCCGCCCCTTGTCTCACCGCCTGATGACGTCCGAAATCGAAGATGCGACAAACGTTGTGATGCGTGACCTTCCTTGCCAGTTGGATTTCTCGCCGGAAACGCTCCGCAATCTTGGGGGTCTCGGTCTGCTCAGGGCGTATCGTCTTGAGCGCCACTCGTAGATTGAGCTCCAGATCCAGGGCCTCGTAGACCTCGCCCACTCCACCGTGGGCGATGAACCGAATGATCTGGTAGCGATTCGCTACCCGATCACCTCGACGAAAGACTCCTTCCGCAACGGGAATCGGCCTTGCCCCGTCGGGAGATACAAGGCTTGACGGCGTGGTGGAGTCGGAATCCCGAAGGTCGATGGTTTCGTCGGGCCCGCCCCGTGGCGTGTGGGTATCCGGTGGCGCAGCTTCCCTTGGCGGCGGTAAAGCATCCACGGGGTCGCCGGTAGCCTCTCCGAACTCCGGACTGTGTAACTCGTCTTGGGTGGACAGGCTGGAAGCAGGCTGCTTCACTTCTGACGCCGACCTGGAATCCCGGTCTGCTTCCTGCTTTTCTCCGTTGGTCGCCATGCTTCGCCCACCAGGTCCAGAGAAGGTCAAATCCCGACACTAGGCCATTCCGGCACTTTAGCCCAGCCACTCCAGGGATTCAAATGCCGCCTGGTCTTCACCGCCGGAAAAAACGGATCGCCTTGTGGCGGTGTTTTTTTGACGCCGCGGTAGAAGGAAGTGTGGGGCTTGGTGAGTGGAGCTTTGTGGTTGGGGTTCCCTGAAAGAGGATTTGGCGGGTATCAACGTAAGCCGGGACACCGGGTATCCAGTTAACGAGCATGATCCCGGCGACCACACCCCCGGAAGATGAAAGTGAATGGCGCCGAGCGCCATAACCACGCCGTCGAAGATGGATTTAACCATGTACTTTCATGGTAAGCCGGGACACGCAACAAAACAAAGAGAAAGACGCGCAGCGTACAAGAACGTGGGTCCAGGGAGGTCACTCCCTGGTGGGTGCAGGGCAAAGCCCTGCCTGGGGACCGGGGACAGCGTCCCCGGACGACC
>JAJRTK010000185.1 GCA_024278345.1 bacterium | reverse complement strand
TTATCGCCAAGTATGTGGAGCGGATGCTCCGGCCCCACGACCGGGAAAATTCCAGTGATGGTGGAGGGTTGACGGAAGAGCTTCTGGGGCGCCAGGGTTATCTATGAGGTTTCCCGAAAGCAAGGGGGAGAGGCGATGAGGCGAGCAGCGGGAGCGGCTGTGACCGATGGGAGCGGAAGGCAACCAGAGGAAAAATGGCCTTCCGTTCCAGGGCCGGCCCTTTTGGCAAGGAACTGGGTGGCTCGGTGCTCAGCGAGATATCGTAAGTTTGGTAGGTTTCAACAGAATGGATCGGGCTCCATGGGTTTTTCGACAGTTTTCGAGGTGCTTGCCGATTTAGCGGCGGGCCGCATGGTCATCGTGGTGGACAGCTTCAAGGACCAGGTCCAGGGCGACCTGATCTGCGCCGCGGAGAAGGTTGACTCGGCGGTGGTGAATGCCATGGCGCGGCATGCCCGTGGGCTGATTTGCCTTGCTTTGACCGAGGAGCGCGTTCGGGATCTGGAGCTCCCCATGATGGTTTCGGAGGGGGAGGCCCGGGTTCCTCTGAGTCGGGAGCCCTTCACCGTTTCCATCGAGGCTGCGCGCGGGGTGTCCACGGGGATTTCCGCGGCGGATCGCGCCTGGACCATCCGGATGGCCATCGATCCGAAAACCGAGCCTTCGGATCTGTCTCGGCCGGGACATGTTTTTCCACTTCGCTGCCGCACGGGCGGGGTCCTCAAGCGTGCTTCGTCTCCCGAGGCCTCCGTCGATCTGGCGCGACTTGCGGGTCTG
Source organism: bacterium (assembly GCA_024278345.1). Lineage (GTDB taxonomy): Bacteria > CSSED10-310 > JAJRTK01 > JAJRTK01 > JAJRTK01 > JAJRTK01. The sequence goes on along the minus strand of JAJRTK010000185.1, from coordinate 12,256 downwards.
GCGCCGGCGGGTGTTCTGTGCAAAATCCTGGACCGATCAGGTGATCTGGCGGATCTGAAGGGGCTCTCCGAGGTGGCTCAAGCTCTTGGTGTGAAGATGATCTCCATCGAGGATCTTATCTCCCACCGGATGCGCACGGAGACCCTAGTTCGGCAGGTGGCCCGGGTGGAGTTACCGACGCCCCATGGATTGTTCCAGGCTTGCGGCTACACATCCACTGTGGACCAAGAGACCCACATTGCCCTGGTTTGTGGGGACTTGCTCCCCAATGACCCGGTGCTCGTGCGGATCCATTCTGAGTGTCTCACGGGGGATGTCTTTGGATCCCAGCGGTGTGACTGTGGCCAACAACTCCAGATGGCCATGAAGCAGATCGCCCGGGAGGGGCGTGGCGTTCTTCTTTATTTGCGCCAGGAGGGCCGAGGAATCGGTTTGTCGAACAAACTTTTAGCCTACCAGCTCCAGGATCGCGGCCACGATACCGTTCAGGCCAACCTGGCCCTTGGATTTCCCGCCGACTTTCGAGACTATGGCATAGGCGCACAGATTTTGGCGGATCTGGGGGTCCACCGCTTGCGCGTTCTGACGAACAATCCCAAGAAAATTGTCGGCCTCCAGCTCTACGGCTTGACGGTAGTAGAGCGCGTTCCCTTGGAAGTCCCGCCCACTTCCACGAATCTCCAGTACCTCAAAACGAAACGCTCGAAGCTCGGACACATGCTGTCTGGGCTCGACTCCTAACCCGAGCCAAATGCGATGCCCAGAACGTTTGAAGGAAAACTCGATGCCACGGGCCGCAGCTTCGCGCTTGTGGTCTCCCGGTTCAACAATTTCATCACGGAGCGCCTCCTGGAAGGGGCCCTGGACTGCCTTGTCCGCCACGGGGCTGCCGAAGACGCCCTGAGTGTCTACCGCGTGCCGGGATCGTTCGAGATTCCCCTGGTGGCGCAACATGTGGCGCGCCTGGACCAGCACGATGGTATCATCTGTCTAGGTGCCCTTATCCGCGGCAGCACGCCCCATTTCGATTACATCGCCGCCGAAGTTACCAAGGGGATTGCACAGGTCAGTTTGGCCAGCGGCACGCCCATCACCTATGGCGTCCTGACTTGTGATACCATCGAGCAGGCCGTGGAAAGAGCGGGCACGAAGATGGGAAACAAAGGCTGGGAAGCGGCGATGAGTGCCATGGAGACCGTCGATCTCCTGGCCAGGAGCTCCCGGGAAACAACGGAGAACGGCTCTTGAACGGGTTTTCCGAACATTCCATTGGGCGCGGTGAAAGCAGCGCCCAGCGCTGGAAGGGCGGCACGCGCCGGAGATCGCGGATCCTGGCGCTTCAGGCGATCTATGCCCTGGACATTCACGGGGAAACACCGGCGGCTGCCACCCAAGAGCCTCCCATCTCCTCGGCGGAGCCAATTCCCGGTTCTTCTTGCCAGGAATCCCCTGCCTCTTCACGGCAAGTGCTCGTCGCCTCTTTCCCCCAAGAACCCACTCTCTCTTGTGGGCAGGAGACTCCCGATTCTCACCTTCAAGAACCCTCCCCATCAAGCTTACAGAAAGCCCGTGCTTCCTCATGCCTCGATGAGCTTGTGAAGCACTCCGGAATTTGGCTCGATTACTGTAAGGATTCCTCTCATCCCAACGGCTCGCCTCGCCCACCGACCCGAGAAGAGATCGTTTACGCTCGTTTTCTTGTGCGCGGCACGGTGGAGAATCTATCCCGGATCGATCCGCTTTTATCGCGTTTTAGCGAAAAATGGAGCCTTTCCAGGATGGCTGCCGTCGATCGGAATCTTCTTCGGATGGCTGCCTTTGAGTTGATCAATGGCAAAGAGCCGCCCAAAGTGATCTTGAATGAGGCGATCGAGATCGCGAAAATCTTTGGCGAACAGAAGACTCCTTCTTTTATTAATGCTATGCTTGACAAAATACGCGTCGCTGTTCAGGAAGAAGCTCCAGAGTCTGCGCGTGAAGCGAATCCAGAACCAGAAATGGCTGCAAGACTCCGGACCGAAGCATCCAGTGGCTCGACGATCGATGCCGAAGCCGGCGGCCAAGAAAAACCGGAGACTAAGGAAACATGAGGCTTGCCTTCGTTTCGGATATCCATTCGAACCTCGAAGCTTTTGAAAGCTGTCTGGCGCATCTCGAAAGGATGGGATACGATTCTCTTGTCTGCCTTGGAGACACGGTGGGCTACGGTCCCGACCCCAACGAGTGCGTAGATCTCGTCCGGAAAAAGGTGACGCTCTGCCTTGCCGGCAATCACGATCACGCGGTTATCGGATCTCTCGACACTTCCTATTTCAATGAGTACGCACGCCAGGCCGCCTCGTGGACCAGCTCGATGCTCAAGAGCGAGCACGTGGACTATCTGCGGGATCTGGACATCATCACGGAGAAATGGGAGCTGTTGTTCGCCCACTCAACGCCGTTCCAGCCGGAGATGTGGAACTACATCTTCACCACGGAGGATGCCCGCCTCAACTTCGCTTTTTTCGAGCAGTTCATCTGCTTCATAGGCCATTCGCACCAGCCCTTCATCGTTGCCATGACGCCGGAGGGCGAGATCAAGGTTTACAGTGAGCCGGAAGCCGATCTGAACCCGGAGTGGCGGTATATCGTCAATGTTGGCAGTGTCGGTCAGCCGCGGGACGGCAATCCCGATTCCTGCGTTGGCTTCTACGACACGGAGACCCGTCGCGTCCAGCTCCAGCGCGTTCCCTACGACATCGAGAAGGTGCAGGAGAAAATGGAGCTGGCGGGGTTGCACCGCTTTCTCATTGATCGCTTGGCCTACGGTCGCTAAGACCATGGCCAGGATCGCGTTTCGCCGGCGTGGCCTGATGCGCTGCACCAAGGCCGGTTCCCATGAGTGCGGGTTGATGGTTCCAGTGAGAATCGTGGTGAATCAAAGCACATACCTACTTCTTTCGCTACTGATTGGCTCCGCGTTGATTCCCCTGTGTGTGGGAGCGGAGACTCGCTGGGTTTTAGGGGTTTCGGAAGGCAATTACAGAGTGACACGGGAGTTTCCCGTCCCCATTTCTTCCTACCGGAATGCCGGGTTTCAGCAGGTGGTTTCTCCGTCGGCTGATGGGGGTTTCAGGATTTCTATAGAATCGCGGCCGGGAAGGACTCCTTTGGGTGTCCGCCGCCGGCCGGTTGGCGTTTCTTCGGCCGGGCCGCGCCTTTCGGAAGGGGATGGCGCCCCAGATGATGGGGAGGATTATCTTCTGCCCATCGAAGCGCTTCCGCCGGAGGCGATGCGGGAGGCCCGGCGCCTTCGTACGACGGTGAACAGCCGGTTGCAGCTTGTGGAAGGGGTCCTTTACTGGCTGGCTGAACAGGTTCGCTACGAGACGGCCGGTGGCCGAGAGCAGGATCCGCTCTCGGTTTATACGCGCCGGACAGCCAATTGTGTCGGGATGACCCGCATGGCCGTGGCGATGCTCCGCTCCGCCGGGGTCCCGTCCAGGAGCCTCCACGGTTACCAGCTCTGGTTTCGGGATGGCGAGGTTGTGGGTGGCGCGTTTCACCGCGCCCTGGAAATCGAGTATCCCGGCGTTGGCTGGACCGGTTCCGACGTGGGCAGAACCATCAATTTCTTGCCGGCCGACTTCGTGGTTTTGGGGAGAGAGGGCGCGGAATCGGAACAGGCCGGAAGATTGGTTCCCGCCAACCCGGCGGAGCCTTTCCACCGGCAGTTCGTCGCTGGCGCTTTCGTGAACCGGCTTCTGGAGATCGACCGCGCAAGTTGGCCCGCCGGCGCCAATCTTGTGGCGGCATGGTCGCCGGGCCGGTCGCTGTCGCGGAGTGCCGTTCTTGGCCGTCTTGTGGTGCGGGGAGAAGCGCCGGAGCCTTTCCTGACAGAGCTGGAGCCCGTCCGCATCATCGCCGATGGTTGGCGGGGGCACCGGCAGGCGAGGCGGATCGGAGCCGATTTCTCCATTTCAGGCTTGGGGCGGGGCACCTATGAGCTGGTGGTGGAGACTCGGCGGGGCACGGTCCGTTTCCCTTCTGTTCGACTTGGGCTTCGAGAGTTGTTACGGATCGATCTTGACTTGTCCCCTCTTTTCCGGCGGGCCGTTTCCCATTCCCGAGGAGAGCCATGATCACGCCTGACCGCACGGCGGCAAAGGATGAGTTTCTTTCGGAAACCCAGGAGATGCTGGAGCAGATGGAGAAGCTCCTGGGCGCGTTGACCAGGAATTCTCCTCATGGCGATCCGCCGCAGGAGGCGGTGAACAGCTTTTTCCGCCTTGTTCACAGCCTCAAGGGGTTGTCGGACATGCTGGGCTTCCATCGACTGGCGGCGCTGGCCCACGGCTTGGAAAGCCTTTTGGATGAGCTCCGGCTCGGGCGCCTGAAGTTTTCCGCCGAGCTTTCCAGCCTGCTGGAAATCTGCCTTGAGACCTTTTTCGAGCTCATCGAGACCACGGGGGAGTCGAAGGTCCAGGAAGCGGATATTTCCACTTTGCTAGGCCAAATTGAGCATTTCGTCGATACGAACCGCGAGGTGGAAGCCATCGATCTGGGGCGGCATTTGGAGCTTCCAGAAGCGATCCATGGCTCTCTCACCGAGTACGAGGAAAACCGCCTCATCCAGAACATCCGGCGGGAGAAGGACCTGTTCATCGTCAAAGCCGCTTTTGATTTCGCGACCTTCGACGTCGATCTGGAAGAGCTAACCGGTCGCCTCCAGAAGGTGGGCGAGGTGATCACGACTTTGCCCAGCAGCGATGAGTCCGGGGAAGATAGGCTCTTGTTCGACGTGTTGGTGGCCTCGAACCTCGGAGTCGAGCGCGTCCGGGAAGCCACGGAAGAACAGGCGACGGTGGTCCCTCTGCCTCGCCGGTCGGTGCCAGCGGAGAGCTTCGCGGCGGAGGAATCGGGGCGCCCGGTGGCGCCAGATCAGCCGGCGACGCCCCAGTCTACACGGTTGGAGCTTCAAAGTGTCCGCGTATCCTTGGACAAGTTGGAATCGAGCCTCACAACCATTGGTGAGCTGCTCATCGTCAAGAGCCAGCTCGACCACTTGACCGAGGCGTTTCGAGAAGAATACGGCAGGTCCGCCTTGACGGAAAACCTAGCGAAGAGTTCACGGCAACTGGAGAAGAGCGTCCTGGCCGTCCAAGATCGGATCGTCCAGATGCGGATGGTTTCCGTCCGAAGCCTTTTTAGTCGCCTCTCCAGGCTGGCGCACAAGCTTAGCCGGGAGGAGGGGCGGGAGGTCGAGCTCATCACCAGCGGTGAAAATACCGAGCTCGACAAAATGGTCATCGACGAGATGACCGACCCGCTGGTCCACCTTGTGCGAAACGCCATCGGCCATGGTATCGAGTCTCCTGATGATCGAGTCGCCCAAGGCAAGCCCGCCACGGGGCGCATCGAGATCACCGCTCGGCACCAGGGAAGGCGGATTGTCATCGAGGTCAGCGATGACGGTCGGGGGATCGCGCCCGGGGAAATCCGGGAGAAGGCCTGGGATCTCGGCCTTTTGACTCCAGGCGAGGAGATCGAGGAAGACGATCTGATCCGGTTCCTCTTCACTCCGGGTTTTTCCACTCAAGAGAAAGTGACCGAGCTCAGCGGTCGCGGGCTGGGCATGGATATTGTCCGGAAGAAGGTCGTCAAGCTGGGAGGCGCGATCCAGTGCCACAGCGAACCCGGCAAGGGGACCTGCTGGAGCATTGTGCTTCCGGTGACGTTGGTGATCATTCCCTCCCTGTTGGTTCGGGTTGCCAACCAGGTTTACGCCGTTCCCATGGGGTCGATCACTCGTGCGTACGATCTGGCGGCAGGAGAGACGCCGGGGGGGATTTACGATGAAGGCATCGAATACGAAGGCTCGACGCTGCCTCTTTTTCGGCTGGATCAAGTTTTTGGCCTCGAAGAGATTTCCGAGCCTCCGCCCATTCTGTTGGTGGCCCACGGCGGAGATCGCCGGGTCGCCTTCCTGGCCCACGAGATCCGTGGCCGAGCGGAGATCGTGGTCAAACCTCTGGGCGACTACCTCGCGGCAATGCGAGGGTTTGCCGGCGCCACGGAGCTGGGGGATGGAAAACCCGTTCTGGTGCTAGACATCGGCACCTTGGTCACGGAGGTGACGAGCAGGCCGCTGGAGTTTCGTTGAGGCTGGATCGGGCGTGGTGCCCGACAAGCTGCCCAAAAAGAGGGCACGGGGGCTTTGGGACGGGAAGGCCTTGGTCATCGTTCTTGCGGGAACCAGGCAAGGAGGGCGCAGTCGCCCTCGACTGCGATGAAATAGCCTTTTGCACAGCCGAGGGCGGCTCTGCTCCGCGGTCATCGGTGACCAAGGCCACCTGGCGACGTCCCGCGGGGTGCCGTGTAGGACAGGGTTGAGCTTAATCCTGGTTTTCGCGGTAAGATTTGGGTCCTGTTGGGCGTCGAATCCTCGAACTTGTAGGGTCCATGATGCAGCGCTCTTTTCATTCCGAAACCGTCCATCGCCACGACGCGACCGACCGCAATGCTGCTCCGGGGGAAGCCGAGGAGGAGAGCGAGCAGTTCGCCGTTCTCTTTTTTACGGTGGCGGGCCAGAACTATGCCGTGGCTGTCGATGAGGCCGTGGAAGTGATGAGTCAGCCGGCGACGACGCCGCTTCCCGGGACTCCCGCGGAGCTGCTGGGTATTTGTTTTCGCCGGGGACGGGTCTTGCCGCTGGTGGATCTGGCGATTAAGCTGGGCCTTCCGCCGCAGTCTCATGCCTTGGGTGAGCTGGCCCGAGGCTCGATTCCTCGCCCACCGGTCCTGGTGATCCGGATGCCGTACGGCGAGATCGGTCTTGTGGTGGAGCGGATCGTTCGGGTGGTGAAGGTTCCGGAAGAAGCGATACAGAGTCCCCAAAGGCAGCCTGGTGCCGTAGCTTCCATCGCCATGCCGAACCTGATGGCGCATCTGCTCGATCTGCGGGTCCTGGAGCCCTACGATCCGGCGGAAGCTTCTTCTTCGGGCGGAAGCGGAGGCCCTTCGGAGCAGTTGTCGAGGGATGCGAGCGGCCGCGAGTAGCCCGAGAGGAAGGCAACCCAGAAAAGAAAGCCACGGCCCCGCCCGTTTTTTTGATGAGAGGCAACGATGAGCCGGATTCGCGTTTTGAGTGACCAGGTGGCCAACAAGATTGCTGCTGGAGAGGTGGTAGAGCGGCCGGCTGCCGTTGTGAAGGAGCTCGTGGAGAATTCTCTGGATGCGGGGGCCACGCGGATTGTGCTCCACCTGGAAGCTGGTGGCCGGAATCTGATTCGCGTGGAGGACGATGGACGCGGGATGGATGGAGATGATGCCGTACTTTGTTTCGAGAGGCATGCCACGTCGAAGATCCGCGAAAGCGAGGAGCTCTTGTCGGTTCGAACTCTTGGCTTTCGTGGCGAGGCCCTTCCCAGCATCGCTTCCGTTGCCAAGGTTCGCCTCAAAACCCGTGCGGAGGCCGACGATCTGGGGACCGAAGTCCTGATTGAGGGCGGGATTCTAAAAAAAGTCGCCCCCATTGCCTGGCCCGGTGGTACCACCATCGAAGTGCGCTCGCTTTTCTACAATACGCCGGCGCGGCGCAAGTTTTTGAGGACCCAGCAAACCGAGCTTCGGCATATCTCGGCCATGCTGACGCGCCTTGCCCTGGCCCACCCGAAGGTCCGGTTCTTGGGTTTCCACAAGGGGCGCTCTATTCTCGATCTTGTTCCCTATCCCGAAGCGCTGGAAAGGATAGCCAATCTTTACGGCCCCAAACTGGCCAAGAGCTTGACGGCGCTTCACCGGAGCGAGGAAGATCACCATCTTCACGCCTATATCGGGCCTCTCCACGATACCAAGAGCGGCAGCGATTACCAGCACACCTTCGTCAACGGCAGGGCCGTCCAAAGCCCCACGCTGCGGGCAGCCATTCGCGATGCCTTCCGGCTTGTCCTTCCCAAGGGGCGCCTTCCCGTGATCATTCTCTACCTTGAGCTTCCCCACGGGGAAGTGGATGTCAATGTGCATCCCACCAAGGCCGAGGTCCGGTTTTTCAGTCCCTACAGGGTTCGGCGGTTCCTCACCGACGCCCTTGGAGAATACCTGGCGGTTCAGGCCAGGGGTGACCTGCCCAGAATGAGTCTTGGTCGGGATCGAAATGAACGTCTCCGCCTTCGCCTCGATTCCGTTTACCCGGAAAAGCTTGGGGCGGCTGGAGCCGCGAGTTTGGAAGGGCGGAACCCCAGGGTCTCCCCGGCGTCTTCCGTGGGGTTGCCCGGGGATGAGGATCGGGTCCGATGGGCTCGAGCAGAGACTTCTTTTTCAGGAGCGCGCCCCGGCGCGGCAGGGGAAAGGGGTAGGCAGTCCCACCTTCCACTGCTCCCCGGTCTTGCTTCGCAATCACCCACTCCACGTCTGGCACACCCTTATTCGGCGGGTTCGGTTGTCGCCGCTGAGTCTGGGAGTGACCGGGGAACAGAGGGAGATGCGGCGAAGGTGGGCGAGTCGTTTGTGGCGCCGGTGCAGGCTGGTGTCGGCCAAGGGGATCTTCCTCGGTTGGGGCTGTCTCAGCTTCGCTACATCGGGCAGCTTGCCAACACTTTTCTGCTTTTGGAGGATGAGGAGGGGCTGGTTATTATCGATCAGCACGTAGCTCACGAGCGTGTTCGCCTTGAAGCCCTTATCGACGGCGTTCGCAATGCCAAGAGGACCCTCCAGCCTCTTTTGATACCCATCGTTATTGAGTTTCCGCCCGAGGCCGTCATGGCCCTGGAAAGGGGGAATGAACCGCTGCTTCAGCTCGGATTCGAGATCGATTCCCTCGACGGGGGTTCGGTGGCGGTGAGGACGGCGCCTGCCAATCTTCCCGTTGGGGAGATCGAGCCGACGGTTCGTCTCTTGGTGCGAAGATTGCTCGACGACGCCGAGGAATTGCCCGAAGCTGCTCAATTGGTGGAGGATGCTCTGGTCATGGCGGCCTGCAAGGGTGCCATCAAGGCGAATGATCCCCTGGCTCCCCAGGAGGCAAAGGCGCTCATCCAAAAGCTCGACAGGGCGCGGCATCCCTTCTCTTGTCCCCATGGCCGGCCCTCCTATTTTCGCCTTCCTCTCCGCCAGATTGAGCGCGAGTTCGGCCGCATGGGGTTTGGCTCATGAGCGGTTATCTCCCGAATCGAGCCCTGCTCTTGTGGACAGCGGTGCTTCTGGTTTTCGGAACGGTCCCGAGAGCCGTGGGTCGTAGCGGGGGCTCCATCGTTCGCGCCCTGATTCGGCAGCTCGACGACGCGGATCCCGAGGTCCGTATTTCGGCCGCGGTGGCTCTTCAGGATTTCGGGCCGGCAGCGAAATCGGCTGTTCCGGCTTTGATGAAGCTTCTGAAGTCGCCCCGGACTCCGCGTGATCTGCAGTTCCAGGCCGCCGACGCCCTGGTGGGGATTGGCGGGCCCGCGGTTCCGGCGTTGGTGAGAATTCTGAAGAACCGCCCACTTGATCCGCGGCTCTTAGCCGTTCGTATCCTCGGGCGGATGGGGCCGGCGGCGAGCCCCGCGATTCCCGGTCTCATGGCGGCGCTTGAGGATCCGGCCTGGGAGCTGAGGGACCGTGCTTCGGCGACTTTGGGCAGGATCGGCTCAGCGGCGGTGCCGGCTCTGGAGAAAGCTCTGGAGAGTCCTTCCCTGGAAATTGTCGAGGCGGCGGTGACGGCTCTAGGCGAAATGGGGGCTCCCGCGGCCCGGGCGATCCCCGGATTGCTGGTTGCGCTTCGTGCGAAGAGGCCATCCCTTCGTTGGCGTGCGGCCAAAACCCTGGAAAACCTTGGCCTGGCTGCCGCTCCAGCCGTTGACGGGCTCATCGAACTACTTTCCGACCCAAGCCCCAGCATCCGGAGCGCGTCGGCGGCCGCGCTGGGAGCCGCCGATGGCAAGAAGCGCCAGTCCGTCACGGCTCTACAAGTCCGCCTGGAGGATAGTTCCCGGATGGTTCGGCTTGCGGCAGCCCGAGCCCTCATCCGGCTCGGTTCCATGGGCCCGGAGATCCATGCCGCGCTCATTGAGGCACTCCAGGACGAGGATCGCCTTTCGATCCGGGCTCCGGCCCTGGCCGCTCTCCAAGAGCTGGGAGGTCGAGCCGTCCCCTCTCTTGTGAAGGCCCTGCGTGGACGGGACTCGACCCTTAGACGTTCCGCCGCCGAGGCATTGGGAGAGCTTGGGAGGGAAGCCGCCTCCGCCATCCCTGACGTGATTGCCTGTCTGGACGACGGGGATCCGGTGCTCCGGGCTCTTTGCGCCGATATCCTCGCGTCTATTGAGCCTCCGGCCCATGTCGTTCTCCCGGCACTCCGGACTCGCCTTGGCGGTGAAGCCGATCCAGGTGTTCAGCGTCGCCTGATCAGGGCCTTGGGCTTCTTGGGAAAGCAGGCGATTCCCATTCTGAAGGAAGCCCTCAAAAACAAGAAATCCGGGATTCGCCGCCAAATCATGGAATCCTTGATCCGAGCAGCCGGTGACCAGGGGGAGAAGGCGCTCATCCCTACCTTCGCCGGGCTTGCCCGCGATGGCGATCCCGCTATCCGGCGGCTTGCCATTGCCGGCCTGACCGCTCTCCATGCGCCTTCCCATCTCCTGGTGGCAATCCTCTTGGATGCAACCCAGGATCCCGACGTTTCCGTTCGCCAAACGGCCGGGAGACTTCTAGAGAGTTCAGGCCCCAAGGCGGTCCCTCTCCTTCTGAAGGAGCTTGGCAAGGAAGACTCTTTGCACGGAATCGCCGCCGTGACGGCGCTGGGCAGGATCGGTCTTCATCCGGATCTCGTGGTTCCGGTTCTGGCAGGGCTCTTGGACAACAAGTCCCTTCGCGGCCCGGCGATGGAGGCCTTGGGCCGTTTCAGATCTGGCGCGGCCAGCGCCGCGCCCAGGCTTGTGGAGCTTCTTCAGCCTGCCGAAGGGAACGATCTTCGAGCGGCCGCGGCAGAGACCCTGGGCCAAATCGGTCCCGCTGCCGCTGAGGCTATCCCAGCCCTTCTCCAGGCCCTGGGCTCCGATTTTTCGCCGCTACGCCAGGCTGCCTGTCGAAGCCTTGGCGCCTTTGGACCCGCGTCGGCCACGGCCGTTCCCGCCCTGAGACGCCTTGCCAGGCGCTCCGGGGAGGGCGCACGCCAAGAGGCCATCCACGCCCTTGACACAATCCGACAAGGGGAAATGTTCGTGGAGGCCGCCCGAAATGTCTTGCAGGCCAGCCGTCAACGGCAAGCCGCCCGAGTCCACGCACGCGCCACCATCGATCTCCAAAGCCGATGGACCCGGGCAGAGCTCGTGGAGCGCCTTGATTACATCCGCGCCACTCTTGGGAATGTCCGACGGATCCATTGGCTCGGACAAAGCCCTCTCAGCAACGGCTCCAAGAAGCTGTCTGGCTATCGGGTGCGGCTGGCCTTCGTCTATGACAACGCGACCACCGAAGGCGACTTCAGCTTCCGCCGCGAGCGAGGTGATTGGCGGCTCTTGGGTTTCCATCTGCCGATTCCCCAAGAAATAGAGCCCCAGCCCGATACCGCCGCCCTCGGGCCTCTGACTCTCACCATGCTGGAACTCTACAATGAAAAGAACTACCGTCTCATCTACGAGAGCCTGGCCGCGGAGCAAAAGCGGCGGCAACCCGTGGAACAGTTCCACCGCGGGCTCAAGCTCTTCCGAAAGAAGCACGGGAAAACATCCCGGCGTTCCATCATCACCGTGAAAACTGAAGAAAATGGTGCCGCCAGCGTCGAGGCGTTGCTCTTGCTCAAAAAGAAAACCCCGGGAAAGGCCCGCCTCCGCTACCGCTGGAGCCTAGGCCGCTGGCGACTGTGGAGCTTCAAAATCGAGGCCGCCTCTTGACCTCCTTCTCCACGAGGTCCAACCCTGAGAACGCACGGTGGCGGACCCACGCTCCTTGGAAATCCCTCGTTTTTCTCTTGTGCCGTCGTCCGCTCACATCGGTATCGACCGGGCATCCACGCAAGGCGGGACAGAACAGGAAAAAAAAGGAAAATATGGTGCCGAGCGCAGCGAGATGCCGAGCATAAGCGAGGCCCACCATACAAAAAATGTGGGTCCAGGGAGCTAGCTCCCTGGTGGGTGCGGGGCGAAGCCCTGCCAGGGGACCGGGGACGGAGTCCCCGGACCACCTTCGGGTAACGCGATGCGTGACCCTTCGAGTCACGCAAACGTGACCCGCCGAGCGGAGCGCGGCGTTGTCCGAAGCCAAGTTTTTTTCCGAGCCATTGTCCCGCCTTGCGTGGATA
>JAJRTK010000184.1 GCA_024278345.1 bacterium | reverse complement strand
GGGGCCGGATGCCGAGCGGAGCGAGACGCGGCCCACAGGGCCGCAGCCAGAGTCCCCGGACGACCGCCGGGTAACGCGAGGCGTGACCCTTCGAGTCACGCAAACGTGACCCTTCGAGTCACGCAAACGTGACCCTTCGAGTCACGCAAACGTGACCCTTCGAGCGGAGCGCGGCGTTGTCCGAGGCCAAGTTTTTTCCCGGGCGACCATTGTCCCGCTTTGCGTGGATACCCAGCGGCTAGCTCTCGTTATCCTTGGTGATTTGAGAGGTTCCTCTCGCTCTAGCGTTCTCCTCTTGACCTTTGGATTCCTTTGGAGTCTCGGGAATCGCCGCAGGATGGTGAAGCGGTTCTTGCCATGGCATTCCGGAGGGCGAAAGCGATTAATACGGGTTTCTCCCTGGATCGAATACATGGTCTGGGCTGGACCTATCAGATCCGGTTGACAAGTCCACGCACGAAAGGAACCCACCGTTCAATTCCGTGAATCCCGTCCAGCCCGTCACCGGCAAGATGCCGGTACCACCAGGGCGGTGCCGCGGAGTGTAAAGCAAAAACGCGGGGATTTGATAGGTTCCGTCTGGGCTTGAACTTTTCGGTGGATGGGGGGACGATAGTGTCAGGTTTCTGGGGAGTGTTGGTTTGTGGGCTGATGCGTTGCCTTGGCGGTGGTGACGGGCGAGTGGCGGCGGACGGACTGCCGTCGCCGCGAGCGGAACGCAACCAGAAGAATGAAAAGCTAGGAAGGGGGACGAGCGATGAAGAGGCCATTAGCTCTTGGGAGCTTTGCGGGGCCGGTTTGTCTTGGGATATCGGCTTTGGGGTTTCTAGCCTTTTTGGTTGATGCCCGGATGGTGTGGCTCGGTGTGTGCGTGGTTTCGCTGGTGGTGGGGCTTTGGCTTCTCCGGGATCGATCCCCCGGGGGGCGAGGGAGAGGAAGGGGGCGACTGGACCGGCTCTACGGTTTTGAGCGGATCTACCTGGCCATGCCGGGCGACCTTTTTGTCGGTGGAGGGCAGCGCCATGGCGCCGGTGAGTCGGACTGGAAGGCGTTGGCCGAGCATCTGGAGAAGTTTCTTCAAAACAAGCAGCCGAGTCTTCGGGAGAAGCGGGTCGGGTTGAGTGCGGAGTATTCCCTGGCGTTTCTTGGCGGCGGGGTTCCCAGGGTGAATACGGACTCTCCGCCTTGTTACTTGATGGCGGCTGTAATGCCTGGGCCTCTCTACAAGCGGTTTGCGGCGGCGGAGCCGGAGATTCGGGGAGTTGTTCGGGATTCCTTGTGCCGTCTGCTCGTGGAGCGTTTCGGGTCTCAGGTTCGGGAGAAGGCGGGTTTTGACGACGAGGGGGCGCGGCAAGAGATCGAGAGATGCTTGGAGTTTGGTTTCAAGTTGGCGTTTGTGGAAGATCCGGAGGACGATTCGGAAAATCGTTTTTTCGTCGGGTTGCGGCGGATGATTTCACCGGCGACGGATAAGGGGAGCTACTATTTGTTTCGGCCTCGGAAGGCCGGGGAACAGGCGTCGGAAGGGGCTGGCCCGGAGGATCCGAGGGGCGATGGAAAGGGTGAGGGCCGTGGCGGGGCGGATCTTCAGCAATTGAGCTGGGAGGAGGGGGAAGAGGGAGAGCATCTTCAGGCCAAATCGGTTCGAGCTCTCTTTTTGCCGGCGGATTATTCGGTTTTTGTCGGAGACGTGGCGTCTCGATTGCCCCTTTTCGATCTTCGTGTGGGGGTTCGGGAAGTGCATGGGGTGTACCGGCTTCGTGGGGAGCAGTTCTTGGGGAGTGCTCTTCCCGATCCTCAGGCCGTGCAGCGGGAGCTGGGTGTTGTTCTTGCCCGCGTAGAGCCTCCCATTCCAATGGAGATTGGCCGGCAAAGTGAGTTTAAAGGCCGGATCCGGCTCCATGCCATTGTTGAGGAGAATGGGCAGCATGTTTCTCTGGGGAACCGGGAGTTTGAGAATCTCAGTGCCGGAAAGGTGAATCTCTTTGGTCCGCCAGTGGCCTTGGAGACCGTGCTTTCGCGGTTTGGAGCGAGTCCTCGGCTACTTCTGGTGAACAATCCCGATCCCGTTTACAAGGGAAAGCGGAGCCAGATCTGGAACCAGGCTGGGAATTTCTACCTCCATTACGAGTGGAACAGGGCAGAGTCGCGGCCCCGGTGGATGCTGGGATCTTTTCCAGGGGCGGAGCTAAGGTGGTTGTCGGGAATCCGGAGCCGCAATTTGTCGGAGCTCGACCTTTCCAATTATGGTGTGGTGCGGGAAGGGGAATCGATCTTGCTGCCGGCTGCCGAGCTCTACCTTGCGACCCGCAAGGATCGCGGTCCTTGGTTGGTCCTTTTCCTGGAGGCGGGAACCTCGGTGGCGGTCCAGTTTGACGACGATCTGGGGGCCGACGGACAAGAGGCTCTTCTCCATGTTAACGAGACGACTCCGCTGGCAGCGTTGGAAGGATTTCTTGACCGTTTGGGAGTCCGTTGGGATCGGGGGCAGTTGCAGCGGCAGCGGGAAAAGAGCAGCGCGCAGGGGATTGTCCGCTTCGTTGACGGTCGCCTTGGTGAAAAACCCCTCCGAGTCTATGCAAAAATACCCGATGGGGCTTTGGGAGGGCTCCAGGAACTGGTGATTAGAAGGCTGGTCCGATCCGGGGCAGTGACCCACGTGAAATCCGAGGCGATGGTGACCGCCGGATGGCATGTTTGCACCGTGCGCCTTCGTCCATCGGGAATTGAGGATCCGAGCGGTCCGTTTCTCGTCGTCTTTTCTCCCGCTTATACTCTCCTTGCCGCCGAGCAGGAGAACTTGGATTCGCGGGCGATCTTGCGGACGGCCCAATCGCTTCATCGGCAGATTGCCCTGGCTTTTGGCGAGGGACTTCTGGCTTCGGATCTGCATTCCTCCAATATTGGTCGGCCCCCAAATGGCGGTCGCTTTTCGATCTTTGACTTTGGCGCGTTTGCCATTCTGCCGATTCAACGGCCTGAAGAGATCCCCCGTCGCGAGGGAACTTATTTGGCGCCAGAGCTCGATGCTCCGGCGGACGAGAGGCCGCGGCTCCAGGCCGAGCCTCTTCAAATCTGGTTTGAAGGCATTTTGTTCTTCCAGCTCTTGCTTGGCGATCAGGAGCTTCCGCTTGTTCTTCCCGAAATCGAGAATGGCCGAAAGGAACAGTTTACCGGAGGTCTGGCCGAGGAGCTTGGGGAGCTCGGGGAGGAGAGGCCGCGCCTTGCTCCGTTTGGCCGCTTGGTGATGCAGATGCTTTCGTGGGCTCCGGATGCGCGGCCTGGGCTCCAGAAGGTTGGAGAAATGCTGTCTGTTCTGGCCGCCGAGATGGAGAGATAGAAAAAGGCCTTGAAACGGCGGGGCCTGGAGGTACCGATGTCAGCCCAAAACAGCCGGGAAACAGTTGATTGGTTCGGTTTGACGCGGGGGCAGCAGCCGACACAGAACCGCGATGGACAGCTTGTATGGAGTCGGGCCTTGGGGGATCTATCGGTCGTTGTGGCCCTGGTTTTCGATGCTCCGGGGGCTGCGGATCGCACCACGCCCAGGCAGATCCAGACCCTGGCTTCCAACTGGCTGGAAGCCCAGCGCTGGGTCACCGACCGGCATGGCCGTTTGCGGCACGGCAAGAGGCGGTTGGCCCAACTGGTGGCTTACGTCAACAACGAGCTGAAACAGCTCAACCGCCAGGAGGGCTGCAGTCGGTTCCTTTCGACGTTGACGGCGGCACTTGTGGCCGGGGATCAGGTTTGGGTGATCTCCGTGGGAGATTCTCCTTTCGCCCACCTCCGGATTCACGAAGGAGGGGAGTTTGATTACTCCCCAAGTGCCGAGGATGCGATCTTCTCCGGGCCTTATGGCCGCGCCCATGGAACCATCGAGCCTCAGCCGACGGCTTCTCAACCTCGGTTTGTGGGTGAGGAGCTCTTTTCGGCTCCCCTCCGGAGCGTCGAAACATTCCAGTTGGAGCCCGGAGACTGGTTTTTCCTGATGTCCGACGGCCTGGGCAAGCAGCTTGGCGGCCACCGCGCGCTCATCGATCTGGCCATGAATGCTGGCGATCTTTCGACGCTCCAAGAAGGCTTCTCCTTCCGCCTGGACGCCAAGCCATTGACGGACGATGTGACTTTGGTTGCCATCCGGGCCCGTGCCGGCCTGCGGGATCTGTCGGCTGTAACGGGGCAGGAATTGGAAACCCACGTTGCGCGGGAACTGGAAAAGAGTCTCCCGCAGTCCGAGGAGTTGTTCGAGCAGCTTTCCCAAGAGACTTGGCGCCGCTCCGAACTGCTTGTCCAGCGCCTTAAGCAGAGCATCCAAAAGCCCCTTCGCGACATTTCCAGCTCTTTGCGGAGCTTGGAAGAGAGCTTCGAGGAGCGCTTGATTCGGCTGGAGGTGCGCCTCCAGTCCATGGAGGACGGCCTTGCTTTTTCCCGGAAGGCTCAACGACCTGAAGCCGGAGCTGCCGGTTGGCGTGAAGATGGCGCTTCTTACCACGGAGGGGGACGCCCCGCTGCCCAGGTCAAACCGGATAGAGTTGAGATGGAAAGAAGAGGAAGAAGGCCAGCCGCCCGGGAAACAGGCCCCGGAGGTGAGGAGAGGCGCCCGGTGGTGGGCCGGCTAGATTCGGGGAAGCGGGAAACAGGCCCCGGAGGTCAGGGGATGCGCCCGGTAGTGGGCCGGCCAGATTCGGGGAAGCAGAGTAGGAAACAGCGAGAGCGGCCCGACTCGTCAAGCTCAGGTTCCAGATGGAGTTGGCGCAAGAGGCAAGATCCCTGATGGGGGGTGATGGGGTAGACAGATGTCGTTGGCGGACCTTTTCCTCTTGGGGATCTGCACGGGGGTGGCAGGCTGGTTGTGGCGCGTTCAGGCCCGCGGCGGTCAGGGTTTTGGCAAGGGAACTGCCTGGAGCTTGCCCATTTTACTGATCGGAATACTGGCCCTTCTTGCCTTCATTTTGGCCACCATGCCTCTCTTGCGCTCCCCCGTGGAGCCTGTAAGAGATGGTCAGAGCTCTGCCGGTGATGATAGAATCATGAAAAGAGACGCCACTTATCGGGTCCGACCAAGGGATACGATGGAACTTATCAGTCGGCGGTACGATCTTGACTGCCGAAAGCTGCTCGTCGCCAACCCGGAGATCGTTGAGCCTAGCGTGGATCTCAAGCAAGGGATGGTCTTGAAGATCCCGTTAGAGGCTCGGTTCGGCCGTGGCAGCCGAAGGCGGGTGGCGGGGTGTGGGGAGTGAAACAGTGAAGAATAGGAGGCCGCAATTGATGTTCAAGCTGCTTTCCAGCTTTTGGTGGATCCTGTTGGCGGTCGGGTTGGTCTGGATCGGGCCGGGAGCCTCCCGGGAGGCTTCCTTCCCGGCCGGGCTGCGCGGAGCGCCGGCGGCGCATCCCATAGCCGAACGGTTTGCGCGGCTGGTCTTGGAGAAGAAAGCGTCAGTGGAGGAGATCCAACGGCGGTATCGGCTAAGTGGTGTGAAAAGCCTCTGCCGGCAGCTTGAGGGCCAGTGCCCATCCGCCGCCGGCAGAGATTGCGTCCGGCGCTGCTTTTTGGAGCCGGGCAGGCAATACCGGCTCTACACCGTCATGCTGCTCCAGTAGCCGTCACTTGAGGACTCCGACCCTTGACAAGAGGGACTCTTGAGGGGTTTTGCCCCACAGCGAATCCACCAGCCATGCGCCCATGCCGACGACGGCCGCGCCGATAGCCAGAGGGATTCCAACGCCGGTGGAGCCGGCCGCGATGGCGATACCGGCGGCAACGCCGGCGACTCCTGAACCGGCGCTGACGAATTTCGAAACCGCACCCACGGTGTCGCCATCTTCGAGCTCCTTGAGTGCGCCGTAGAAGTCGAGGCCCGCGGTGAGGGCGTCGGCAACTGGTCCCAGGAACTTCATGGCCTTGAGCGCCTTGCCAAGTTTCAAGAACTTCCCCGCCGCCATGGCTTCCTCGGTAAAGCCAAGGAGCTTCGCCACGTCGTTGGAAAGGCTGAGGGCTTTGAGGGAGTTGGCTGTCAGCGCGGTGGCATCTTGCAGGTTTTTCGGAAGCCCCGCAGTCCCCATGCCGAAGAGGGTCGCCATGGTGACGACGCTGCCCAGGATCCCCTTTTTGTCCAGGCCTTGCAGGGTTTTCAGAGCCGCCGCCATCTTGGGGTTGGCCCGGGCCTTGGTCAGCGCCGCCATCAGCTTCCTGGGAGCGTTGCCCGCTGCGGCCGCTTCGTCCAGGTTGCCGATGGTGCTGGAGATGGCGCCGGCGAGGCCGGTCACCTTATCGACGGTGACTCCGGCCTTGATGAGTGCTTTCTTGATGGCTGCCTCCCGCTTGGCGGGGGGCAGATTTTTCAAGATGTTCAGCCGGTTTTCCAGCACGTTCCTGTTCAACAGGTGCTTGGCCGTCCGGAGCCCGGCAGTGCGGTCCATGCTCATGAGCTTGCGCAATTCCCCGGAGATAAGCTTCTTTTGGTCCGTCGGTGACAAGAGCTTGAGCCGCTGCTGGAACTCTTCGCCCCTCAGGTGTTTTTCCAGTGTCTTGGCCGGGCTTTGACCCCATTGGGTTTGAATCACTGAAGCGGATGCCTTTGTCTTCAGCGCCGCAAGCTGTTTTTGGAGCCGCGGGTTTTTCATGAGCTGGGCAAACTTGCGGTTCAGTTTTGCCGTGTCGATGCGGGACTTGTACTTCGGGTCCTTGGTGAGGCTCATGGCGGCCATGAGCTCGCCCATCTGGTGGAGCAACGACCCTTTTTTCGCTTTTTTGACCGCGCCCTGGAGGAGCTTGATGTATTTTTTGCCGGCGGCCTCCAGTTGCTTGTTGGAGATGGGCGATGCCGGGAGCTTGGAAAGGGCGAGGCGCTTGAGATCCGGATCCTTCGACTGGACCGCCGCCCGCATGATGGCGGCGCGGTCCCTGGAACCTAGATCCGAGAGCTTGTTGTTCTCCAGCATCCATTTGGCCGCCTTGGCGGCGACCTTGGGGTTCTTGTTCGCGGCGGCGACGGAGGAGAGAACCCAACTAAGGCTTTTGTTGCCTTTAGGAGTACTTGCCACCGTAAGCAGAGGTTGGATGGCGGACTCCGGGATCGCGGGTGACGCGACGGCCAGGGCGACAGCGGCCATCATTCCCAGTTCTTTACCGGCCCCGTGTTGGGCCATGGCGGAGAGAGCGGCGACGGCTCCGGGCCAGAGCTTGGGCTGCTTCATTTGGCGCAGCGCGAGGCCGACGATATTGGCCCTTCCCGCAAGACTGGAGCCCTTCATTCCGGGCATTTCGGAAAGAGCCCGCATTACGAGGGCCGGGCTCTTGGCCAGTGCCGAAGCCACGGCATCTCGCACCTTGCCGCTGGAGTTCTTGAATGGCCAAATGTTCACCAGTGCGTCATACGTTTTCTGATCAAACTTGGCACTCTTCGCGCCTTGGGCAAGTCTCCGGCCCATCTCGGCGATGGCCTTGAGATCGCCGCCTTTCGCCGCCTGGCTCAGCGAGTCGAGACTCTTTTTTGCCAGGGGGTTCGTGGCTTTTCCAGGCCCTTTGGCGCCCTTGGCCTTGCCCAGTGTCCGCCCCTTTACGCGGGACTGGGGCTTGGGCGGTTTGGTTGCGCCCGCCGACTTTGGTGGAGCGGGCGTCTTGGCCTTCTTGAATTGGTCTCCGGCCATTTGGGCTTTCTTTTTCGGAGGCGCTGCGGTCTTTTTCGCGGGCTTCTTTGGGGCATCGGCCTTCTTGGCCTTTCCGGGATCCTTGGTTCCGGCAGGTTTGCGGATCGCGGCGGGCTTCTTTTTCAATCGAAGATCAGTCATGGGTTGGATCTCCAGTTGGGGTTTCTTCAAGAACAGCAATACTTAAAGCGAGTTCATCATACTTATGGGCATCTGACGGCGCAACAACTGTTTTGGGAGCGAGCTACTTTTCTGGATTTTTGAGGCCTCCCAGTAGAGAATCTTTCCCAAATACGGCATAATCAGATCCCATGACGGATCAACGAAAACAACTGGAAAAGCTCCGAACCCTCCGAAACTCGGAGCTATGCGGTGTGGCATCGCAAGTGGTCCTGAATCAGATCCTGGCGAAGAGCATCCTTGTCCCGTACAGCCCGGGCGATGAGCTTTTCAAGCAGGGCGATCCGGCGGACTATTTTTCCATCGTCCACTCAGGCGTCGTGGAAATCGTCGCGGAGACCCCCAAGGGACCGAAGATTTTGAGCTACATCGGCCCTAGCGAATGTATCGGCGAGGTCGCTCTGCTCATCGGCAAGCCGCGGACGGCTACGGCTCGGGTTCCAGAGCGGGCCGAAGTCATCAACATCACGAAGGATGTTTTCGAGGAGCTCATTCTGAGGTTCCCGGTCTTTCTGCGCCAGCTTTGCGGCATCCTGGCCCAGCGCCTCGACCGTGCCACCAGCGGCGGAGATTCCAATGAAGTCGCCACCGCATCCGACGGCCCGCCCACATTGCTGGAGGGGAATCTCAAGTTTTTCGACCTGGCCAGCATGCTCCAGACCCTTGTCGATTCCAGGAAAACCGGCCGCATGTTCGTAGAAACGGGCGAAGGCGAAGATTCCAAGGCCGAAATCTACATTGACAACGGGAGCATCATTTGGGCGAAGACCGGTCGTATCCAGGGTGAAGAGGCCGTTTATCAGCTCTTTCAGATGGGGGCTGACGGTCGCTTCCAGTTCATTGGCGGTGAGCAAGTTCCGGCGAACTCGAATATCTCCGAAGCCCCCATGATGATCCTCTTGGAAGCCGCCAGGCTCCAGGATGAGTACCGCGCCATCCGCCGCAAGCTTCCCGATCATACTCGTCTTATCAGCACGGCAATCCCCCAAATGAAGTGGGAGGATGAAGATACATGGGAATATGCTGAGAAGGTTTGGGAAGCACTGACTCGGCAGCCGACAGCTCTTGGCAAGCTCCTCAAATACTCGCCATTCAGCCACGCCCGGATCTACCACGTGATCTGGGAGCTTCTGAAAACGGGACAAATCGAATATCAGATGGACTGATCTGAGTTGAGTTCCCCTTCGCCCGCCGCCGCTCGCCCTTTTTGCCCTTGACCCGGGCTTGGGGTCCCAAAGCAAACTGCTCCCGTAGTGTGAGGGCCGGGGGGCCGCGGATTGGAAGAGTTGCGTGGCCCGGCAAATCGCCGGACCCGGAGTTCGATCTCAACAATCGCCAAAGAGAGGTTCGATGAGCGAGCCGCCTCGCAATTATGGACCTTATCGGATTGTTTCCGCCCTGGGCCAGGGCGGGATGGGTGTGATCTACCGCGCTGAGCACAATGAAACGGGAAAACTGGTCGCCCTCAAAACCGTGCTGATGACCTCCGAGACCATGGTGCGGGGGATCCGGCGGGAGATCCAGGCCCTGGCCCGGATCCGGCACCCAGGGATCGTGGCGATCCTGGACGAGGGCACCCAGAATGGCGTTCCCTGGTACGCCATGGAGCTCCTGGAAGGGACCACTCTCCGAAGTTACTGCCAGGAGACGTTTGGCCATCCCACACGCCCGCCCAAGGGCTGGATGACCCAGGATTCCGGAAGCTCCATGGACAACGCACACCGCAGCCCGTGGTGGACTCACACCCTTCGCTGCCGGGAGACGGTCACCGGCGAGCCCTTGAACGTTTCCCCGAAACTGCCGGCCGCCCCGCGGTCCGACATGGACTCCCGGAAAGGGACGTCTCCCTCCGGAAGGGCCGCCCAGATACCCTTGATCGATGAGGACTTGCCGCGAGCTTCCCTCTCTGGCGAGGCCGATGGCGCCCCGCGGAGACCGGCCTCCACCGGCCCCCTTCTTAAAAAGATCGCTCCCCAGTCTCTTCGGGGAATCCTGACCATGGTGCGGCGCCTTTGCGCTCCCCTGGCCTTTCTTCATGGCGAAGGGCTCGTCCACCTGGACCTCAAGCCGGACAATGTGCTGATCCAGGAAGGAGGCTGGCCCGTGCTCGTGGACTTTGGGCTCCTGTCCCAATTTGCCGGCCGGGCCGGTCGGGATTCTCTTGTCTGGCGTCGGCGGAGTGGCGGGACGGTGGCCTACATGGCGCCGGAGCAGATTCGCGGTGGCGCCGTCGATGCCCGGGCCGACCTCTATGCCTTGGGTTGCGTTCTTTACGAGCTGTTGACCGGCCGGCCCCCTTTCATGGAACCGTCGCTGAAAAGGGTATTGGACGCCCACCTGCGGTCGGCTCCCCTCGCTCCATCGGCCCACGTGGAAGGGATGGATTCGGCTCTGGATGTCCTGGTATTGCGGCTGCTCGCCAAGGATCCCCGCCACAGGCTCTGCTATGCCGACGACGTGGCCGCGGCCCTGGAGGCGCTGGGCGCGGAACCCGTGCCTGCCGCGTGGGGAGAAGCCGGGACTTCCGGGAAGCCCTACCTCTATCGGCCTCCCCTGGTGGGGCGGACCCGGGAGCTGGCCCGACTGGAGCGAGCCGTGGAGAAGCTCTGCCGGTCGTCGGGAGGAATCATCTTCATCGGCGGGGAAAGTGGGGTTGGAAAGACCCGCCTTGTGCGCGAGCTCATCGATCGTCTGGTCGATGGCGATCTCTTTGTTTCCAGCGGGGAATGCCGTCCATCCGGGGCAAGCGGCGAGGCTGTATCCGTGGCGCCCCTGGCCGCTCTTCGCCGGCCACTCCAGGCGTTGGCGGATCGCTGTCTGGAGCGAGGCCGCCGGGAGGCTGAACGCCTTCTTGGACCCCATGGCATCGTTCTGGCCGACTACGAACCCTCCCTGGCCGCCGTGGGCAAGAGACTGGAGCTTCCTCGCCCGCCCAAGCTCGGGGCACGCCAGGAGAGGCAGCGGCTGCTCCACTGCCTGAAGAGCGCCTTCTTCCAGTTGGCACGCCACCAGCGCGTCCTTCTCATCATTGACGATCTCCACTGGGCCGACGAACTCACCCTCGATTTCTTTCGCCTTCTCCTGGAGTCGGGGGAGCTTTTCCGAATGAGCCTCCTGGTGGTGGCGACGTACCGAACCGATGCTCCCGTCGCCGCCCTCCAATGCCTCTTGGAGCACGCCCATGCCCGGCGGGTCGTTCTTCCTCGGCTCGACGAAGAGGCCATTGGCGGCCTGGTCAAGGAATCTCTCGGGCTGTCGGAGCCTCCGCTCCTCTTCGCCAGCTTCCTGGCCCGACGCTCCGGCGGAAACCCCTTCTTCGTTTCAGAGTTTCTCCGGGTGGCGTTGGACGAAGGGTTGCTCTATCGTCTTCACGGAACCTGGCAGATTCTCGATCCCGCTTCTCAGACAGCGACAGAGGAACATTTCGAGAGCCTTCCATTGCCCCGCTCGTCGGAGGATCTCATCCGTTGGCGATTGGATCTCCTGGAGCCGCGGATCCGACGACTTCTCGACCTGTTCAGCGTCGTGGGCCAGGAATCCTCTCTCTCCTTCCTCCAGCAGGCGTCGGGACTTCCCGAGAGCGTTCTCCAGGATGCCTTGAGGGACCTCGTCGCCCGGGAAATCCTGGCCGAGCCCGAGCCGGGCCTTTGGCACGTGGCCAATGACGCCGTGGCCAGGGTCACCTACCAGGCAATGGCACCGGGCTTGCGCCGTCTCCTCCACCAGGCGGCCGCGACTCATATCGAGAGCCTGCCCGCGGCAAAGAGAGAGACTCGCCTGGCGGAGCTTCCGGGCCACCTGGAGAAGAGCGGAGAACCCCGCCGCGCCCGCACGGCTTTTGTCGAGGCCGCCCGTCAGGCGATCCGGCGCCTTGCACACGACGAGGCCGCCCGTCTCTACCGGGAGGCGTTGAGGCTTTTTCCTGCTCCGTCGAAAGAGAGGATCGACGTCCGAAACGAACTTGGCAGCGGGGCGCTCCACGTCCGGGGCCGGATGGACGAGGCGCGGGAAGAGCATGCGCGGGCGCTGGCGGAGGCCCGGCAATTGCGGGATGAGCGGCGCGAGGCCATCTCGCTCCAGAACCTGGGAGTCGTCTACCTCGATACCGGCCGCCTGGAGGAGGCTTTGGAAGTGCTGGAGAAGGCCCTCGAAAGATGGAATCGCCTTGGCGATGCAGCCCAGGAGGCCATGATCTACGGGAACCTCGGCGTCTTGCGCCACGATCAAGGACGGCTGGAAGAGGCGCGGCCCCTGTATGAACGGGCATTCGAAGTCGCCGCCGCCGCTGGCGACAAGGCAAACCAGGCCAGGCAGCTTGGAAACCTCGCCGCTCTCGCCCACGACCAGGGAGATCTCCCGCGAGCAAGAGAACTCTACAGCCGGTCTCTAGCCTTGGCCCGGGACCTCCAAAATCCCTCCATGGAGGCCGTGACCTTGGGGAACATGGCACAGTTGGCTCAAGAAGAGGGAGAGTTTCAGGAGAGCCTCGCCCTCTACCAGAATGCCCTCGATGCCCATCGAAGCCTGGGCAACCGCCGCGTGGAGGGACACACCCTGAGCAACCTGGCCCACCTGGAGCGGCTGGAAGGCCGCGCCGAAGCAGCCCGCGCCCACTATCTCCTGGCGCTGGAGATCCTCCGTGACGTCGATGATCGCCGCTTCATCGCTATCACCCTCACATCGTTCGCCGGCTTCTTGCGGACCCAAGGAAGTCCGCAAAACGAGATCCACCAGATGTTGGACGAGGCCGAAGCCCTCCTCGTCGAAGTGGGGGACTTTCTCTACCTGGCGATTTGTCGCTGCGAGCGTGCTTATCTCTGGCATTCCCAAGGCCGCCCCATCAATCACCTACTAGAGCGGATCGAGGCTGCCGCCAACAAGTTGGGAGTCCACCCAGCCAGCGAGCTGGGCCAGGCCCTTCAAGCTCTGAAGGAGAAGCTTCAGGAGGAGAAGGGTTGAGTTCCGCTCCCATCGGCGGCCAGCCGGCCGACCGCTGTTCGCCTATCATCGCCCTTGACGCTTTCTCCATGCCCCAAAAGCGCCTCACGACCGGAATCTGCCAATGAACAGGTTTTCGGGGGTTCTGTCGATCCAGGTGGGCCGGGGCAGGGCAGGATATGGCCGGGAGTGTCTGGGGAGGTTCCCGGCCAAGTTGACTTTCTTTGGCCGACCCTCCAACAATGGATGATTTGAAGGAGGATCGTCCATGCACAGGGAGCCGCTGCTTTATCTTCTCCGGAGTTACCGACCTTGGGATGACCGCGACGCCCGCTGCCGGGACCGGATTGTCCGTTTCATCCAGGCCGAGTCCCTCTGCTTTCGACGTTCCCTTGCCGTGGGCCATATCACGGCTTCCGCTTGGCTTCTGGATGGCGCGGGGAAGAGAGTTTTGCTCACCCACCACCGGAAACTGGGGAAGTGGGTCCAGCCTGGCGGCCATGCCGACGGAGATCCTCATCTGTCCCAAGTCGCCCTGAAGGAAGCGGAGGAAGAGTCCGGCCTTTCCGATCTGGTTCTCCTGGAGCGGTTCCCCTTCGATCTGGATGTCCACCTCATCCCGGCCAGGCCCGGAGAACCGGAGCATCTCCACTACGATCTCCGCTTCCTGGTGCAGGCCCAAGGTTCCACGGATTTTCAGGTGAGTGATGAATCCTTCGATCTCGCCTGGGTTGGCCTGGAGGATCTTCCGCGGTTCACCCGTGAGCCGTCGGTGCCGCGGATGGCAGCGAAGTGGTTCGAGGCGAGTGGCGGCGGACGGGGGGAACTCGCGCCGGAGGCGCGGGTCGTGCCGCCGGGAGCGGACCCCAACACAAAGAAAAGAGGCTGTTTCGAGGATTGTGACACGGGCAGGACCTATCAGATCCGGTTGACAAGTCCACGCACGAAAGGAACCCACCGTTCAATTCCGTGAATCCCGTCCAGCCCGCCACCGGCAAGATGCCGGTGCCACCAGGGCGGCGCCGCGGAGTGTAAAGCAAAACGCGGGGATTTGATAGGTCCCACCCAGGTGGATGTTGATTGTTGAGATGATCTCCGAGTCTTTGCCATCTTCGCCCTTCATGAGGCTGAGCGTCAGTTTGTTTCAGGGGAATCCTTGGCTGAAACGTAGGTTTGGACGGTTGTCTTGCCATGGTTGGCGTGACGTCTTATCTTTAGACTGAGGTTGACTGCGGGCATTCGACCTGCTTTTTCTTCCGTTCCTCGGCATCCGAAGGGTCGTTCCTTGGCCATGAAACCGCGAAAACGTCTTTCGAAACGCGCATACCTCAAGATGCTCTCCACCCCGGACCTGGATCTTGAGTGCGTGGACGAGGTGATCCGGGATGGCAATGCTCCGTTGCGGCTAAGACTGGACTTGGCCTGGCGTCTTCTCGAGTTTGACAGGGACGAGGAGCGGAGCCGAGAGCTGTTCCGGTTGGTTTTTCAGAGTCGGCAATGCCCGGAATCCTACTACGGTGTTCTCATCAGTTATTCACAGGAAGAGCGGATCGTCGATCTTGTGAACTGGGGATTGCGCAACATGCACCGGATAGTCCCGCCGCGAACTGGCAATGAACGGCGATGGCTTGGCAAGGCCGCCGACCTTATGGAGAAGGCGAAGAACTGGCTAGAAGCTCATGGATACACTGTGACAGAGCCTCCGCGGGTTGGGAGAGGCTTGAAAAAAAAAGGGCGTCGTGGCCACGCCGCGGCCCTGGAGTCCCGGACACGGCAGGCCGGGCCGTACAAGGGGAACCCTGCGTCCCAGGCACCATCAGCCATTGGGCTTGGCGGAGGCGGAGCCGCAGGGCGGGACCAGCCGACTGGAATGGGTCCGGCCCAAGGCGTTACCGGCCTTGCCAAGCAGTCTAGCGAAAGCCGGAAAGAGCTTTTGCCTGCTCCCATCGTTGTGCCGCGTTTCGACGTGTCATTTCTAGATTTTTCCGTGGCCGACGGGGGTGAAAACCGATCAGAAACCGCGGCTCTCGACTCCAAGCAGTTGGCCCGGAGAAAGCTGGAAGACTGGCGGCTTGTGCTCATGGCGCAGCGATTGTCGCTGACGGCCAGTTTCGACGATCTCTTGTGCCTGGAAGCTGTGGAGGGCGTCGAATTTTTGAGATATCAGGTGGAAACCGTACGGCGGGTGCTCCGCCGCCATCGAGGCCGAGCGATTCTTGCCGACGAAGTGGGTTTGGGAAAGACCATCGAAGCTGGCCTATTGCTCAAGGAATACAGCCTTCGAGGTCTTGTGAGCCGATTCCTGGTTCTCTGCCCACCGTCACTTGTCTCTCAGTGGCGCGGCGAGCTTCAAGAGAAATTCCTCATCCCGACGAAGACCACCAATGACGAAGAGTATCGGCGGAATCCGGCCGAGTTTTGGGTGAACCACTCAGCGATCGTGGCTTCTTTGCACACTGCCAAGAGCCCACGGAATAAGAAACTCCTGGAATCCCTGGAATTCGACATGCTGATCATTGATGAGGCGCATCACCTCAAGAACCGTAATACCGTGGCCTGGCGGTTCGTCAACTCCCTGAAGCGGAAGTTCCTCCTGCTGCTGACCGCGACTCCGGTGCAGAACGATCTTGGCGAGCTCTACAACCTCATTACTCTCCTTCGGCCGGGAACCTTGGGTACGCCGGCGGAGTTCCGGAGAACCTTTGTCAAGAGCGGTCGGAAAGGGGTCCCCAAGGACCCGGAAAAATTGCGGACGCTCATGAGGTCGGTCATGATTCGCAATACTCGGTCCGTGGCCGACCTGAAGCTGCCGCCCCGCCGAGCCACGACGTACCACGTCACCCAGTCCACCGAAGCCGCCAAGTTGTACCGGGATCTCAACCAACTACTCCGAGAGCTCTATCCCTCCGCACCTCCTTCGGAAAAACTCGCCTTCCACTCGCTGTTGATGCGTGCCGGAAGCAGTCTGGTCGCCCTGGCTTCGAGTCTTCGGAAGTTCGGCAAGAAGCGAGAGTTTCCCGGCAAGCAGGCTGCCGTTCTCGCTCGCCTTCGCCGAACAGCCACGAAGCTTGCGGGGCAGGAGGCGAAGTTCCAAAGACTCCAGGATCTTTTGAAGAAGGGACCGGGAAAGAAGATCGTGTTTACGCAGTACAGAGATACGCTCCACTTTTTGGAACGTAGCTTGGCTGACGCCGGTTTCGCCCCGCTTCTTTTTCACGGGGGCATGCGTCCGGTGGAGCGGCAGAAGGTGATCGCGTTGCTCCACGGGACGAGCGATCTGTTGCTCTGCACCGAAGCCGGCGCCGAAGGCCAAAATCTGCAAGTGGCTACGACGGTCATCAACTACGACCTGCCCTGGAACCCCATGCGCATCGAGCAAAGGATCGGTCGTGTGCATAGGATCGGCCAGACCAAGCCGGTTTACGTTTTCAACCTCGCCCTGGCGGGGAGTATTGAAAGCGCCATTTTGGCTGTCCTCGAAGAGAAGATCAACTTGTTTGAGCTTGTTGTCGGCGAGCTGGGAGTGATTCTTGGCAACCTGACCGAGGATCGCGATTTTCCTGATCGCGTGGTCGATATTTGGTTTGACGCCAAAACGGATGAAGAGGCCCGGCACCGCGTGGAGGAGCTGGGCGACGAGCTTGTACAGGCGAAACAAGAGTACGAGCGGAGCGCACGGTTGGATGAGACGATTTTCGGAAGGGACTTTGAAGCCTGACCCGCGGAAGCTTCATGGAGTGTTCAAATGACAACAGATCGGCTCCACGACCTCCAAGATTTTACCCTTCAAAGTCTTCAACGCCTTGGAGCGCTAGTGGAGCATACGGAAACGGGCCGCGCTGAAGCTCTCTTGCCCGATTTCCTTGCCGAGCGGCTCCAGGCGCATGAGCTTCTCCAACTCACGTTCCAGGCTGGCAATCTTGAAACTGGTGTCGAGCGCGTCGCCTATGGATCTCCATTCCTTGAGCGGTTGTTCGAGACCGTGGAGGAGACGCTCGTACCCATCGCTGGCATTGAGCTCCGGGATGGCGCCCATGCTTCCGCCGAATCGGCGAAGCGCTTTGCGCTGGATAATTTGGCGCTGCAAAATGTCACCCTCCGAGCTCTGCATTGCACACCGGCTCGAGGCCGGCTTCTACTTGTCACCTACCGCTACCAGGCGCAATGCGACGATACCGCCGACGGGCTGATCAACGTGGCGCTAGAGGCAGGGACCGGCGCCCTCGTTCATGGGGAAGAGCGGCTTCGGGATCTCTGCCGGAACCCGGAAACTTTTTGTTTGCCAAGGAGCAGCGGCCTGGAATCTCCGGCCGAACGCGCCACGGCACGGCGAACCGCCGAAACCCGCGTTACCCGCCAACTGGAAGAGTTCCGAACCGCCATTGCACGGTACCGCCAACAAGACGGCCGCCGTCTTCACGAATACTACGGCGAACTTTTGGAGGACCTTCGCGACAGCCCCCGCCGAGCCATGGAAGGTGATCCGGAGCGGTTGGCCAAAAAGCATCAAGCCATTTTGGCCGATTATGCCGTTAAGTGCCGTGAACTCGAGCTTCGCTCGAAAATCCAGGTGGTCATCCGCCCAACGGCCATCCTGGAAATCCGGATCCCGGCCTTTGCCATGGAGTTGGAGCTGCTACGCCGAAAGAAAAACGTGACGGCCCATATCCGTTACATTCCCGCTCTTCGGGAGCTTTTGGGACCGCTTTGCCAACATTGTTCAAAGCGCTGCCGGCCTCTCTGGTGTTGCGACGAGGGGCACATCTTGTGCGGTCGGCCCGGCTGCTATGCTCCGTGCCGCGACTGCGAGCGAAAGAGTTGTCCGCGATGCGTGAAAGGGGAGCGTTGCCCCAAGTGCGGCGCGCCTCGGGGCGGTGTGGGGGACCAGGCGTCCGGGTCGGGTGCGTCGCAGGCGTTGGCGAGGGGCGGTGGAAGATCTGCTTCCCCGGAGGTTGCCGGCCCGGTAGAGGTTGGTGGCAGGGCGGGGCCGCGTGGCGGGGCTGCCGCCGCCGGGGGGGGCGTCGAGGGCGGAGGCAGCCGGGCGGCGGCCGGGGAGAGCGTGGCGCTCCGGGGCGGGAGTGCGGTGCCAAAGAAGGGAGGGACGGGCAAGGTCGTGGCCTCCACGGGAAAGCGGCGAAGCCCGTCAAAAACGCCTCGGGGACCTTCGGAACCATTGCGGGCGGATTCCGCCACGGGGGATGCGGGGCGCCTTCTGGAACTCTTGCAGGCTCGGGCCACACTGCGGCCCGCCGAGGTTCGGGAGTTTTTCGGCTGGAGCCCCGGCGAACTCCGCAAGATCGTTGGGATTCTGCGGAAATCGGGCAAACTGAAGGTCCGGGGCCGAGGCCGCGGGACTCTCTACCTGCTCCCGGGCGGCTCCGAAGGATTGACCTGATCCGAGGGCACGCTGGCCTGCAGCCAAGGAGCTTCCCTGGTCCCGGTTTGTCCGACGGCCCGGGGCTCTAGGGCGTTCCGGCCCCACCTTCTTTGCCATCGGAGGGGCTTGTCCATGTTCTCGGCCAGTCGCTGCATCCGGCGGTATGCCTGGGGAGGGGCGCGAGCGGCTGCGAGCGACCCGACCGGAACACAACAATGAAGAAACTCCCCGGGGCAGATCACTGGCAAGAACCGCTGAAGGCGCCATGGCGTGGCCCATGGGATGGACGAGCCTTCATCGGAGGATTGGAATTCCAGGAGAGGCGGCGGGTTTCCCTCGAAGGCCTGGGTCATGGAGGGTGCGCGTGGAGGAGTCTCAATGTTTCCCTCAACTGGCTAGCACGGAGTTTCACTTTCGGGGTGGATGGATTTTTTTGACATTCGGCGTGGCGGAGAGTAGCTTTTCCTTTGTCGTTATGATGATGGGCGGTTCGGCCCTGGAGCGATGAATTCGTTTTTTTGCCCCATGCCGCGGGCGGTTGCCCTCGGAGAAGAGCTTGAGCCGGCATGATCTCTTGTTGGTGGGGATTCTTCGCCAAGGATCTCCGGAATCCGTGGCTCGACGGATCGTCGGTGAGGGGCAATGATGGAGCGAAGTGGGCGGGTTTGGTGGAGTTTCTATTGTTGGATCTTTTTTCTGATTTTTTTGGGGTGCGGCCTTGGGTCGGAGGTTTTCGGCGGAGGCGGTTTGGTCGCGCTTGGCCATGGCGTTGCATCTTCCTTGGCCGCGGCACCCTTCGTCGAGATGGGAGAGTTGACCTCCACGGGAGTGAGGGAATCGAGTTGGCTCGGGAGGTCGGTGGCGATGGAGGGGGATATCGTCGTCGTGGGAGCGCCTCGGGGCCGGCGCGGGAAAGGCGTGGTCCTGGTTTTCGTGAAACCGGCGGGCGGCTGGGCCGAGATGACGCAGGTGGCCTGGTTGTGGGCCTCGAACGGGGCCATAGGAGATGAGTTTGGTCTGTCGGTGGCAATCAGAGGGGATACGATCATTGTTGGTGCTCCGTCGCGGACGGTATCGGGGCACTTGCGTCAGGGCGCGGTCTACTTGTTCGAAAAGCCTGCGGGCGGATGGACCACAATGCCGGAGACGGTCCAGTTGTCGCCGTCGGATGGTGGGCCTGGGGACCAGTTCGGTGTTTCCGTTGCCATCGACGGCGGGGTCGTGGTCGTAGGGGCTCGAGGGCACGCCTTCTCTGGAATTGCCGGGGGCGCTGCGTATGTTTTCGAGAAACCTGCTGGCGGTTGGGCGTCTTCCACGGAGACCGCTTGGCTCTACGCTTCGGACAGGGCGGCGTCGGATGATTTTGGTTTCTCGGTCGCCATCAGTGGGGGTGTCATTGTCGTCGGAGCTCCGGGCGACAGCGTTGGCTCGATCATGGGCCGTGGTTCGGCCTATCTTTTTGAGAGTTCCGGGAGTTGGATCACCGGGGAGGAGACGCTGAAGCTGTCCGCGAGCGATGGCGGTGCTTACGCGCACTTCGGATCGTCGGTGGCTGTCGATGGAACGACGGCGGTGGTCGGCGCGTATGGCGACGAGATCGGAGGCAATGCCTCCCAGGGCTCGGCGTACGTTTTCGAGAAAGACAGTGGTGTTTGGTTGAGTCAGGAGGCGGCGAAGCTCACGGCGTCGGATGGTTCTGCCGGGGATGCCTTCGGCGCCGCGCTGGACGTGGACGGAGGGCGCATCGTCGTCGGCGCTTGGAGCAACACCGGCTCTGGAGCAGCCCAAGGGGCCGCTTATATTTTTGAGAAATCCGTTGGCGCCTGGCCGTCGGCTGAAACGGCGAAGCTTGCCTCGGCTGCGGGCG
>JAJRTK010000183.1 GCA_024278345.1 bacterium | reverse complement strand
GTTATTGGTTGATTTGGGTCGTGGGAGCCATCACGGCGCTGATGACTGCTTTTTACATGTTCCGCCTCTACTTCCGGACCTTTGAAGGCAAATCACTTCTCCGGGAAGATGCACAAGAACATCTCCATGAGTCCCCGTGGACGATGACGGCCCCTTTGGTCGTCCTTGGCATCCTTTCTTTCGTGGGCGGCTGGATAGGGATTCCGCACTTTCTGGACTTCCTCCATGTGGGAAACCTTTTGGAGGGGTTCCTTGAATCGACGCTGCCGGTCCCGAGCGAAGTTGGGATTGAGATCTCTGTTGGCCTGGAATGGGGTCTGGCGGTCGTGTCGGTCCTTCTTGCCCTGGGGGGGATGGGTCTGGCCTGGTGGCTGTACATGCGTTCGCCGAAGAAGGCGGAAGACCTCAAGAAGCGCCTTGCAAAGGCCCACGACTACTCCTATCACAAGTTTTACGTCGATGAGGTTTACGAAGGCTTCATCGTCCTGCCCATCCGGCGGCTGGCGGAGGTTCTCTGGAATGCCTTCGACACCAAGATCATCGACGCCGCCGTCAATGGACTCGCCAGTTTCGTTGGAGACTCCAGCGAAGAATTCCGGCGAGCTCAGGCGGGTAATGTACAGGTTTACCTCTTCACCTTTTTTGGTGGAGCGGTCTTCGTTCTCATCTACGTAATGTTGGTCGGCTAAACCGTGGGTGCTGGTTCAAGCCGCTCTCCCGGCATGATCAGCGGAGCGGTCAAGCCCGGCAACCGATGAAACGAGCTAGACAAGATGGAATTCCCGTTGATTAGCGTCATCACGTTTCTTCCCCTCGTCACCGGCGTCTTGCTGCTGGGCACGGACCGCGAGAACCACTGCGTCTTGTGGGGGATCGCTCTTGCCGGCTCGCTTCTGACGCTCCTTGCCTGCGTACCGCTTTGGACGGGTTTCGTCCCTGGCGCTCCCGGATTCCAGTTCGTGGAGGATGTGCCCTGGATCCCATCGGTGGGGATTGGCTACAAATTGGGCGTCGATGGTCTGAGTCTGGCGCTCATCATCTTGACGACCCTTTTGACACCGCTTTGTATTCTGGCCTCAACCAAGGAGATCCAAGGCCGCGTCAAGGAATTCCTGGCCTGTATGATGTTTCTTGAGACCGGGATGATTGGGGTCTTCGCCTCTCTAGATCTGTTTCTTTTTTACGTTTTCTGGGAAGTGATGCTGATTCCCATGGCGCTGCTCATCGGAATTTGGGGCAGTGAGCGCCGGATTTACGCGGCCGTGAAGTTCGTGCTTTACACCATGGCCGGTAGTGTTTTCATGCTCATCGCGATTCTAGCCCTTTTCCTGCTCTGTGGTGGTCAAAGCTTTGATTATGTGAAACTGGCCGAAGCGGCGCGTACGCTTCCCCTGGAAACGCAAAAGTGGATTTTTCTGGGCTTCGCCCTCTCGTTTGCTATCAAAGTGCCAGTCTTCCCGCTCCATACCTGGCTGCCCGACGCCCACGTGGAAGCGCCGACGGCGGGGAGTATGATTCTGGCCGGCGTGCTCCTGAAGATGGGGACTTATGGCCTCGCTCGCTTCTGCATCGGGATCTTCCCCGAGATGGCCGTCCAGTTTTCCAGTTTTTTCTGCATCCTTGGGATCATCGGGATCATCTACGGGGCGCTGGTCTGCATGGTGCAGCCCAACGTCAAAAAGCTCATCGCCTATTCCAGCGTCAGCCACATGGGCTTTATCGTTCTTGGGTTGTTCGCTCTCAACGCACAGGCGATGAGCGGAGCCTTCATTCAGATGCTGAGCCACGGGTTGAGCACTGGCGCGCTCTTCTTCTTGGTGGGAATCCTCTATGATCGCCGCCACACAAAGATGATCGATGACTTCGGGGGCCTGGCCAAATCGGTGCCCCGGTTGTATGGGGTTTTCCTCCTGGTTATGCTCTCCTCCGTGGGCCTGCCAGGCCTCAGTGGGTTCGTGGGAGAATTCATGATTCTGGTGGGCACGTTCAAAACGAGCGCTTGGTTTGCCACTCTGGCCGCCACGGGCGTGATTCTGGCCGCCATCTACATGTTGTGGATGTTCCAGCGGGTTTTCCTGGGGCCGATCACAAACGAAGCCAACGCCAAGATTGCGGACCTGGATCTCCGAGAGTTCATCGTCCTTGCCCCGATGCTGGCTGGTATTTTTTTCATCGGCATCTATCCGAAGCCGATTCTCCAGGTTATGAATGGGACAGTCAACGAGCTCGTGAAGCTCGTATCACCCTAGGAAGTTTGTGCGGTGGCACCGCCGCGGGATAAGTCGCCATGGCTCAGAATCTCATTGTCGTCCTGCCGGAGCTCGTCCTCGCCCTCCTTAGCGTGGTCGTCTTGCTCATCGACATCTTTTCCGAAAGCCGCTCCAGGCTCCGCCAAACGGCCGGCCTGGCAATGATGGCCGTGGTGCTCACACTAGCGGTCTGTATCGCCCTCTGGGGAAAGAATCTCAGCGGTTACAACGGCATCGTTCGCTTGGACAGCATGGGACTCTTGTTGTCCATGGTCTGCCTGGTCTCCGCGGGAGCCACCATTCTGTTGGCCTCGGACTATCTCCGACAAATCGGCTCTGAAAAGACGGAGTTTTTTCTTCTGATCCTCCTGTCCACGGTGGGGATGATGGTCATGGTGAAGGCCGGCGAGCTTCTGACGCTCTTTATTGGCCTGGAGACTCTCTCCATCCCCCTTTACGTTTTGGCGGGGTTCCGCAGGCAAGAGCCCCGATCCCAAGAGGCTGCCCTGAAATACTTCTTGATGGGCGCCTTTGCGTCTGGGTTTCTTCTCTATGGCATCGCCCTAACCTACGCCGCCACCGGCACGACGATATTTTCAGAGCTCCGACACTCCACCAGCACTGAAGCAATCGCCGGTAGCCCTATACTCTTGGCGGGACTCGGTCTGATGCTCGTGGGATTCGCGTTCAAGTTGGCGCTGGTTCCGTTCCACATGTGGGCCCCGGATGTCTACGAAGGCTCTCCAACACCGGTAACGGCGTTCATGTCTACAGGCGTCAAGGTTGCGGCATTCGGAGCTCTTGTTCGCCTCCTTGGCGGAGGGCTCGCTTCGCTGCAAGAAGGTTGGGGAACCGCTCTTTGGATGCTGGCCGCACTCTCGATCCTCTTCGGAAATATCCTGGCGCTGAAGCAAAATAACCTCAAACGGCTTCTGGCCTATTCCTCCATCGCCCACGCGGGCTATATCTTGGTGGGTGTGGTCGCCTACCACTCGCTCCCCACGGCTTTTGGTCCGTGGGCGGTGAGCTATTACCTCGCGGCTTATGTGGTCATGAACCTTGGGGCCTTCGGGGTGCTCATCCTAGTGCAGAGCCGTCCCGGAGGCGCCGAGAAGCTGGAGGATCTCCGCGGTCTTAGCCAGAGCCATCCACTCGTTGCTCTTTGCATGACATTCTTTCTGCTCTCGCTTGCTGGCATGCCACCCTTCTGGGGATTCGTGGCAAAGTTCTACGTTTTCGGAGCCGCAATCCAAGCGGGCCGCTATTACTTGGCGATCATCGGCGTGCTGGGAAGCTTGATCTCGATTTTTTACTACCTGCGCATCATCGTCGAAATGTACATGTCGGAACCTACAGAACCGGAGCCCAAGCTGAGCAGTTCCCTGGCCGTACGCGTTACCGTAGGGGCCGCGGCGCTTTTGACTCTTCTTGGGGGTCTCTTCTCCTCCGGCCTGGCGGATGCGGCCCGAGATGCGATACGCATGCTGATCACGCCGTAACAAAAAAGACGCCCCGAGAAGGGCTTCGCACTCTGACCCTGTGCTTTCTTTCTGCTCGAGGCGTAGCCAAGCACTCGCTGTTTCCTCCATGGGGGATTCGGAATTTCCGGGCATCCACGCAAAGCGGGACAATGGGCCACGGGGAAAAAACTTCATCGGGCAACGCCGCGCTCCGCTCGGCAGGTCACGTTTGCGTGACTCGAAGGGTCACGCCTCGCGTTACCCGGCGGTGGTCCGGTGACTCTGGCTGCGGCCCCTTGGGCCGCGTCTCGCGTTGCTCGGCATCCGGTCCCCTGGCAAGGTCACGGCACGCCGTGACCCGAGATCCCTGCACCCACCAGGGAGCCAGCTCAACTTCCCGTTGCAACAAAGGGCAACGGGATCCCAGCCCACATTCTTGTACGGTGGGCCTCGCTGATGCTCGGCATCTCGCTCTGCTCGGCACCGCGTTTTCCCTTTTCTTTTCCGGACCTATCAAATTGTCGTGTTTTTGCTTTACAATTTTCTTCGCCGAAACGGTGGCACCGGCATCTTGCCGGTGTAGCGCCCTCCGGGCTGCACGGAGCCGGGAAGGAGGC
>JAJRTK010000182.1 GCA_024278345.1 bacterium | reverse complement strand
GGAACCCGGCGGAGGCTCTGCCTCCGGACCTCCGCTGGGAGCGCCGCTCCCAGACCCACGCCAGGGAGCCAGCTCCCTGGACCCACATCTTTGTGCGCTGCGCGCTTTTTTCGGGTGGCCGGTACCATGACCGAGGCCGACGAGGCCTGCCTTGCCCATGGTGGTAAGTTTTCAGGGGGGCTGGTCATCGGTGGTGCCTTCGGCAGCTCGCTGCGCTCGGCACCGCGATTTTGGCCGGGCGCCGGGGCGATCTATACCAAAAAAAGGAACCAAGCCCCTCGACCTCTAGTCTGGGTATGCCCAAACCTGAATCCCCTGCTGGGTCGAGACGCTCGGTCGTAGTTTCATAAGGCGCTCACGGCGCTGCGGGTCGTACCTACCTGCCAACGTTGACGATTTCCGGGCGGGCCGTGGAAGAAAGATCCACCGTGACGACCAAAGAGTTGCTTCCAGGCTCGATGGAGATTCCTTCCACCTGAGTAAGGAAGCGCTTGCAGCGGACTTTTACCGTGTAGTTCAATGCTGGAGCCAGCGGTCGCAAAGTGGCTTCGCCGTCATCCTTGGTCAGGTGAATAGCTCGCGTGATGGTCTCGTCCGACCAGGCTACGACAATCGCTTGCTCAACCGGCGTTCCGTCTCGCTCCTGAACATGCACCGTCAGTGTGGTCTGCGCCGACATCCCCATGGCGGTGCCGGCCAACAGAAAAGAGGCTACGAAACTGAGGATGAGGGAGCGTGCAACCATCGTTCTATTCCTTAGAATTGTGTTGGACTGGCGACTCGACGCAAGGGAGCGTTTTCCACGTTTGCAATCACCTTGTTAAGCTGAGCAATGATCACGCCAAATGCTCCACCGCTCCCGCCAAGTCATCAGTAACCAACTCATTTTCTTTCAAAAAAACAAATGTCTTGTTTGTGATAGTCCCGGCGGCGCTCCCTGGGCCAGCTCCAACCCTTCCCTTCGCCCCCCAAATCCAGCAATTCTGTTCCTCGGGCACGAACAAAAGTTCAGCATCTAGTGATTCCTGTGCTATTTCAAGCCCTTCCCCGTGGGCACTTTTTTCTAGATTCAGGGATCTTTGCGGACAATTATGCCGTATTCCAAGGCAGGCAGGATTGCACACCCGAGAGATGCAGTGTGAACGATTGGTCACTAGACGCCTTTGGCTTCCAGGACGACCCGGATGACGCGGATCAAGATGGAAAAATCGTAGTACGGCACCTTCCAGGAAGGTAGTGCCAGGAGTTTCTCGTAGTATTGGCGATCGAGCTCGACGCCCTCTTGCATGAACCGAACATAGTCCTGGAGGGCCCGTTCGCTCTTGTTGAGCTGATAAAGCCCTGTCAAACCACCGGGCAGAGAATCGCGAAAGCGGTAGTCGAATTTTTCTTCACCGATGGTCACGAGTCCATTGTGATCCGGTCGAGTCCTCGAATCAGATAAAGGCAGAGGTCTGGGCCCCACGAGGGACATTCGGCCGGCCACGACATCGAGGAGCTGTGGAAGCTCATCCAGATAGAGTTTTTTGAGCCAGCGGCCGAAGCGGGTGGGCTCGACTCGACCGTAGTCTTCCACCAAAAACTGGCGATGGTCCGCAATGTACCGCTGCTGCGCCTCTGGCAGATAGGCGACAAGCCAGTGGGTTCTTTCCGGTCCGATCTCGGCCGCCAGCCGCCGGAGAGCGCGGACTCTGGAAAGGCGGAACTTCTGGATCGGCACGGCTCGACCGCCGGCGTGACGAAATACTCGATGGAATATAGGGCCTCGATCTCTGGGCTCCCACAGCATTCCCCACAACCAGTACAGGAGGCTCAAGAGAAGGAGCATCGGTCCCAAAACCAGAAAAAGAGCACTGCCCACCACAAGATCGAAACATCGCTTCACTTGAAGGGTCGCCGTGGGAAGAGACGGAATCTGTTGATCGTTTCGTTTCATGGCCTCAAATTCTGAAGGAGGTCGCGGAGTGAGATGAGGCAAGGGTAACATATCCATACATGGTTACGCCCCCATGCAAATGTGGAGAATCTGGGAAACCGCGCTTGGGTTCAGCCCGCCGAAATGATAAGTTCCGACGCGATTCCGCCTTGGGCCCGTGATGATCACGACGGATCGGCAGCGACCAGGCTGCCTCGGCAAGATCCGTTGCAAGAAGCCGGGTTGGAAAGGCGTTGCGAGCTCCTTTTCCCGCCTGCTCCGGTGACGGGACGACCTCCGGAAGGAGAGCCACGATGCTGATGACCACGACCGTGAAAAGGCACCTACGGGGAGCCGCGGTGGCGCTGACCGCGGTGTTTTTGCTCCTGACCTTCGTTCTGCCGCGGGCGCATGGTAGGACGCAGATCGAGCCCGACTCCGGGGAGCGGCCTCTCAAGGTCTTGCAGCTTCCCATGCGCACCGATGGGCCGAAGTCGCTGGATCCGGTGAGGGGTTCTACGGTGTACGACAACCGGGCGGCCAGTATGGTGTACGACACCTTGGTCCAGTACAAGTATCTGATCCGGCCACCGCGGCTTGAGCCAAGTTTGCTGGCTGAAATGCCTACGTTGTCGGAAGATGGGCTCACCTACCACTTCGTGCTGAAGCCGGGAATAACGTTCCACGATGATCCCTGTTTCCCTGGTGGCAAGGGGCGCGAGGTCGTGGCCTGGGATGTTTTTTATTCGTGGAAGCGCATGGCGGATCAGAATAACCAGCCGAAGAGCTGGTGGTTGTTCGACAACACCATCGTTGGCTTCAACCGGTACCGGGAGGTGCAGAATGCAGCGGAGGTCTTCGACTACGATGCGCCCGTAGAGGGATTCAAAGTCCTGAATGATTACGAATTCACCGTCACTCTGACCCGGCCCATCCAGAGGTTTTTGTGGGTTCTTGCCATGTTCCAAACTGCAGTGGTTCCCCGGGAGGCCGCGGAGAAATATGGCACGCGGTTCGGGAGACATCCAGTGGGAACCGGCGCCTTCACTATGGCCGAAGATGACTGGGTGGCGGGGCAAAAGATGATCTTCTACAAGAATCCTGGCTATCGGGAAGAGTTCTACCCCTTGGAACATATGCCGGAAGACGAAAAGCTGGGGCTTCACTTGGCGGCAGGAACGCGAGTACCCATTGCGGATCGCGTGGAATTCACGATGTTCGTCCAGGACCAGCCTATGTGGCTCCAATTCCGTTCGCGGAAGATCGGCTATACGCAAATCCCATCGGAGTATTTTCCCAAGGCGTTCCTCCGCAGGCGGCAGCAGCTCAAACGGAGTTTTCGGGAAGAGGGGATCGTTGCCCATGCGATTCCCTTGCTGGATTTCATCTTCCGGGGTTTCAACATGAAAGA
This sequence comes from bacterium, assembly GCA_024278345.1. Classification (GTDB taxonomy): domain Bacteria; phylum CSSED10-310; class JAJRTK01; order JAJRTK01; family JAJRTK01; genus JAJRTK01. Next base: position 7,151 of record JAJRTK010000182.1, on the reverse strand, counting down.
CCCTCTTCTTGGGGGCTACACCGACAAGCAGCGCTGGATCCGACAGGCGATCCATCTTGCCATGGACCACTACGAGTTCAACGACACATTTTACAATGGGTTGAACTACGTGTATGACGGGCCGATTCCGCCGGGACTGGATGGTTTCCCGCCCGACGGTCTCTCCCCCAACAGCCTTCAGGGGCCCGACCTGGAACGGGCTCGGAAGCTGATGAAAGAGGCGGGGCATCCCAATGGGGAAGGGCTTCCGGTCATCGAGTATTACCTGGGCCGTGGGGGCAACAGCGCGGAGCAGGCCGAGATGATGCAGCGGCAGCTTGCCAAGATCGGGATAGAGCTCAACGTGCATCTCGTAGACTTCTCGACGCTCATCGAAGCGGTGAACAACGGGAAGGCGCCCCTCTTCAGCTTCGCCTGGGGCTCCGACTACCCCGACGCGGAAAATAACCTGGCGCTTTTCTATGGGCCGAATGAAGCGCCGGGGGCAAACCATTTCAACTACAAGAATCCCGAATATGACGCTCTCTACGAGAGGATCCAGGTGATGCCACCGGGTCCGGCCAGAACGGTCATCTACGAGCAAATGCGAGAGATTGTCATTCGGGACGCGCCGTACATTGGTTCCATGGCACGGACCCGCTTTTACCTTGTGAACCCCTGGCTCAAGAACTTCAAGCCGAGTGAAGACTTCTACAACTGGGTCAAGTACCTCGACGTGGACGACTCGAAGCGCTAAAGGAGGCCGCTCCCGATGTGGGCATATATCTTCCGCCGGTTAGTCTACAACGTCCCGGTTTATTTGGGGATTATCCTGTTTGTCATGGCGGCTCTCCGGGTCAATGATCCAATCTGGACCTACCTTGGAAAGCACGCGACACAAGAGCAGTATGATCAGTTCGCCAAGGCATCCGGTTTGGACAAGCCATTCCTGCGCCAGTATTTCGACTTTCTCTCCGACGTAGTCCGTCTGGATTTCACCGTTGAGAGCTGGGACCAGCCGGGCATACAGGTGGGTAAGATGATCCGCGCCGCCATCGTTCCCAGCCTGGCCTTGACCATCCCAGCTCTGGGAATCACGTCGTTCCTGGCGATCTGTGTCGGCCTGATTTCAGCCTATTTCCGGGGGAGGTGGATGGACCAGCTACTGGTGTTCATCGCCGTCCTGGGGATGAGCGTCAGTTTCCTGGTCTACATCATTCTGGGCCAATATTTTGGTGCGTTCTGGCTCAAGCAGCATCTGGGGATGGACCTATTTGCCATCTCGGGCTATCCATCGGGGGGGCTGACGATGGCGACTTGGGCATACTACTGCCTTCTGCCGATATTGATTTCGGTGATCGTAGCCTTGGGGTACGACACGCGGTACTATCGGGCAGTCATGGTGGAAGAATCGAACCGTGACTACATCACGACGGCGCGTGCCAAGGGAGCTTCCGGCCCGAAGATTCTGTTCGTCCACATGCTGAAGAACGCCATGATTCCCATCATCACGCGGATTATGATCACGCTGCCTTTCCTTATTACGGGGTCAATTCTTCTGGAAATGTACTTTAACATTCCGGGAATGGGCCGGCGGCTCATCTTGGCGATCAACGCCAAGGACTTCCCTGTGATCCAGGCATTTACGGCGATCTTTGCCGCACTCTTCATCGTGACCAACATCCTCACGGACGTGCTCTACGCCATCTTCGATCCCCGAGTGAGGCTGCAATGATTGCAAAGTTCTTCCAGTCCCGCGGCGCTCGACGTTTCCGGCGAAACCGGATCGCCATGGCTTCCCTGGCGCTCATCTTGATCTACGTGGCTATCGCCCTGGCCATCATCGTTGGCGACCTGCTCACCCTTGAAGACACCATGGACCGGGTTGGACCGGCAAACCTTCCGGGATCCTGGGGAAGCCAGACGACGGAAAAGCGGTTCGAGGATATCGACTACTACCTTCGCCAGGTTGAACGGGCGCTCTACCGGCGCCAAGCGGGGCAGATCATTCCCAGACGCAACCCGGAAGAGGCACTCAAGGAGCTTCGCCTGGGAAGTCTACAGGCAGCCGATCACAATCCTGTCGCCACTCGAAAGCGGGTGGACGAGGCCGTGGCCCTCTTCGAAGAGCTCGAAGAATACGAAGATCTCGACGCTGAACCGGAAGTCCTGCCGAAGCTTGAGGAGCTGGAACGGCTCGTTGCCGCTTTCTACCGACCGGCTGGCGCCATGGGAGGTTTCTCCCGCTGGCTTGAGCTCTCCGGCGGCACCGACCGGCAAGGCCGCTCCATCGCCATCCGTGCCATCTATTCCATCAAGGTCGCCATCCAGGTGGGACTGGTGACAGCCTTCATCTCGATCCTTGTGGGCTCTCTCCTGGGCGCTGCAGCCGGATTCTACGGAGGCTGGATTGACCACCTCGTCATCTGGCTCTACTCCACCTTCTCCTCCATCCCGAACCTGGTGCTGCTCACGCTCCTGGCCTACATGTTCACGGGCAGTATCTTCGACGGGACGCTGATCCCCATCTATGTGGCCTTCTGCATGACCTTCTGGATCGGCCCCTGCCGGGTCATCCGGGGTGAGACTCTGAAGCTCAGGGAATTGGAATACGTTCAGGCGGCAACAGCCATTGGCTTCGGAAAGTTCTACATCCTGCTCCGGCACATTCTTCCGAACACCGCTCATTTGATGTTCATCAACTTTTCTCTTCTCTTCATCGGCGCCATCAAGTCGGAGGTGATCCTGAGCTTCCTGGGGCTGGGCGTGAAGAAAGGCCCAAGCTGGGGCATCATGATCAGCCAGTCGGGCCAGGAGGTGATCAACGGCTTCTTCTGGCAGATCGGCACCGCCACGGCCTTGATGTTCGGCTTGGTATTGGCCTTCAACATCTTGACCGATGCCCTTCAAGACGCCTTCGACCCGAAACACGTGTAGACTGACAGAAGCGACGGACAAAAATATGCAGAAGCCTCAAGAAGGACTGATCCTGGAAGTCCGGAACCTCACCACCAGCTTCAAGACCGATGACGGGATCGTCACCGCCATCGATGACGTATCTTTCGATGTCTACGCCGGAGAAACGCTCGGCATCGTCGGTGAGTCGGGCTGCGGAAAGACGGTCACCAGCAAGTCGATCATGCGTCTTTTGCCGGCACACCTGAGTTTTCTTGGGGCAAAAAGCCAGATCCTCTTCGGAGGTCTGGACCTGGCCCGGATCTCGGAATCCAAAATGCGCAAAATTCGGGGCAACCGGATCGCCATGATCTTCCAAGAGCCCATGACCGCCCTCAACCCCGTCTTCACCGTGGGTTGGCAACTTGACGAAGCGTTGAAATACCACACCGATCTTGGGCGAAAGGCCAGGCGGAAGCGCTCCATGGAGATGCTCCGTCTGGTGGAGATCCCCAATGCGGAGCAACGGGTCAATGAGTACCCTCACCAGCTCTCGGGAGGAATGCGCCAACGGGTCATGATCGCCATCGCCCTTTGCTGCGAGCCGGATATTCTTATCGCTGACGAGCCGACCACGGCCCTGGACGTAACAATCCAAGCGCAGATTCTCCGCCTCATGGAGGGGCTCAAGGAAAAGCTATCCACGGCGATCCTCCTCATTACGCATGACCTGGGCGTCGTGGCTCAAGTTTGCGACCGCGTCATGGTCATGTACGCCGGGCGCGTCATCGAGTCGGCATCGGTCCGGGAAATCTTCCACGATCCGCGCCATCCCTACACGAAGGCGCTCCTGGGGTCGATCCCTAAGAGCGGCGGTCGCAGCGAAGACCGCCGCCTCCCCACCATCGAAGGAGTCGTGCCAAACCTCCGCAACCTGCCCGCCGGGTGCCGCTTCGAAAAGCGTTGCTCCCTGTCGGACAAAGAAGTGTGCCAGCGGGAAGAGCCACCTCTTGTCACCATCGATGGCCGCCGATCCGTCCGCTGCCACTACCCGATCCAGCCGCACCAGCCCGAGGAAGCCTGACCATGGCCATTCTGCAAGTCCAAGACCTGGTGAAACACTTTCCTGTCCACGGGGGGTTCCTTGGCCGCGTCATCAGCAAGGTCCACGCGGTCAATGGAGTGAGCTTCTTCATCGAAGCGGGGGAGATCCTGGGTGTCGTAGGGGAATCGGGCTGCGGCAAATCGACCCTTGGAAAGAGTGTCATTCGCCTCTTGAAACCCACTTCCGGATCAATTCTGTACCAGGGACAAGAACTCTCGACCCTGGATCACCAGGCCATGATGCCGTACCGCAAGAAGATGCAGATCGTCTTCCAGGATCCTTATTCGTCGCTGAATCCCAGGATGACGGTCCACGCGGCTATCGCCGAAGGCGTTCGATTCCACGGCGTGGTACCCGACACGGAGATCGATGACTACGTTCAGCGGCTCATCGTCAAGGTTGGTCTTCAGGCCGACGCGGGGAATAAGTTCCCTCACGAATTCTCTGGCGGCCAGAGACAGCGGATTGGCATCGCCAGGGCCTTGGCTCTGAAGCCGGATTTCATCGTGGCCGACGAACCGGTATCAGCCCTTGACGTCTCCATCCAGGCGCAGATCCTGAACCTCCTCATGGAACTCAAGGAAGAGTTTAACCTTACGATTCTCTTCATCTCCCACGATCTCAAGGTGATCGAGCATTTCTGCGACCGCGTTCTGGTCATGTACCTGGGATATGTGGTGGAAGAACTCCCCTGCCATCGCCTCCACGAAGCGGCGCTCCACCCTTACACGCGGGCACTTCTGGGTGCGAATCCCGTAAACGACCCCGACGATCGACGCCCTTTGGCCGTGCTGGAAGGCTCGGTACCAAGCCCCTTCGATCTACCGCCAGGTTGCCCTTTTGCCAGCCGCTGCAGCGAACGACGCGACGAATGCACAATACGGATGCCCCCGCTCCTCTCCAGAGGAAAGCAGCACAGGATTGCTTGCTACGCCATCGATCCCATCACCCGATAGGCCGTCGGGCGCCGTCCGCCGTTGCCACCGCTTTCACCAGTCAGTGCCCTGCGCGGAGTACCATCGCCAAACGCGGGGATCACGTGACCGGACCCGGTCATCGTTGGTGCTCCACCCGGTGAAATTCGGGCACAGCGGCAGGGCATCCGGACCTCCGCCCGGAGCGCTGGTTATGACCTTACGGTTATGTTCTCCGCTACGCTCCGGTTCAGGACCTCGCCAGGGAACTCGCTCCCTGGACCCATATCTCTTTGGGCTACGCGTCTTGGAGGGCGGCCGGGGCCGGGAGAGTCGGCTCCGCCGATGACCGATGCCCGTGTGACCTACTGGAGCGCCGGCAGAATGTGTTTCCGCATCATGTCGTATGGCTGGTTCGCCAAACGGAGACGCACGTTGCCGGCCGTAAAAACCGTCACCAAATCGAGATCCGGCACGACAAAGATGAACTGACCGGCGTAACCCTGAGCGCTGAAGGAGTCCACCATGCCGCTGCCGGTATCCAGGGAATCCACCCACCAGTGGTAACCGTATCCCCAAAGGGGTGCTTGCTTTTTCGTGGATTCCCGCACCCAGTCCCGGGGAACAAGTTGCTGGCCATTCCACACGCCGTCCTGAAGGTAGAGGAGCCCGAACTTCCCCATGTCCCGCGGCCGCATGGAGAGCCCGCCGCCAGTCTCCACGAGCCCTCCGGAGTAGATCTCCCACTCAACCTTGGAGATTCCCATGGGCTCGAAAAGCTGAAGCCGGGTCAACTCATCGGCCTTCCTGCCGGTAACGCTGTAGAGTGCCTCACCGAGGGCAATAGAGATGCCGCTATTATAGGTGAACACAGTGCCTGGAGGATCGACTAGCGGTTGTTCCAGGACGTATCGGACCGCGTCGTCGGCTTCCTGCATCTGGACGTGGCTATTCCGGGAATCGGTGTAGGAATAGGTCCATTCATCCCACTCCAGGCCTCCGGTCATGGAAAGGAAGTGTCGAAGAAGGATCGCCTTCTTGCCACCGGTGGACAGGAGATCCGCATAGCTGGGGAGGAGATCGAGCATCCTTGCATCTAGACCGCGGATCTCCCCCTTTTCCATAGCGATCCCCACCAGGGCAGAGGTCACGCTCTTCGTCACCGAATAGACGGCGTGAAGGGTATTCCGCTGGAAATCGATATCCTGTCCCCAGGCAGTCGTTCCTCGAAAGTATTCTTCCGCCACGAGACGACCGTGGCGAATCATGAGGACGGAGTGAATGTTCCTGTACCGGCCGGACAAAATACCGTCGAACATTTCCACGATGGGCTCTTGCTCGATATCGACCTCGACCAAGCTGCCCGTGGGCCAACCGTCGTCAAGCTGCTCCGGCACAGTGTACCGGTAGCTTTCAAGAGATTCCCCTTCCCCGCCGCAACCCGCTGCCCAGGCGGTCAACACCAGGATCCAGGAAAGACTCCACCATCCACGGCGCCTCACGGCCACCTCTTTTCTAAGCTCGATCATTGGTTCGGCCTCCCTGCCGGAGTCCTAGCAGAACCCAATGGCCTCCGGCCCCCAACACCTGCGGAAAAGGCCTCCGAACTTCCGCTCGGAGCGCTGGTTATGGCGGGTATCCATCCAAAGCAGGACAATGGATCGTCGGGGAAAAAACTTGGCATCGGACTCTTCTGTTCGGCCTTACCGTGAAAGTACACGCCGGCATGGAGACCGGAAGGCCTCCATGTGAAAGGCCGGAAGGCCTCCATGCGAAAAGATCCCGGGGAACGGATTTTGGGTGCAGGCCTTCCGGCCTGCGCCCGCTTCTTGCCGGCCAACCGGGAGCGCACAACGGAGAGCATGGAGGCCGGAAGGCCTCCATGCGAAAAGATTGGGGGGTTAAAACACCGGAGGCCGCAGCGTCCCGCCTTTCATGCTTCCGGGGTGAGTCGAGGATGTTCCATGAGTGTTAGGTGGATACGCCTCCCGTGTCTTTTACCTGACCGGCGGGCGCGGCACTTTCAGCGGCGGACGCCTGTTGGGAGTCGGCTGGTCGGCCTGGATCTTGTGAACTTGCCGATCCTTGTCGCTCAGGCTCCCCGGGCGACCCTTGGGCGGCCGCGTATTGGGAGTCGGCTGATCGGCCTGGATCTTGTGAACTTGCCGATCCTTGTCGCTCAGGCTCCCCGGGCGACCCTTGGGCGGCCGCGTATTGGGAGTCGGCTGGTCGGCCTGGATCTTGTGAACTTGCCGATC
>JAJRTK010000181.1 GCA_024278345.1 bacterium | reverse complement strand
GCGGAGGCTCCGCCTCCGGACCTCCGCTGGGAGCGCCGCTCCCAGACCCACGCCAGGGAGCCAGCTCCCTGGACCCACATCTTTGTGCGCTGCGCGCTTTTTTCGGGTGGCCGGTACCATGACCGAGGCCAGAAAGCGTTTTGGTGGATTCGTGCAACGTGAGTGCAACCTGACCAGACTTTTCACCCCGTGAACCAGCGCACTCCAAGCAGGATCAACCCGATGCCCGCGAGCACGACGGCGGCAATTCTTGGCCAACTGTATGGCGCGTCGCCCACCACGTGTGCGGCATTCTGGCCCGATACGACAGCCCGGTAGGCCTTATCCCGGTAGCGGTAAGACAAGACAAAGGCCGGCAAGGCCACTCGCCGGGTCCGCAGAGATCGAAGCTGGAGCGCCACGTGCACCTTCCGGAATCTGGTTCCGGGGATCTCGGTCAGCTCCACCTGTTCCCGTGCGACTTCGGTGAGCTGGGAAAGGACCTCCTGTCGGGCCATGGACCTCTGTACGTCGAACTGCTCGAACACAGGTTTAGCGCCGAGCTCTGAATCCGCGGGTGGCCGCGGTGTCAGGTTTTCGCCATAATCGTAGGTGGAAGCAAGGCTCCTGGCCTCTTTGGTGGTGAGCCCCCTGGAGGCGGAGACCACGGTATCCTCGAACCGCATGGTGGTCTGCCCCGAATGGGGCGCCCAGGCGGACCGGCGAGCCCCTTGGTTGGAGTCCGCCGCCCAGCTCACCTGAGCTTGGGCATTGCAGAGCCAGCCCACCCAGAAAAGAGGCTGGAGCGAGTCCACTCGGCTTGAGGACTTGAGATCCCCCGGGCGAAACCAGCCCAAAGTGGCCAACCATTTCATGACGGCGGTCTTGGCGTCGGCGCCACTGACGGTGAAGGGCAGGTAGAGCTCGGTTTGCTCCGGTGGATCCGTTACTTTCTGGTGCTCGAGGACTGCTCCGCAGAAGGCACAGACGGGGGCCTTTTGTTCCGCGTCGTAGGAAACGGCGGCGCCGCAGCCCTTGCACCGAAGGAGATCGACATCGACTTGGTTCCGTTCTTCGGCATGGACGGTTTCCGTGGGTTGGGCGCAGACAGGGCAGCGGAGATCTCCCTTCTCCAATTCGCTCTTGCAGCGGCGACAGGAAGCCACTGGATTGTCCTTCCGCGTCATGATCCCCACCGAATCCAGGCAAAGATGATGGCACCGATCACGGCTGCGACGGCCAGTGTAATCTTGAGCCAGGAGAGAGGCACGTCACCGCCGGCCTTTCCCGTTTGGCCATTGAGCAAAATCCGCACTGGTGGTCGATCCTCCGCGTACCGGGCCACGAAGACCCAAAGGGGTACGAGGGCCAGATTGGTGATTTCGTCCGTGACCTTGGCGTCGAATTCCAGACTCCGGTAGCTGTCGCCTGGCATGAAGTTGCCGAGATCCTTCCCGAGTTGTTCCATGGTCTCGTCGTGGGCCATTTGAAGGCATTCTTCAGGCCCCAGGGAGGGTTCTTCGGCGATCCAACCCGAGAGCAGTGCCGAGTCGTACCGACGGAGCATCCGCATGTCGAAGGGCTCGACTCGCTCGAGCTCCGAATTCTCGATGCCCTTGGAGGCTGTCACCACGATGTCGGCCACGTAGGTGGCGTAACGGCCAGACAAGCGGCGCCACTCGGTTTTTGTCACCGTTCGGGATTGCCGCTTGCCGTCGGAATCGGTGTAGTACTCCGTTTCCTGGTATTCCTCGCCGATGGAGGCGCTATAATCGGCCCGAGCCACGGCGTTGTAGAGGTAGGCCGGTAGATAAACCCCCTTGACGTCTTCAATCCGAGCGTTCTTCTTGAAGTCGGACCGGGAGAACATACCGCGGCTGGCGATCCAATCCTTGACAAGTTTCTCCGCGCGCTTCTTGTCCACTTCGAAGGCCAGCGCAAATTCCGGCTGAGGCCGATCTTCTGAAGGCGGTCGCTCGATCACCGACGGCGAGCCGCAATAAGGGCAGATCGCAGTGCGGAGATCCGCCTCCACGGTCATCTTGGCGCCGCAGCTCTCACACTGGATTTCCACTGATTTTTTGGCCGAGCCATTCATGGGCGGAATCCTAGTCGATCTGGAATCCGTCTTCAAGCTTAGCACCTTATTCGGTCACTCTATTCCAACGCCTGGCCCAAGGGCCTTTCCCTGACCAGGCCGGCCTCCCAGCCCCACAAGAAAAAAGAAGACCGTGCTGAGGCCCAGGTACTCGTGGCAATTCAGGAAAAGAGATCCCACGGCGAAGGCCACGATTCCGCCCAGAAGCCCGCCCTCCATGGCCACATCCCGTTTCGTGCCGGCGGTTCGGCAGGCAAGGGCTGCGCGACCGATGGCGGTGACGATGAGCGCCGCGAAAAGTAGAAGCCCGGGCAGCCCGAGCTCCGCACCCAGAGTCAAGTAGGCATCGTGCGTCGTCGGATGCTGTCCATAGTGGGGGGTCTTGAGACCGCCGAATGGGTTCACTTTGAAGGCCAATTCGCGAAAACTGCCCAGCCCCACGCCAAGTATGGGATTCTCGATCATCAGGTGAAGGGCCACGCGGCTCATGTAAAGGCGATGGTAGATATTGGTCACGGAATAGTAGTCAAAGAAAACAGCAGCCACCGGTCCAAGCCAGAGCGCGGAAGTCAGGACGGCCATCATTCCGGCGGCGGCAAGCCCAAGAAGCGGCCCGGCAAGGCCTCGGCGAACCCCCGCCATGGCAACGACCGCCGCAAAAAGGGCTAAATAGGCCTGCCGGCTAAAGCTGGCGGCAAGGCCCAGGAGGATCGCGGCGAGGCAAGCGACGCACCCGATCCTGGCCCACCGCCCGGTGGTGCTCCCAAGCAGAGACCAGGCCACCGGCGCCATCATGGCCAGATAAGCGCCAAAGGGAACCGGGTTCCGAAATGTCGATGCCGCGCGGAGCCAGTTGCCCCGATAATGGAGAGCTTCCGCTGGAAAGATATAGCGCCCCGAAATGGTTTCCCAAAGACCCAAGACCGCGACATAGGCGGCGGCGGCAACGAGAACGGCAAGCCAGCGGGACCGTTCCTCGCGCCCGACCAGACTCCGAGATGCCACGAGGACGAGCAGGCCCACCGCCAAATTGTAGAACTGTTGGAGAACCGCCTCCAACGGTCGGAGCGAATGGAGCAACCCGAGTCCCGCGGCCAGAAGAAGCGCCACCATGGGAAGCGCTAGGGGGAGTTTTACCACCGCGGAACGCAGGCGAAGCATCCGCCAGATGAATCCCAAAGCTAAAAGACCGACAAACAGGCGATCCGGAGTCAACGCCAACCCAAGATCGATAAGGGTGTCGTCCTTCCAAAAAACGGTCACCGTGAAGGCCAAACAAAACAGCGGTAGCCTGGGTTCCACCAACGCCGCCATCGCCATGACGCCACCCATGCCCCCCACAAACAAGGCCGCGCTCAAAAGTGGGCTCCAGCCGCCGCCCGCTCCTACCAGCAGAACAAACAACCCCAGTACCGCCAAGCCACCCGGGCTTCGGTTCAAGGGGAAGGACTCCATCCAACCCGTCAATCTCTCTTTCCCCATGGCTCATTCCCTTCCGTCGATTCGCGGAATTTCTATACCGCCCAACATCCTTCCGGCAACACTATCCCGAGTTTCCCGCGGATCCCCGGAAACTTCATCCCGGATCCGCTCCAGCGCTCTTCCACCATGAGCGCGGCACTGGCCACCAGGGTCATCGAACCTCACCATCGAGCAACAAACTCTTTGATCTCACCGATAATCATCAGGTAGGATATCTTCCTGCACGGTTTCGTCTTTTGAGGACTAAGATTGATGGAATGTGATGCGCCCAAAAGCGATGGTTCGGCCAAGGAGCTTCTGGAAACACGCGAGAATGGCTGCCTGCGGCTTTGCCTGATCTCGCCGGACGGCCAGCGCCGGGATGTGATGCTCCGCTCAGGGACGGTGACCATCGGCCGAGACAGCTCCTGTTCACTTCGAGTCCGAGATCGGAAAGTGTCCCGGCGTCATGCTGAGATCGTTTTCCTTGATGAACGTTGGACGATTCTTGACTGTGACTCCTCCAACGGCACGTATCTCAACGGATCTCTTGTCCAGCAGGCGCAACGGCTTCGCCAAGGAGACGTGCTAAGGGTGGGAAAGACCAGGATTCTGGTGATGATGCTCCCGCCGCTCAATGCCAGTCTTGGATCCGGACGGCGGAGCAGCCGGGGACCTTCTCTGGCAACGATACAGGAAGGCGATCCCACGGAGCCTTATCAAAAGTGGCCAAACGGTGCGATTTCAAGAGTTCCTTCCCAGAGCATTGTACCGACCCCGGCGGAATCCGCACGCAAAACCTCTTGATCTAGCCCGATCCATCCCAGAAGTTGCCAACCTATCGCGTTTTTTTTTGAGGGTTGTCTTCCGCTCCCGTCGGCGGCAGTCCGTCCGCCGCCACTCGCCATTCAACACCCTTGGATTGCTCCCAATCCCCCTGAAGGCATCGCCACCGCGCTTTTTCAATCCCGGCGCCTGGACAACGGCCTCGGCTAATCCCAAAGGGAAGGTTGGAGACTGGAAGAAGAGACGCGGTGAAGCACGCTGGGCTGGTCGGAAACGATCTGACCCTTCTTGAGAGCGATGACCCTTTGGCCCAGCATCCGGACGAGTTCCAGATTGTGGGTGGCAACGATCACGGTTCCCCCGCGATCCTGGACATCCAGAAAGAGATGCATCGTTTCCGCCGCGGTGACGGGATCGAGATTCCCGGTGGGCTCGTCGGCCATGAGAAGAGGCGGAGAGGCGACGATAGCCCGGGCAATGGCAACCCGCTGCTGTTCGCCACCAGAAAGAGTCTTGACTCGCCGGTCAATGTACTCATCAAGTCCTACGAGAACGAGAGCCCGCCGGATCGCGCCTTCCAGCTCCGACGGCAAGACTCCGCGCAGGCGCAACACCAGGGCCACGTTGTCCCGAACCGTCCGAGATGCCAACAGCTTGAAATCCTGGAAGACGACACCAACCTTCCTCCGGTGACGCGCCCGGTCACGGCACCCGAGACTCGCCAGATCCCGCCCAAAGACACTGACTCGCCCTTCGCGGCAAAGCTCCCGGCCCAGGATCAGTCGGAGAAGCGTCGATTTCCCGGCACCGGTGGGACCTGTCAGAAAAACAAACTCCCCCTGTTCGATCTGGAAATCGACTCCCACTAACGAAGGCCGGCCGCCATAGTGGTGCTCCACGTTATCGAATCGGATCACGTCGCCTCCGCCAAGGGTTTCCCCCAAGTTATCAGGCTCGAAAACCAGAGTACATCCTCCAGCAAGGAAGGAAGAACGTCAAAATCAGGCGCCTGCTCGACGAAACGAACCCGCCTTGGGTAGAGTCACTCCCATGATGACACCGTTCGACGACAAAACACGTGAAGAGATCCGTGCCCGGATCGACCTCGTCGATCTCGTCGGACAGTACGTCCGTCTCCGAAGGGCGGGGCAGAACCACAAGGGGCTCTGCCCATTTCACAAGGAAAAGACCCCGTCCTTTCACGTTCATGCCCAACGTCAGTTCTACCGCTGCTTTGGATGTGGCGCCAGTGGAGACGTCTTCAGTTTTCTCATGGAGTACGAAGGGCTCAGCTTTCCAGAGGCGCTGCGAACCCTGGCGGAGCGTGCGGGTGTCGAGCTCAGGACAACGGGCCGCCAAGGCCCGACGCGAAACGCCAAGGATCGGCTTCGGGCCATCCACGCCGCGGCAGCGGCACTCTATTCGCAATTCTTGTTTCAGGAGCCAGACGGCGAAGTGGGCCGCCGCTATCTTCTCCACAGGGGCTTGTCCCTGGAACAAGCGCAAGAACTCGGCCTTGGGCTGGCTCCGGAGCGCTGGGACTTCTTGAAGAAGGCTCTGGAATCGCAAGGATTCGAACCGGCCGAGCTCGAACAGTCCGGCCTCATCAAACGGGCATCGGGTTCCGAGTCACACAGGTACGACCGCTTCCGAAACCGGCTGCTCTTCCCCATCACCGATCCCTTCGGCGCCATACTGGGCTTTGGCGGTCGCGCACTGGGCGATGATCCGGCCAAATACATCAATTCTCCAGAGTCTCCCATCTACCACAAGGGGCGGCAGCTTTTTGGTTTGCACTTGGCCAAGGAGGCGATCCGGGAGACAGGGTTTCTTCTTCTGGTGGAAGGCTACTTCGATCAGGTTCTTCCTTATTGCCACGGTATCCGGAACGTGGCCGCATCACTGGGAACATCGCTCACCCAGGGGCACGCACGGCTCATTCGCCGGTATACGGATCGGGTGGTTCTTTGTTTCGACAGGGACGAAGCCGGCCAGAAGAGTCAACAGCGGGCGGCCGAAATCATGATTGGCGAAGGGTTCGATGTCCGGATCGCAACCCTGGATCGACACAAGGATCCGGCCGACTACGTGGTCGCGGAAGGGAAAAAGGCATTGGAAGCCCGTATTGCCGCCGCGCCAGAAGCCCTCCTATTCTATGGCAATCAGGCTTTGAGCGAAATGGGGCCGCCGACCCCAAGGAACCGGGCTCGAGCCGTTGCAAAGATGCTGCCTCTCATCCAGAAGATCCCCGATCCGGTGGAACGCTCCAGCTCCGTGGCATTCGTTGCCGAGCACTTGGCTGCCGAAACGAGGCACGTTCAAGAGCTTCTGGAGCGGAAAGAGCCCACAGGCCGCCCTCGGCGCCTTCCAGACCAGCCGCCCCCTTCCAGCCCCATGGGCGAGCTGGAAAAACGTTTGCTCCGCGCCATCGTCCTACAGCCAGAACTCCTGGTGGAGTATCTGGAACAACGAGATCCCGCGGAACTTCGGCACCCACAATCGCAAGAGCTCATGGGCGTCTTGAGTTCTCTCTATTCCGACGAACACCCTCCCAGGATTCCGGAGATCCTGGAGCGACTTGGGTCCGAGGCTCTGAAGAGCCAGGTGAGCCAGTGGGTCTTTGAAGCAGAAAGTCTCCAGTACAACCTCGTGGCCGAATTCAGAGGCTGCCTGCATCTCATGAATCTCCAAGGTATCGAACAAGAGCTCGAAACACTGCGGCGGCAGATTCAGAAGGCCTACCAAATAGGGAACCTCCAAGAGCTTCGGGAACTCCAAAAGCGATTCCTCTTCTTGCTCCAGGAACAGCAGGAGGAACGAATGGAGATGGCTGACTGAGCAGTGCGGGCCGAAACATCTGGGGTTGAAACTGGCACCGTGTTCGAGCTAGTGTAGGACAGTTTTCCGGGCCCATAGCTCAGCGGTTAGAGCGGCCGGCTCATAACCGGCTGGTCCCTGGTTCGAATCCAGGTGGGCCCACACCGTCGCCGGGAGTTCCGACGGCCGAGTTGCGAAGTAGATGGAGCCTCGTGGGCAATCACACACGATATCGAGGCCCCGAGGAGGTAGGTTTTGTTGGGTGAACTCGTCAACCTTCTCGATCTGGAACGCCAAGATCGCGGGATCGAGCGGTTGGAGCAGCTACTTGCGGAGATTCCGGTCCAGATCGAAGTGCTGGAATCGGATCTTCAAACCAAGCGCTCCCGTCTGGAGGCAGCGCAAGCCGCCGTCGCCAAGGCGGAAAAGAAGCGCAGGAGCACGGAGTCCCACATCGAGGCAAACCAGGGCAAAGCCCAAAAGCTCAACGCTCAACTGATGGGCATCAAGACGAACCGCGAGTACAAGGCTGCCCTGGCTGAGATCGAGGCTTTCAACAAAAAGAACTCGGACCTTGAAACTGAAGTTCTTCTCTTGTTCGATCAGCTCGACGAGCTGGAGCAAGAAAGGCAGATTGCCGCAACGGAGTTCGAAGGCTTTGCGGCGGACGCCGAGCAGAGGATTTCCCGCAGACAGGAACAAGCGGCGGTGCTGGAAGCGGAAAAACGAGACGCCGAAACAAGCAGAGAAAAGATCGCCGAAGCACTGGAACCACGCCTTCTGAAGCGATATGAGAAGCTTCGCAAGAAGATCGGAAACCACACGATTGCCCAACTCGTGAAAGGCTCGATTTGCGGCGGCTGCAACCTGAATCTCCGTCCGCAATTCGCCGCGGAAGTCCGCCGAGGCGAGAAGCTCCACTATTGCGAAAACTGCAACCGATTTCTCTATCGGCCGGAATCCCCCGATGAAGCGGATCCGGAAACTCACTGAACGCGAGTTTTCCGCCCAAGACCACTCGCTAGCCCGATCCTGACGGTCACGCTGGCGGAGACCTGTCGAATCAGGGCTGCTGGGCTTGACACTCTGAGAGGTGGCATCGGGAATGCCTCCGTCGAACAAGCTCACGCTGCCGCCCCAATCAGAGGATCCATGAGCAAAGCCTCGGACAGACAAGACCCTTCTCAAGTCTTGGAACACCTCTCCCGGACATTGAGCTTTGCCAGAGCCCTGGAGACCTTCCCCGGCCTGACGCCAACCGCCCTTCGGGAGCTTCTCCTCCGCGCCGCTCATGCCCTGGCGTTGCCAAGAGATGCCGCAGCCGCCCTTGGCCAGGCGAGGTTGTCCGCGGAGCAGACCAACGAATCGGCGGCAAGGCAGCCCGAGGAGGCCGATCCTTCTCTTGAGCAGACCTCGGAAACACCAGAGGAGCAGGGCAGCTCCGCCGATGCCACGGTCTCTACAATTTTGGTGGATCTCTTCTTCGACGGCGCTAGCAAGGGGAATCCCGGCCCTGCGTCAGTGGGCTACGTCATCTTCGATCCGGAGGGAGTGGAGCTCGTGGCAAAGGGGGAGTTCATCGGGAGGGCGACCAACAACTCGGCCGAGTATCAGGGCCTGCTTCGCGCCCTGGCCACGGCCCGGCGTTACGGATTTCAGAGGCTGAACATCCACTCGGATTCCCAACTTTTGGTTCGGCAAATCAAGGGGAAGTACCGAGTCAAGAGTCCCTCGCTGAAAAAGCTCTACAAGCAGGCAATGGAACAAATGGAGGAGTTTGAAGAGATCCACCTTCTGCATGTGCCAAGGTCCCTGAACGCACGCGCGGACGAGTTGGCCAACTTGGCCCTGGGACCTATTTTGAAGAAGGATAGCTCCCGGCGGCGGAGCGCTCGCGGCGGGACCACACAGGGAGAGCTCCCTTTGTGAGATCGCCAACGAGGGGATTGCGTTTTTGGGCACCGGTGGCATTGGCCGGTGTTTCTTCATGGATGCGGAGAAAAGGAGGTGGATTCCGGAGATGGACGGGTGATCGCCGGCTGCTCGTCGTGGAGGCCTTGGCCGAAGCGCGGCGGCGGGAGGAAAGTCCGAGCTTCATAGGGCAGGATGCTGGATAACGTCCAGGCGGGGTGACCCGACGGCAAGTGCAACAGAGAGTAGACCGCCCCGCCGGCCTTTCGGGCCAGTGGAGTAAGGGTGAAAGGGTGGTGTAAGAGACCACCGGCGTCCCAGGCGACTGGGTCGGCCAGGTAAACCCCATCCGAAGCAAGACTAAATAGGGGAGCGTTTGAGAGCGGCCCGCTCGAAGCTCCCGGGTAAGTCGCTGGAGCCCGCGGGTAACCGTAGGCCTAGATGAATGATCGCCACCAGTCGCAAGACTGGCACAAAACTCGGCTTATAGTCCCTCTCCGGTTTCCACCTCCCGTTCTCTGGATTCTCTGAAGATCGACCATGCCCGAGGGCGATGAAAGGCGGACGGCGGCGGCCGGATGGACGGCGACGGGAGCGGACCGCAACCATAAGAGAAAAAATCACTTCTTGGAATTTTTTCCCTGAAGGTGTTCCGCGATCCAGAATCAGGGGATGGGTGCCTTTTCGATGAGATAGGCGCCATCGGATTTCTCGACGATGGTGTAGACGTAGCCCACTTCGAGATCCTGGTAGTCGCAGACGGCCTGTCCGTTGATGGCTCGAACGCCTTCGGAGCGCGCAAACTCCTGGTCGCCGGCAATCCGGCGGATATAGTTCAAACTGGCCATGCGCTTGTCCCTGGGAACATCCCGGATCTCTTCCCTTACCAGCTTGTCCGCGGCATCGAGCTGGAAGTTCAGGATGGGGATTCCCTTGGAAGGGGGAAGCTCGTCGGAGAAGACCCTCACCAGCAGATGGAGGTTCCGGTCCCCCTTGACGAGGCGATCACGTTGGAGGTGAACGACGACGCCCTCGAAGTAGATCTTGTGGCCGACGATCTCGATTTCCTGAGAAAAAACCCGTTTCCCCTCGTCGGTCCACTGGACGATCCTGAGTTTGTTGCGGCGGGTTGTTTTGCCGTCAAGGAGCACATCTTCGGTCTCTAGCACGCGGAACCGGGTGGTCTTTCTCTCAGAGAGCACACTGTGGAGCTGGCGTTTGTATTCCTCGGCCCGGAGCCGTTCTTTTTCGGCGAGCTCCCGCGCTTCCCGAATCTTGGCCGCTTCCTGGAAATTGCGGTTGTAGGTTTCGTATCCCACCAAGCCGACGGTGATGGCGCCGATGGCGGCCAGAGTTTTCACGATGGATGACCTCACGTCGGTTCTCCTCTTGGCTGAGTTCTCGGCGACTCTCCTGGCGGAAGGCAGCCTGTCTTAGTGCAAAACGATGTCGAATTGTTCGTGGTGCAAACCGTCATCGCTTCGCATCGTGACCGCCGCTCCCGTGGTGCTTTCGATCTCGTGGACCAAAGAGCGGTCTTCCCGGCGAAGAAAGGCCGCAACGTCCGGGTGGACGCGCATGGTGATCTCTTTGTCTTCGTCGAGGGACCCCATTTTGAGGATGCCCCGCTGGATTTCGGCAATGATGGTGCGCACCGATTTGATGGTGCCCCTTCCGTTGCAATAGGGACAAGCACGGGAAAGGGTGTGGACAAGGCTTCGCTTCACCCGTTTCCGGGTCATCTGGACGAGTCCCAGCTCCGAAAGAGGAAGGATCGAGGACTTGGACCGGTCCTTGGCAAGCTCCTGGCGAAGGATGTCGAGAACTCTCTGCTTGTTCTCTTCCTTCTCCATGTCGATGAAATCGATAATGATGATGCCGCCCAGATCCCGGAGGCGGATTTGCCGCACGATCTCCTTGGCGGCCTCGGCATTGATCTTGGCAATGGTGTCTTCGAGGTTCCGCTTGCCAACGTATTTGCCCGTATTGACATCGATGGCCACCAGGGCCTCCGTCTGATCGATGACAATGTAGCCTCCGGACCGGAGCCACACTTTCGAATGGAGCGCCTTCTCGATCTCTTCTTCGATTCCGTAGTCCTCGAAAACCGGGTAGGATTTGACATAGAGCTTCACGCGGCTCGTGAACTTGGGCTGGATTGTGTCGATATACTCCAGCGCTTGAAGATAATCGAGTTCCGAGTCGATGATGAGCGCCTCGATACCCGGCGAAAGATAGTCCCGGATAATCCGGGACAAAAGGTCGAGATCCGCGTGGATGAGCTGCGGGGCGTGGACGGCTTCAGCCCGCTTCTGAATCTTGTGCCAAAGGTTCGTCAAAGATTCCATGTCGGCGGCGAAATCAGTCTCCTCCCGGCCTTCCCCCACAGTGCGGACGATGAATCCCCCCGTATTAGAACCGCGAAGTGTCCGCACGAGCTGCCGGAGGCGATCCCGCTCCGATTCGTCTCGTATCCGCTTGGAAACCCCGACGTGGTTCACCGTGGGCATGTAGACCAGATAGCGACCGGGAAGAGTGATGTGAGATGTGGCCCGCGCCCCCTTGGTACCTATGGGTTCCTTGGAAATCTGAACCAGGATCTGCTGTCCCACCCTGAGCATATCGGAGATATTCGTGGAAACGAGCTTCTCCACTGGCTGCTCCAGGATCTCATCGGCAGGCGAGCCGCCATTGGCCGTCCGAGCATCATGGTCGTCCTCTTCTCCCTTTTCCTGGGTCACAATGTCGTAGTAGACATCCATCACGTAGAGGAATGCGTCCTTGGCAAGCCCCACGTTGACGAAGGCAGCCTGCATCCCGGGAAGCACCTTGGTGACCATTCCCTTGTAGATGTTTCCGGCAATCCGCTGGTGCGTCTTCCCCTCGATATAAAGCTCCATGAGCACGTCATCTTCAAGAATGGCGACACGAGCTTCTTGGAACGTGATGTTGGCAATGATTTTCTTCGACATATCATCCGTCGGTTCTGGTTTTCAGGAGCTACTGGAGCATGGTAGGCGACGGCCCGGTAACTTCCAAATGCTCTGGAGATGTGCGCTCTACGCATTTCGAGGTCAAGAAGAAGCTCAACCGATGGTTTTTCTTTTGGGTTGCCTTCCGCTCCCGTCACTCGCAGCCGCTCCCGCCGCTCGCCCCTCGTCTCCCCTCTATCGGATCACGATTCCGCAAAGAGAGGCTCCCCCCGGCGTACTCTCCCCTTTCCCTCACGAGTAGCGGCGCATCCCCATCCCTCACGAGTAGCGGCGCATCCCCACGTTGAGGACAAGCCCGAGGAGGACCGTGGAAACCAACAGTGACGACCCCCCATAACTCATGAGGGGGAGGGGAATTCCCGTGATGGGAAAAAGCCCCGCGACCATCCCGATGTTGTAGAAAGCCTGGAACGCAAACCCCGCCATCAAGCCAGCGACAAGGTAGGCTCCTTCCGGATCTTTGCATTCGGCGGCGATGCGAAGGCCCCTTCCAAGGATGAAAACGTAGAGGAGCACCACCAAGATCGACCCGGCGAACCCCTGTTCCTCGGCTAAGACGGAGAAAACGAAATCTGTATGCTGCTCGGGAATGAAGCCGAGCTGACTCTGGCGGCCATGGAGATAACCCCGCCCCCAAATCTCGCCCGCTCCTATGGCGATCTTCGCCTGATCGGCTTGCCAACTGGCTCCTCGCAGATCGGACGGATTCCACATGGAGGTAATCCGCTTGAGCTGGTAGGGCTTGAGGAGATATTTGGCGGCAACGGGCATGCTCAGGAGCCCCAAGATGCTCCAGAGGGCGATGGTCTTGGCCCGGAGCCCCGCCACGAAGATCATGACGGCCACGGGAGGGATCAGGGAAAGCGCCGTTCCCAAGTCAGGTTCTTTCACGATGAGCAAGCAAGGCACCCCTAGGAGGAGGGCGGGAATTAGCAAGTGGCGCGTGGCCAGCTCGGTGTTCTTCCGCCGCGCCAGATGCCCCGCCAGGCAAAGAGGAAGGAAAATCCTCATGAGTTCCGAGGGTTGGAGGCGAAACGATCCCACGAGCAACCAACGTCTGGCCCCCATGACCAGGGTCCCAGCCAAGAGGACTGCCACCAACAGGGCAACGCCGCCAAGGTAGGGAAGAAGACTCCAACGAATGAGACGGCGGTAGTCGAGCATGAGCAGTGCAAAAAGGACGATCATGGAAAGCCCGCACCACTGGAGCTGCCGAAAAGTGAATCCGGAAATGCCGCCAGAAATACCGTGGAAGGTAGCGCTGTGGATGTAGGCAACGCCGAGTCCCATCAGGAGTAGAATCGCGACGAGAAAAGCCCAATCGAAGCTCCAGAAATAGCGCCGATCGATCATGATCTTCCTCCCCGGGCTTCGTTTTCCGGCCCGCCCGGGTGGCGCATCTCGTAGAAAGCCCGGAGAATCCGACCCGCAATCCGTGTCTTCACGTGGCTTCCCTCTTTTCCCCCGTTCTCGATGAAAATGATGAGAGCGATCTCAGGTTTGTCAGCCGGAGCGTAACAGACAAACCAGTTGTGGTCACGAAACCGCCTTGGTATCTCGCCGGAAAACTTTCGCTTCCCAATCACTTGCGCTGTCCCGGTCTTCCCGGCTGCCGGAAATTCTTCGATCTTCGCGGCAGCACCCGTCCCATGCTCGTTGATCACCGCGTAAAGTCCGCGGCGAACCAAAGCAAGCTGATCCGGAGAAACATGGAGGCGCGCCACGGCTCGGACCGGGTGCCGCGTCAGCTCTCCAGAGCGGGGAGAACGGATTCCCCGGATGAGAGTCGGCCGGTACCGAGTGCCGCCGTTCCCGATGGTGGCGATGAGTGTCACCAGTTGCAGAGGCGTCGTGAGCAGGGAGCCCTGGCCAATGACAACGCTGATGGTCTCCCCCGGCCACCAAGGCTCTCCCAGAACCCTTCTCTTCCACTCTGGCGTCGGGACGAGCCCCGAGATCTCTCCAGGTAACTCGATCCCAGTGATCCGGCCCAAACCAAAAGCCTTCGCCATCTTGGCCAAAGGCTCGATCCCGGTTTTTTCGCCCAAGAGGTAGTAGTAGACGTTGCACGACTTGGCCAAGGCCTCCACGAGTTCGACACTCCCGTGCCCGCCGGAGCGGTGGCAGTGACGGCGGTCTCCGCGGACGACCACGGAGCCACGGCAAAAAACACGGGTCTCCGCTGTAATCGCTCCGCTCTGGAGACCGGCCAGGGACGAGATAACCTTGAAAACTGAGCCTGGTGAATGGGCACTCTGGATGGCCCGATTCATCAACGGCTTTCGCGGATCGGTGAGCAACGATTGCAACGCCCGCGCCGAGCCCCCGCCGGTAAAGAGATCCGGGTCGAAAGAAGGCGCCGATGAAAATGCCAGGATCTCCCCGTTGTTCGGGTCCATGGCGATCACCGCCCCGATCTGTCCGGCAAACGCCTCCTCCACAATGGTCTGGAGCCTGAAATCCAAGCTCAAGAAAATGTCTTGGCCTGGAATCGGTTTCATCTCGTCGATCCAGGCAACGGGGCGGCCACGGACATCCCGTTCGTAAGTGCGGAAACCTGGAGTTCCCGTCAACTCATCGTTGAAGCTTTTCTCGATACCGGTCTTGCCTACGAAGTCAGAAGCCGAAAAACGACGGGCCGGATCATTCTTGAGCTCGGCCCATTCCGAAGGACTCACGATCCCTACAGTCCCGAGCACGTGAGCCGCCATCTTTCCAAAGCGGTAGGATCGTTTGGGCTCCACTTCGATGGATAATCCGCTGAGACCCGCCATGCGTGCCTCAATCTTCGACACCTGAGAAAAAGTCAGGTCCCGGGCCAAGATCCGCCCCTGAAATGACGGCAATGACTTGTCCCGCGCGGCGGCAACCAGATCATTTTCCAGGAGGTTGAGCAACTTCGCAACTTGAGCGAATGTCCATTCGCCAGCCAACTCATCGGGAAAAAAGAGCAAATTGTAGGAGGGTCGGTTGGTGACGAGCTCTGTCCCGTTTCTGTCGAAAATGCGGCCTCTAGGCGGTCGAATTCGCTCACTTCGGATTCTGGAATCCTCGCTCCTTGCTCGGAGTGCCGCCCCTTGAAGGATCTGAAGGCTCCAGAGACGGACGATCAAAAGAAGGGCCATCAGGCGAACGGCAACGGCAATCCACCCGATCCGGCGCTGGATCTGGCTGGTGGAGTGCCGGGCGAATGGCCCTCCGGACAAAGCTCCATAACTCACGATACTGGTCCCCGGGTT
>JAJRTK010000180.1 GCA_024278345.1 bacterium | reverse complement strand
CCGCCTCTTTCCGGTTTTTCGCATGCAGGGTTTCGTGAGTCCGCGCCTGGGAATACGGTTCGAGCTGCGGGACGGTCAATTAGAGCTGTACGACCCCGAGGGCAATCCCTTTCTGAGTTACACCGAGCTCAAGGATCGCCTGGAGCAGGAACGCCAGCGGGCCGAACGGGAACGCCAGCGGGCCGAACGGCTGGCGGCGCGACTCCGGGAGCTTGGCATCGACCCGGACGATGAATCGTGACGAGGCCGGGTCGGCTCGCCCCCGAAAAATCAGGGGCTCGCCGCGGTGCTTCTTTCAGGCGCGAAGTCGATGATAACGGGAACTGCTATTCCTCCACCGCTCCGGACTTCGGCCCCTTCTTCCGAAGAGCCAATTCCAGCATGGCCACCAAATCATCCCGGATCGACGATTCCATGGGCGACTCCTTGGCCAAGCCGAGAGGCGTTGCTCCCGCCTGATCCTTGGCGGCGGGATCGGCTCCGGCGGCCAGGAGAGCCTCCACGATAAGGACGTTGGGAGAGATTGCCGAGACCGCGGCCATGAGCGGTGTCTTCCCCGAACCGTCCCTGGCATCCCCGAAAGCCTTTGCCTCCAGGAGGGCCTCCACGTGGCGGTGCGTACCGTACCGGGCCGCATTGTGGAGAGCCGTTTCTCCCCAGTTGTTCTTGTGGTTGACATCGGCTCCCAGGGCCAGAAGCTCCCGGAGAGTGGACCCATCCCGGGGACTGAAAGGGCTTGTGGCAAAAAAGATCGCCGTGGCCCCCGAATTTGATTTGGTGTTGAGCTCGGCGCCGCCGCGAACCAGGACCTGGATCTGCTCCGGACCGCCATACTCCGCCGCCGCCATGAGAGGGGTTTCTCCAGAATCATTGGCCACTCTCGGATCGGCTCCCGCCCGCAGGAATGCCTGGATGATGGGGAGTTCCCGAGGCGCCGCCTCAAAGAGGGGCGTATTGCCTTCCGAATCGCGATGGTCGATCTTGGCCCCAGCCTTGAGAAGGGCTTCCACGGCTGGGGCGGATCCGTAATTGGCGGCGACCATCAGCGGTGTGATCCCCTCCGTAACCCCATCTGAGTAGGTCTCGTTTGCGTCGGCCCCGGCCTGAAGAAGAGCTTCGACGGCCCTTTCCGTGCCGTGGCGGTTGGCGAAATAGAGCGCGGTCCGGCCGCGGCGATCCTTGGCCTGAAGAAGGGCGCCCCCTTTGGCCAATGCCCTGATGTTCTGGGCTTTTCCCCGCCAAGCCGCGTGCATGAGGGCCGTCCTACCGCGTTCGTCCGCCTCATTGAGATCGACTCCCGCGGCCAACAGCGGAGCAAGCTCCGTTGGACCCTGGTACCTCGCCGCTATAATGATGGGCGTAAATCCATCGCGGTCCAGCGCATTGACCTTTGCTCCTGCCTGCAAGAGAGCCTGTATGGCCGGCTCCGATGCGAATTTCGCAGCCAAAAGAAGTGCTGTACGGCCATCACCATCTCTGGCTTCCAGATCGCCGACCGCCGCGAGGGCGATGCGTAAACGCCCGGGATCATCGGCCACGACCGCCTGCATGAGCGGGCTCCAGGAAGTTTTCTCCAGGCTGGCGCCAGCCTGGATCAAGATCCGGATGGCCTCCGGCAAATCGCTCTCCGAAGCAAGGTAAAGCGGCACTCGACCGTCCCGATCCGAGGCATCGATATCGGCTCCGGCCTTCGCCAAGATCCGGAGCACCCCCGCGTTCCCCTTCCAGGCAGCCCAGCTCAGGGCGGTGTGGCCGTATTTGTCCTTGATCTCAAGGTTCACACCTTTGTGGATCAGCAACTCCACCAGCTTTTCATGGCCCTCCAGGGCGGCCAGGATCAGCGCGGTCCGGCCATTGCTTCCCTCCGTGGCAATGTCCAGCTTTGCTCCCTTGTCCAGGAGTATCTGGAGCTTTGCCGGTTCCATGCCCAAGCGGCAACCCCACGTAAGTGCTGTCAGCCCCTCTCCATCGACGGCATTGGGATTGGCTCCAGAATCCAAAAGAAGCCGCAGGGTCCCGGCTGTGGCGCCCCATCCCTTTATGGCGGAGATCAAGGGCGTTTGGCCACCGTGGGCGGCTCTCGAATCGATCTTCGCCCCCTTGGCCAAGAAACGCCGGAGCGCTGCATCATTCCCAGCCCTCGCCGCCTCGTGGAGAGGCCCGGCCAGCGCGGCACTAGAGAACCAAAGCAAACAAAAACACAGCCATCTACGCGTCATGATGATCCCTATTCGTGCCCCTCATTCGTACCCCTCGGTTTCAGGTCGTCCCACGCTTTCAGGGCAGTCAACTCTGTCCCGGGGCGATAAAAGGCGAGTGGCGGCGGACGGATTGCCGTCGCCGCGAGCGGAACACAACCTTAGAAGGAGAAAGCAATGATCCCCAAGGGTGCCCTTCAGGAGTCCCGCAACCCGGTTTCAGTCTTCTGCTTTTTTTTCCACTTTTTCCAAGGCTTTTCTTTCTCCCTGGATTTCTCTTTCTTCTTGCCCTTGCCCTTGCTCTTCGCCACGCGGAACCCAAGATCGCCTCTCCGCGTTGCCGGCAAAGCACTCTCCCGGTGGGAAGCCCGGCAAATCCGGGGTAGAGTCTTCCAGCTCCCTCCCCGGATCACCCTCTGGCGACTGTGCGAGAACTCCTTCCCCTTGGGCCGGAACCCTTTATCGTAGATCCCGTAAAAGTCGGAGGTCCATTCCCAGACATTGCCCAGCATGTCGTAAACACCGTAGGGGTTCGGAATCAACAGGCCACCTCGCTTTGCGCCCCGAACCCCTTTCCCGGAACACCAGGCAATCTTCGAGTTCGGCCCGTAGCGGGATTTGTTCAGACCGCCTCTGGCCGCGTATTCCCATTCCGCCTCCGAAGGAAGACGCAGGCCATGACTCGCCTTTCGAAGGAATTGCTTCACTTCGCTCCAGGAGACGTGGGTCACCGGGCATTGGGGGCAGCGGCGTGCGGAAGAGGGAAGTCGCTTCATCACGGCCTTCCACTGGCGCTGCGTGACTTCGAGTCTCCCGATCCAAAACCCTTTGATTTCCCTGCGGTAACGAGGTTTCTCGTCCGGACGGCACTGGGTATCGCCGGCGGCGCAGCCAAGCCAGATACGGCCTCCCGGAATCCAGACGAGCTCAAGATCGGTGCGGTGGGACAGGCGAATCAATTTCCCCTTTTTCCCGGGATGGTGGGGGCGCTCTTCAGGACCTCGTGGTGGCCGCTCCAGAGGAGGTCCAGGCCGTATTGGAAGAGGGGTTGGCCTTGGATATGGCTGGGGCCGAACCGCTGTGGGCGGGGCCGGCTTCGGGTGTGGAGGTCTGGGAGTCGCCGGGGCGCGACTCGGCGGTGGTGTCGGTGGTTTCGGAGTCGCCGTGCCGGGTTTGGGTGCCGGTGTCATGGAGGGAGGCGGAGCCTCGGGCACTCCACACGGATCGGTGCCAAGCCCATAGTCGAGCCGGAGCTCGGACATGGCGCGCCAGGCCTCGTCAAGGTTGGGATTTCCCTGGCATTCCCAGGTGGCCACCTTGTTCCAGATGCAAAACATCTGGGTGGGATCCAGGCGGCTTGGGCAACCTGGCTCCTCGTAACAGCGGTAGTATTTCCGGGCCGTGGCGTAGGCATCCTGGAGTCCCTGCTCTAGCCGGCAATCGCCGGCACTGGCCGGCGCCGGAAAAGTCGCGGCCACGGTGGCCCAGCAGAAGAAAGCGGCTCCCAATTGTCCACGGGTCATCTGTCGGCGCATCCGTCGGCCTCCAGGTCGGTTTTCGAGCAATGGTCATCGTCTCGGCCCGCCACCATGGACCAGCCGGGACTCGGTCTCAATCCCTCGAAAAGGTCAGCTCTTCCGGTGCTCGGCCATCTGGTGAAGCATCAACGGATTGCCGTCCGGGTCAAGAAGCAAAGCCATGCGACAAAGCTCGTTTCCTTCGCCATCTTTATTGGCCCAGGTGTCCCGGGCCACGGTTGCTCCGCCCTCCCGGAGCCGAGCGACCTCAGCCTCGATGTCATCGGTTTCCAGAGCCATATAGGGGGATGGCGAATCAACGATCTTGGGGCTGTAGGTATCCAGGGCAAGGGTCTGACCGTCGGGGGTCTCGAATTCCGCCCACATGTCGCCATAATCCCCTGTCAATTTGAGGCCGAGGACCTCGCCGAAAAACTTTTTCGAGCGTGCGATATCCTTTGTTGGATGAGCAATGAACGCAATTTTCGTCAACATCCGGGGTTCTCCCTCTGGTTCGTCGGAACCGTTGAAGCCGGCTCCGCGAAGGGTTTACGGTAGGCGTGCGTAAAGCGTGTATGGATCGGCCCTCTCCGGTGGGAGCGTTTCCCTCTGAGAGAAGAAAGCAATTGCTCACGAACTCGCCCTTCAGGTGTTCTACCATCCGGGAGGCCCCGCATCAGGATCTCACGATCCCGAAAACGCGAACCAGGGCAGCTAGAATATACCGGCGATAACGAAAAGCGGCAAAGGTCAGGATCAGCGTCACGACGCTGCAAAAAATCAGGAACCTGGCCAGGCCGTCAAGACTCGTGTGGAGGCGGTAGACCTCGGTGAGGCGCACGAGATCGCTTGCCACCGACGCCTTGCCCTGCCGGTAGAAATGGCGGGCGATGGGATCGTTGATGAGGGCATGGGAAAACGTCATGACCCGAAAGATGGTCCACAGCCCAAGGCCCGCATAGAGCGGTCGCTCCAGCGAAGGTTGGACGCAACCCCAACCGCCGAGCCCCCGGTACAGAAAAACGCCGCCAAAGACCAGCTCCATTCCCTTTCCCATGAAGAGAATCACCGGCTCCCGGATCCAGGTAAAGAGGTAGATCACGTGAAGGAGCCAAATGACTGAAAAAACCACCACGCTCAGCTTCTGTTTCCTATAGGTGTAGATGGCGAAACCGAGGCCTCCCCAGGCAAGCAAAATCAAGAGCGGATGGGGGTGGGTCCGAAACCACCGGGTCAGGCCGCCGCCTTCCATGAAGTCGAAGGAGGGGATGGCGGGAATCCCGGCCAACCACGCAAAGAGTGAATGGCCGATCTCGTGAAACAGGGTTGTCAGCGGGTGAAGGATCATTTCCAGAAACGGAAAAAAGGGAAGGCCGATGGCGATGAGCAAGCCCACGCCAAGGGCGATCCACCCATCCCGGTCCAGCCACTGGGAAGCAGGCTCATCGTCAAAGTCATCGAACACGCGGATGTTCGGCGGCAGAACGGGATCCAGGTGACGCGGCAGTGGTGAAGAACCGATCTGGAGGGTCTCGGAAGGCAAAGGCTCCAAGGGCTTGGACCGGGCTACCTCCAGAACGGACTGGCCCCCTTCTAAACCGGTCCGATCCAGCAATTCCCGCTGGCGCCTCCGCTCTTCTCGACGTTCCAAGACTCGCCGGTATTTCTGGAAATCAAGACCACAGCGGCCACAGGTTTCCCGGCCTTCCCCTTGCTCCAATTTACATGTCGGGCAGTTCATGACTCCAGCCTCCGCACCCGATCCTCGGGCATTCCCCGGCCTCGGGGCAAAGGCTCCAATCCAGGGGAGTTAAAAAGGCGAGTGGCGGCGGACGGGGGGAACTCGCGCCGTAGGCGTGGGTCGTGCCGCCGCGAGGGGACCACAACTCAAAGAAAAAACAGTTTTCCAAAAATTCCGCCCCAAACGGGACGCGGGACCGAAACTTCATTCCGTTCCTTCCTGGAAACCCGCCTTCTGGAGCGCTTCGCGGACCGTGGTCTCGTCGGCCAGCTCCGGCAAGGTAAGCTCCGGGCCATCCTCCAACTCCATGGCTCGTCGAGCGGCGAACATCGCCCCGGGATTTCGGGCCCACGCCCGCCGGGCAAGACCGTTCGCCACGTCCCACGACAACATCTTCCCGGCTCGAAGGCCGGCGGCCCGGGATCCGTCCAAGACCAGGCCGAAGCCACCGTTCATCACCTCGCCCCAGCCGACGCCCCCGCCGTTGTGGAGACTCACCCAGGTCGCTCCCCGGAAAGCGTCTCCCACGAAGTTTTGCACGGCCATATCGGCCGTAAATGCCGATCCATCCCGGATATTGGCTGTCTCGCGCCAGGGTGAATCGGTCCCGCTCACGTCGTGATGATCGCGGCCAAGGACCACGGGGCCCCCAATCTCGCCCCGGGCGATGGCAGCGTTGAATGCCTGAGCAATGGACCTCCGGCCATCCCGATCTGCGTAGAGAATCCGCGCCTGAGAACCTACCACCAACCGATTCGCCCCCGCCTGGCGAATCCACAGGAGATTGTCTTCGATCTGCTGCCGGATCTCCAAAGGAGCCGACGAAGCCTGCGTTTCCAGCACCTCCGCCGCAATGCGATCCGTCGCCGCCAAGTCCTCCGGAGACCCGGAAGCGCAAACCCATCGAAAAGGACCAAACCCGTAGTCGAAACAGATAGGCCCCATAATGTCCTCGACATACGAAGGATACCGGAAGGTTCCATCTTCCCGGACCACATCGGCGCCAGCCCGCTTGGCCTGCACCAGGAAGGCATTTCCGTAGTCCCAGAAAAACATTCCCCGGTCGCTCAAGGTATTGATGGCCACAATCTGCCGGCAGAGCGACTCCCGCACGCGCTCCCGAAAACCCGCCGGATCCCGGACCATCATCCGCCGCGCCTCATCCAACGTGAGCCCCGCCGGGGTATACCCTCCACCGAATGGGTTGTGAAGGGAAGTCTGATCCGACCCAAGCTCCACCGAAACTCCCTCTTTCACCAGATGCTCCCAAAGGTCCACCACGTTGCCAAGGTAGCCCAGAGAAAGAGGCTTCTTCTCTTTCCGTGCCCGCGAAATCCGCAATAGCAGCCGCCCCAGGTCCGTTTCGACCTCATCCAGCCAACCCTGGGAATGGCGCTTCTCGAGAGCCGCGGGATTCACTTCGGCGATGACGCCCACGGCACCAGCAATGACCGAGGCCTTCGCCTGCGCCCCACTCATCCCCCCAAGCCCCGAGGTCACGTAGACCTTTCCCGTCAGCCCCGCATCTCCCGTCTTCAGGTAGAGCCGCCCGGCATTCAGAAGCGTGATGGCCGTCCCATGCACGATCCCCTGAGGCCCGATATACATGTAGCTGCCAGCCGTCATCTGGCCATACGACGTCACCCCCAGAACATTCAACCGGTCCAGATCCCGTCCCGTGCTGTAATTGGGAACCATCATCCCGTTGGTCACCACCGCCCGAGGCGCCTCCACGCCTGACGGAAACAGCCCCAACGGATGCCCCGAATAGACCACCAACGTCTGCTCGTTGGTCATCCGTGACAGATAGCGCATCACCAAACGATACTGCGCCCAGTTTTGGAACACCGCCCCATTGCCGCCGTAAGTCACCAGCTCATAAGGAAACTGCGCCACAGCCGGATCAAGGTTGTTCTGGATCATGAGCATGATGGCCGCAGCCTGAACCGAACGCGACGGATACTGGTCGATGGGCCGTGCATGCATGGGATAGTGAGGCCGAAAGCGGTGCATGTAGATATGCCCGAAATCCGCTAGCTCCTGAGAAAATTCCCGCGCCAAAAGGGAATGCCAGCGGCGCGGGAAGTAACGGAGAGCATTGGCCAGAGCCAACGCCCGATCCGAAGGCGAAAGGAGAGCATTCCGAGGGGGCGCGCGCTCGATCTCCGGCTCGGAAGAAGGCGGATCTGGCAGCTCAGCGGGAATTCCCTCCACCACTTGAGCTTGAAATCGTTCGAGTTCAGACATGGCTCACCTCGTTCCTGGAAAGAGGTCCAGTGGAGGACCCCGCGGTTTCTCCGCGCAAGATCCCCGAACTTCCCATTGTGCAAAAGACGACGGTCTATGGGTCGGCGTTTTCTTTTTCCAGGTTGTGTTCCGCTCTCATGGGCATGACCCGCGCCTTCTGCGCGAGTTCCCCTCCGTCCGCCGCTGCTCGCCCCGATCCACCGTCTAGCCGACGCCTTGCCCCACCGGAACCAACCCTCCCGTAAAAATCCAACCATTTTGGATACAGGTTGTCCAAGAATAACTGGATTGAAAACAACGAAATAACTCTACATTACCGCATCCGCACCTCCCAAGCAGGTACGCCTTTCACAATAAAAGATCAACTAGCTCTTGACATCCACCCATTCTTTGGTTTCTAATGGGAGGGCTAGGTTCGGCTCCGGGCCGAATTTGGTTTGAGTCGTTGTTTCACATTTTGGGGGTTTCCCCCTAGCGGGTGAGTTCTCGCTTTTCGCCCTGACGGGCGGTTGGGGCCGGCGTTTGCTGGTTTGAGTCGTCTCTTTCGGCGGCGTGAGTCACGCGGGTGTGGGATGATGGAGTTAGCCGCGCCGATGCGAGTGGATCGAGAAATCGGGTTTGCAAAGCTTTCCGGCTCATAAAGCCGGTTTTTTTTGCTCCTCGTGCGGCGGGGTGGGTTTCGCGCTGAAAAGCGCTCATTGGAGTAGTGTGAACAGAATGTCCAAGAAGCTATTTGTCGGTGGGTTGGCCTGGAAGACAGACGACACCACCCTGGGCAGGGTATTTGGTGAATTTGGTGAGATTATCGAAGCCAAGGTCATCACGGATCGGGATACGGGTCGCTCGCGCGGATTCGGTTTCGTCACCTTCGTAGAAGAGGAAGCCGCCGCTGACGCCCTCGACTCGATGAACGGTCAGGAGCTAGATGGCCGGACTCTTCGGGTCGATTTCGCCACGGAGCAGGCTCCACGCCGCCGCGGTAGTGGTGGGGGCGCTGGCGGTGGCGGCGGCGGTTATGGGGGAGGTCGCCGACGAGAACGTTGGTAGGCGTCAACGTTAAAAGTTAAAGCGGTGGACAGCCGGCAGCCGGAGCAATCGGTCGCTGGCTGTCTCGGTTTATTGAGGGTATGCTCCGATCTCCCAGGTCACCAGATAAACTCACCCGCATAGCTCCTCACGTGGTGACCGTCTAGGACGTGAAAAACGCGGATTTTTTTGAGCGTTAGAGGCGAAAGCTGGCCGCTGGGAACATACAGAAGCTTCTTGTCCAGCCTGGCGGCGATGGTCCGCATTCGGCTTCCGGGTGGCTTTTCCGCAACGTAGACCACCATGCGATCCAGGGCGTAAACGAGGCCCGCCAGCAGGAGTCGCTCCGCCTTATTGTGAGTGCCCGCAAGGTAAGGGTCTTCCCACACGTAATACATCCGCCCCGGCGGATAGGTCATCACCATTCCGCCGTACTCGCACCGGGAGATGCCAGGGCCGATCACTTGGTCGCCCGGTTCGGTTGCATAGAGCGCCATGTCTGATTCCTGCTCGTGCTCGCCCTGCCATGTCATGCGCCAGGGATAGCTTTCATGGGCGCCAACGTCTGGATCGAAAATGACCACCACAGCTCCGACCTCGCCCCTGACGGGCCGATTCTCCCGAACGTAGATCTTCCGTTCATGCCAATTCCGGAGGGTTTCGCGCATGTCGATGCCGTCCAGCAGACTGGTTTGGAAGGGTTCGACACGGCTGTACTCCTGGCTGAGGATCCCCTTGGCTTTTTTCCTCAAGAAAGCGCCGTACCCCTCGATGACCAGGTCCTCCGGTGGGTGGGAGCAGATGGAGAGGCCTTTCCACTTCTTCTTCCAGTCTCCGGGTTTCTTTTCCCTCTTTCTTTTCTTGATCATCCGCAGCATCCCCATCCGGCGATTTTTGAGCTTTCGGTGGAAGCGAATGTGGCGGGCATGCTTGTAGAGATCCTCCACGCCGAGGCGGATGACCGGTAAGGTCGGTGGAGACTCGATGTAGTGGTAGCTCGTGGCCAAATCCCACACTTCATAGGCGAAATTGTCATCGACGCAACCTTTGGCGGCCACGAGAAGCTGGTAGAGATCCGGTGCAAGGCCGCCCTCCACCAGGGCATAGTTCCGTGCAAACCGGAAGAGAGTCTTCATGATCTTCGGTGAAACCGTTTCCCCGGAGTTTTCAAGATGCTGCTTGGTCGCCTCCTGCACCAAAGAAACGGCTTCCCGCATCCGATCGAGCTGATGCACGGTGCTGCTCCGGCGTGCCTCTTCGTAGGCCCGGGTGAGGTACGGCGGTTCTGCCAGACACTCCCGGATGGAGTCGTGGTGGAGGGCGGAAACCAGTACCCGTTCCCGGCGAACGCGGCCCAGCGGCCGAGCCACGGCGGTGGGCAACGCCTTGATGACGCCCGCTACATGGGCGAAACCGCAGACGAACAGCACCCGATCATATTGGTTCTGGAGCTGCCCCAGATGGTAGGCCATGGTCTCTTCCCGCGCTTCGTCCTCGGGAGGAACCGGACGGCTACCGTAGGAGCTCAGTAACCGGCGACAGTATTGCGCTGAGCCGATCCGGCTGATGGCATAGGGGTCCGGAATCCATTCCATGACATTTTCGATGCCATCGCCGTCGCGATCTACAAGGCGCAGCTCCATGCCCGCTTCTAGGGCCAGCCGCATCGCTTCCACCACTCCGTCGCAGGGCTCAACCGGCAGATAGGCGGGGTCACCGCCGGCCGTCTGATAGTGGACGACAGAGATAAAAGGAAGCCTGCGCACGGCCCGGATCACCGGTTCGTACAATGTCTCCGGGAGCTCGACCGCGACGGCCTGGGGATGGTACTCGAAGATCTGCCGACGCACCTCGATAGCAAATTCCAGTCGCCCATGGACGATGGGGACGATCCGAAGCCCGCCCAAGTCGAGCTCCATCTTGTCTGGAGGCCAGGTTTCTTCGGTGGGGAAACCCATAGTGCAAAATTCCCTGCCAAACTTCGGGAGAAGGGGAAGCCGGAGGCGAACAGCGCGAACGGCCGTGAGCGATGGAAGCGGAACCCAACCCCAAAAAAGAAGAGCCGTTACACCGCACCTTGTTTCAAGAAAATGAGTCCCTGGGACACCTCGGCACCGGTTGAGGAGAAGCTCTAGAATTCGTCGGAAGAAGAGATGAGACGGCCCAGCCCGTCGGGGTCGATCATCATCTGGAATGACAGGGTTCCGATCAGGCGAGCTTCCGTCATGTTCTGGGTCCGACTGAGAGCGGCGTCAAGCCCTCGGTGCCGGATGTCGTGAAGAATCGCACGGAGCCAACGCCGAAACTCCCTGGGCAACTGAACCTTGTCGTTCACCACAAGGCCGGTGACCTTTTGGCGGCGGCCCTGGCCCATGATCCGCGTTTTCTTCCTGGCCAGCCGGTACCCTCCTTTTTCCAGGATTTCGCTGACGTTCTCAACCAATCCCGTGGGGAACCGGTTGCCAGAAAAAGTCAGATCGTCAGCATATCTCGTGTAGCGGAATCCTCTGATTTTCGCCAATTCCACCAGCTTCACGTCGAGGGGGAAAAAGGCCAAATTCGCCAGGTGAGGACTGGTGGGAGCACCCTGGGGCAACCGTCCGCGGAGCGTCACCAATGGGACGATGGCCGAGCGTTCCCAATCATCAAGACCCGCAAACCCGCGAACGATCTCCTCTATTTTCGCCGCCCGGGTGGAGGGAAAGAACTCCTGGATATCAAGGGCAATGACCCACCGGCGGCCGACGTGGACTCGGGCGTTGGTCAAGATCGAGCGGCCTGGCACAAAACCGTGTGCGGCATGATGGGCGGGAAGCTGATAGAGCAGCCCCTTGAGAAGGCGCTGCTGGAGCTCCTTGAGCTCCGGAGCCGGCGCCTCAATCCAGCGCTTTTTCGTGGGCGACTTGGGAATGGGGAAGCGCAGGTAAAGCTCTTCCACCCGATCCAGCATGGCGTTGATGGCTTCGCTGTTCAGCTTCACGACTTCGCAAAGGCGGCCCATCATCTCCAGCCCCCATCAGTCCTTGAGGCGGCGGGAGAAAGCCCGGTAACACTGGAACCGATAGTGGGTGAACTGCCTTTTTCCCCGTCGCCGACGGCGGACTTTCACCGGTCGCATGAAGCCGCGCCGCGCCCAACGGATACCTTGGACGTTTTGCAGAAAGAGCCTGGCCATCGTCTGAAGGAGCGCTTCCAGAAGGCGAGCGGCCATCCCCAGAGGCAGCTCGGCATCCACCGCCATGGCCAGGGCAAGTCTTCTTCGAACCGAGAACCGCGACTGGTTCCACGCCGCTTCACGGCCTTCCATCACCGCCACGATGGGGTAGGAGGATTTCACTTTCTGGACCCATACGGGATCGCCCACGCTGGGGACAGTTCCAGTGACTCCACTGGCGGATCGCTTGCCACCGGAGCCCATGAGGCGATCAAACATTCCCAGGAGCCCCTCGCGTTCTTGGTCGGCACTGGGAGTCCTGCCTCCGGCGCTTCTGCTTTTCAGCTCCGCCAGGGTCCGCGACCGGAACTGGAGAACGATTCGGCCTCGACTGGTTCTGCTCGTCCGGCGCCGTGCCAATCGGAAGGTGCCGAAATGAGGGATCACCAGGTGTTTTTGGCCTCTCTCCAGCTTGTCACCCAGACGTGCCACATTATTCCAAAACGCATCGACGGCTCGGGCGGCTTCCTGTAAGCTCGCTCCGGTGACGTGGGAAAGGTGGGCGATGATATCCGCGCTCTCAATGATACCGCGCCCACGAAGACGGCGATCGACCTTGCGAGGTCCGCGATCCACGAGGCACGCCTTTTTCAAGATCTGGAGCTCCGGATTTCGGCGAGAGATCTTCCCAGTGCCCACGGACTTGGACGAAACTCTGCTCTGTCGCCTCTCTCTGGTGGCTGAGTGGATTTGTTCCCCTGCCCTCTTGCTGCTAGCGGGCTTTGCGGTTTCGGTTCGGCTGGCAGCTCCCGCCTCCGTACGAAGCCTTTTCAGTTGTGCCAAAAAGGCCCCTGCGTCCGCGAGGCGGTTCGTTGGGTGTTCCACGCAAGCCGCAACGAGATCGCAAAGGCCACTCGACACTCGGCGGGTCTCGAGCTCCTGCCGCCAATACTGTGGCATGGGCAGCGTCACGTTGCCCATGAGGAGCTGGTAGGCAATGACACCCAAAGCGTAGATATCGACCTTTGGGTCGGCATGGGTTGAATAGATCCGCGTCGGATCGGCGTACAGCGGAGTGCAGGCGCCCTGCAATTTCGAGTGTTGCGTCAGGACCTCGCTGGGCGACCGCGTCCGCTCCGCGTCCGCCGACAATGCGCCGATTCCGAAATCGGCGATCTTAATCCGGCCATCGGAAGTCACGAGCAGGTTTGCGGGTTTCAGATCTCGATGGACAATCCCTTTCCGGTGGGTGTAGTCCAGGGCTTCCGCCGTCATTCTCAAGATCTTCAGGACCTCTTTCTCCGGCGGCAGCCGGCCCTCGAAGTTCTGAAGCCAGCCCACGAGATCGCCGCCCTCCACAAGCTCGTACATCAGGAAGGGCGGATCGGCACTCAAAGCGGTTCCAAGAAGCTCCACGATCCCTTCGTGCCGGAGCTCATCCACAAGGTCGAGCTCCCGCTCCAAACTGAACCTCAGCACTGGGTCCAAACAGAACTTGAACGCCCTGGGAGGAACGGAGCGGCGCCGGATATGGCACGCTTTCCAAACCTCGCCAAAACCGCCCTGCCCAAGGAGTGTTTCTAGCTCGAAGTCGTGGCCCGCCACCGGATCTCCCGGAGCAAAGCGCGGGGGCCGAAGAGGAAGAAACGCCATCAAGGCTTCCGGTCTTTCAGGCAACTGGGTGGCCAGGACCGATGGTTGCCCTCCGTCGCCGGGACGGCTCACCGCTCGCCGAACAGACATGGGTACCACGGAAAGATAGCTCAGAACTTCTTCCCGACTACGAATAGACGACAATTCTTCCGGCAATTCCGCTTCGGCAATCTGACGAGCATCGGGAACCGGCAGTTGAGCAAGCTCATCGAGAGCGGCCTGCCGCTCAGCCGTGGATTTGCCCTTCAACCAGTCCCAGGCTCCGTTGCAAAAGGGCAATGCCAGTTCTTCGAACAAGGCCCCGACAAAAATTCCTCCGGGGATCGCCGCGCCTACGCCGCGGACACCAGCCTTCAAGAGAGCTCTACCCATTCTGAATTGTTCCATCATCCGCCCCTTCCCGATTTCCCGAACAAAAGCCGATACGCCTCTGCAAACGCAAACATCAGTTCACCGCCGCTCACCGCCCGCTAATAACCGCTTACGAACAACTCACCGCATGCTCACTGCCCACCGCTCACCACTCAACCCAATATAGAACAAAGTGAGGAGTTCTTCGAGGACTGGCCCAGAGTCTTCCGGCGATCTTCTGTCTGGCCCCGCACCACCGAAGTCGATAGGACCCGAGAAAACCGGTGGTGGGGATCCTGAAGGGCACCATTTGAGTAAATTTCTTTCTTTTCTTTAGGTTGTCTTCCCCTCGCGGCGACGGCAGTCCGTCCGCCGCCACTCGCCTTTCATGGCCCTGGGCCGGATCCACTGCCCCAAAAGCGTAACACCAGTCAAAAACCTGATCATTCGCGGATTTCGACAGTAGGGAGCAAGGAACGGGACCTATCAAATCCTCACGTGATTGCTTGACACCTATCGCCGCCGAAAGCGTGGCGCCGGCATCTTGCCGGCGGCGGG
>JAJRTK010000179.1 GCA_024278345.1 bacterium | reverse complement strand
TACACCTGAAACATCCACTCATTTCCAGGCGGAAAGAGTGTTTGGGGGCTCGTTGACCGGTTGAAGGGCGATGAGAGGGGAGGGGCGGCGGACGGACTGCCGCCGACCCGACCGGACCCCAACCAGCAGAAAAAAGCAGTTGTCGGAGTCCTTGACCTGGATGCGTCCCCGAAGCAAAAAATGAGGGGATGGCTCAGGATTTACACAAGTGCATGCAACCGGATCTTGGAGCACCGGGGTCGTGTCGGAGAAAAGCAACCGTCGTAAGGTCATCCTTCCGGCAACAGCCGCAGCGCCGCGAACCCTCCTGGCGACCTGCCTTCCGCTGCCGAAGGGCGCTCGGGTCAACGTGATTTTCCTGGATCCGCTGGAACACGCCGGGCTGGCCTGGCTCGCCGCTCCGATGCCTAAACGGGGATCGGTCATCGGCAGACCGTCGAAACCGCAACCGCGAGCCGAACGCAACTCAAAAAAAGAAAGCGGCTTCTCGAATTTTTCACTGCAAGAGGCTCACAACCCGTGGTGAGTCATCTGGGACAGGAGGGTACCACCGGTGAGCCACGCCCTTTGGAGCGTACGAAAAAACAGTTTGCGTGCCGTGATCACGTCCATAGCCATGACGGCGATGGTCGCCTGCTCCTCGAATGAATCGCCTGAAATCGCCAGCAACCAGCTTGATTTGACACCGTTGGCCATGGGGGCGATGTCTCAAGCGACACCCGAGTCAGCGGTCGATGGCTGTCACCCTGATCAGGTGAGCCTTGTCACCGGCTATTATAACTTCCCCGAGCTGCAATGCCGGGAAATTGCCGCTCAACTCGACAATGAGACCCTCAACGTTGGGAATCTCAAGGGGCGATGCCAACAGGAAACAGGTGCATCTACCCCCCCGAAGTCCGTGGACCGCGTGCGGATCAAAGAATGCGGACCATTGCCGGGTGGCGGAAGCTACGCGTCGATAGAGGTCTGCTGTCATGCACCAGAACCTGAGGCGACGCCGGTGGTTCTGACCTACGATGCCGATCTCCAGTGTCCTCCTGGCAACGTTCAAGCCATGACGCCCGATCTCTACCACCCCGACTCAGATTGTGGCGAAGCCGTTGCGCGCGCAAAGGCACAACTGAACAGCGGACACTACAAGCGGGCTTGTCGTACTGCGGCACCCCAAGTCAAGGAGCCACAACGCATCCTCCATGTCGCCGTTGTCGCTTGCCGGCAAGAAGCCGCCTCCGCCGTCATTAACGTGGCAGTCTGTTGCTCCGGCAAGAAACCTCACAGCAGCCCGACACGGGTCGTCGAACTGCCCACGGACATCTGGGAGGTCTTGCGTAAAGGAGACCTCTTTGGCCTGCAACTGATGCTGGCCAAACAGCCCGAACGCGCAAAAGAAGTTGGAAAACAGGATACGGCTCCCCTGCATCATGCCAGCAGTCTGGCCATGGTCAATCTGCTGTTGAGCAAGGGCGCCAACCCAGACGCCAGGGACGAATATGGCTTCACGCCTTTGCACCGGGCCGTGATGAGGCGCAATGGGGAGGTCGTGGCCCGCTTCCTGGAGCTTGGCGTGGACGTAGATGCGGAAACAGCCTACGGCGACACTCCATTGAGCCATGCGCCCAACAGGCAAATCGCGGGGTATCTGCTGGATCACGATGCAAACCCCGATGGCTCTGGCCAAGGCGGGCCGCTCCATTCGGCGGCCTTCTACGGGCGCATCGAGGTCGCCACCCTGCTATTGGAAGCCGGTGCCGAAATCGACCAGGTGGATGCCAACGGAGAAACCCCGCTGCATCGAGCGGCGTACAGAAAGCAGATCGAGATGGTTCGCCTGCTCATCGAGGAGGGTGCAACCGTGAATTGGCGAAGCAAGAGCGGAAGGACGCCCATGGACATGACCGACGATCCCAGGATCCGGAGACTGATTCGCTCAAGCGGTGGTGTGCCAGGCAAATAGGTAAAACTGGAGCGCCGGCGTCGCCAGCGCTCCATGAGAATGGCCTTCCTCATCAGTGGCGACAGCCATCGATTCACGGTGCGGAGCGACGTTCTAGCCTCCGTCTTGAATCCGCGGGTCCGCCTCTGAAAAGACCTGGCACTCGAAAACCTGGAACCGGGTGTCGCGGGTCCAGGCGTCCGCTGGGAGTCTGGCCTTCGCGCAAAGGTGCTCGAAAGTCTCTTCCAAAGTCCAAACCTGATCCACGGGGACTTGGGGCAAGAAGACCGCTCTTCGCCCATGGCTGCTCAGGATGATGCCGTGTCGGCCGAGCTCGATCTCGGCGGGTCCGGAAACAGTTACTGGAGGGGTCATCACGCTGATTTCGAACTGGATATCGGAAAGCTCTTCTGGCTGGATCGGCTTGAAACGCGGGTCTCGGCAAGCTGCGCTCACGGCGTTTTCCACGATGGAATGAACCAGTCGGCCACTGGCCTCCAACTGCCCGATGCAACCCCGAAGCCGTTGGTTCTTCTGGATGGTCACAAAACAGGAGGCTCGTTCCAAGAGAGCCGGGGGCAGGTCCACCGGCGGATGGGGAGGATCTTCCCCGTTGACCCGGCGAATGACGGCTTCGCGGGCGATTTTTAGAGCCATGGCCTGCTCGCTTGGTTGAAGCACTGGGAGCTGGAAGGGGGGGTGAGGATCGGGCTTCTGAAAAAGAATTGTCATGTAGCTCACCGTATTCAGCCAGTCTCCCGTGATGTCGCCCGACGTGGTGTAGCTGATGATCCGCACTTGGGTATCGGCGGGAAGCATCTGGAGCAAGAGAGCAATCGGCCGGAATCCGCAGACGGTGATCCCGGTCTTCCGCTGGTAATCCAAAAAGCCTTGAGCATCGAGATTCTGGATGTGCCGGGCGGCGCCATGGTCGAGATCTTGCAGTTTTTCCTGAACCCTCTGGGTGAAGGGACGGTAGTCAAAGCGAGGTCCCTGGTGGGTAAAGTCCGAGGAGACAACCACCAACGTTCCATCATCGACGGCGCATTGATCGAGCTCCGTGGCCAGTTCTTGATACTCCTCGCCATGGAGATCCCCCACCAAAACTGGAACGAGTTTTGCGCCAGGCAAACAGAACTGAAGAAAAGGCAGGTGGATCTCGATGGAATGCTCCGGACCGTGAGCCTCGGGCCGTCTCTGATGGAACCGGCTCCGCCGGAGGATATCCAGGACGGGAAGTTCGAGTTCGCACAAACCGAGAGGCGTCTTGAAATGGGTGGCATCCGGTATGGAGAATCCGTGGAACGCCGAATAATGGCTCGGTGCCAAAAGCAGAACGCGGTCGATTTTCCGGCCCTTCACCAAACGGTAGCCGGCGGCCGCACTGCGCCCCGAGTAAGCATAACCGGCATGCGGTTCGATGAGCGCAAGGAGATCCCCCGCCACTCGGTGCGGACAGGAATCGAGCAACTCCGACACCTGGCCCCGCAAGTTCTTCTCGGCGCCTTCGTACCAGGCACCGGCCAGAGCCGGCCTCCGAATAACCTTGGACGCTCCGAGAGAATTGTTCATGCCGCCCTCCTATAAGGATCAAAAGAGCACAAGGAGCCACACAGGACTTGATCTTATCACGGGGTCAAGACTCATGGTGAATGCTCGCTTTCTTTTCTTTGGGTTGCGTTCCGCTCGCGGCGACGGCAATCCGTCCGCCGCCACTCGCCTTCATCGCGAGTTCCCCCCGACCGCCAACCCTCGCCTTTCATCGCCCCAGAGAACCCCGAGCACTTTTCCCTGAATGAAAAATGGAATCAGGAGTTCCGGCCAGTGTCGCCTTTCTCTGATTCATCGTATGCCTCGTTGGCGCGTTTTTTCCAGAGACTTCCTGAAGCCGTATAGTCATTCTGTTACCAGTTCCAGCCTCCGCTTGTCGGTAGCGATGACCACCCAACTTTTCACAAGAGCGGCCCCCCCCATGAAGCGGATTGGGCGCTACACAATCATCGAGCAACTTGGAGAAGGCGGGATGGCCGTCGTCTACAAGGCCAAAGAC
Source organism: bacterium (assembly GCA_024278345.1). GTDB lineage: Bacteria > CSSED10-310 > JAJRTK01 > JAJRTK01 > JAJRTK01 > JAJRTK01. The sequence goes on along the minus strand of JAJRTK010000179.1, from coordinate 5,410 downwards.
ACGGTGCTGGAAAGGGTCGTTGCCCTGAAGCTCATGAACGCGCAGCTTTTTGGGGTTCCGGAGATGCAGGAGAGGTTCCTGCGGGAAGCCAGGGCCGCGGCATCCCTTCATCACCCCAACATCATCGTCATTTATGACTTCGGCCAGGAAAGCGGCGTCCCTTTCATTGCCATGGAGTTCTTGCCCGGGCAGTCCCTTTGCCGAATTATCGACAAGAAGCTCCCCTTGGCCCTCCCGGAAAAGCTTGATCTGGCGCTTCAGATAGCCCGAGGCTTGGAACACGCCCACCAAAATTCGGTCATCCATCGCGACGTAAAACCGGGCAACATCCAGGTTCTTCCAGGCGGCAAGATCAAGCTCGTGGACTTTGGTATCGCCAAGCTGGCCAGCCAACACACGACGCTCACGGGGCGGCCCATCGGAACGCCAGCCTACATGGCTCCGGAACAACTTCAAGGAAAGGGGTCCGGAATTCATTCCGACATCTATTCCTTTGGGGTCGTCCTCTACGAGCTTCTCTGTTATCACTCGCCCTACACCGCCCCGGACCTGGCGGCACTCATCTACAAGATCGCAACGGCCCCGCCCGAGCCCATGGGCGCCATCGAAGACCGTCTGCCACCGGAACTTCTCAGGCTGGTGAGAAATTGCCTGGACAAAGAACTGGGAAACCGCCCGGCGAGCATGACGGATGTGGCGAGTGCTCTACAGGGAATCTCAAGCCGCCTGGCCAGCGGGCCGGCCCAAAACGCGCGAGCACGGGAAACTGTCCGGCCTTTCCCGCCTTCTGGCAGCCAGCCGGTCCTTCCGGGCTCGCCGGAGGCCAAGGCTTCGCCAACTCGATATCCCAAGCGCCATGGGAAAACATCCGGCCAACACCGCCGAACCGGAGCCCCCGCCAAGACACCGGTCGATTGCGACGACGCCTCCCACCCCGAAGCTCCTTCCAGGTGGATTCTGGGACTCCTGTCCCTCCTTGCCATGTTTTTCGCGATCGTTGAGACGGTGACTTGGATGAAGGTGGCTCCCAGGGCCAAGCGATTGTGGCTTCAAACCACGACCCCGCACGCGATGACCCCCTTTGGGCCCCCCCCCCCGGTCCTTTCCGCCGGGGGAACGGGAAAGAGCCCGACAATTCCCACAAAAAGTTCCTCTCCCACAGCTCTAACACCGGCCCTCGTGGCCAAGGTCTCTCCAGGCAGAATGACTTTGGCTGCCACCAAGACGGCTTCGGCCACCAAAACCCCGGTTCCCGCCCAAGCGGCAACTCCCGTCCCGACCAAGACGGCTACGGCCACCAAAACCCCGGTTCCCGGTAAAACGGCCACGCCCTTTCCCACCAGAACGGCTACGCCGCCGCCCTCAAAAACGTCAACCAAGACCTCGATCCCATCCCGAACACCATCCGGCACGCCATCCAGGACACCCTCACCCACGGCTTCCAGAAGCCCAAGACCTCCATCGCCAACCCGAGCGCTTCCCCCATCCCCGAGCCCCACGAAAACTGCTACGCCCGGCTGGCGGGCCGATTCTTCCACCGCGGTTGGGAGTCCGGGCATGGCTGGCGGACCGCCAGGCAACCTGGCAATGGGACGGCTGGGCCGCATTCAGCGCCTGGAAAACAGTGGACGCTACGACGAGGCGCTGGAAGAGCTCCAGAAGCTGAAAAAACTGGCTTTCCCGCCCATTCAAGACCTTGAAGCCTGGGAAAAACGCCTAGAAAAAAATCGAGAAAACCTGACCACTTCCCTTCTCAAGGCTGAAAAAGCTCTCACGAAGGGAGACGCCGCCACGACCGGATCCGTACTGGCCGGGCTCCGAACCGGGGAAAAAGAGCTTCCAGCCGCAAGAAAAGTCCTGGAAGAATACCGGAGCGCCTGCGCTGTCGATTGCAAACCGCCAAGCGTCCTCTATGATCGCCCCTTGTACTTAGCTTCGGGTCCCTTGAAGTTCTTGGTGGTGGCCAACGACAAAAGTGGAGTCGAACAGATCCTCCTGCACTACCGTTTCGAGGCTACCGCCGAATTCACAAGCCATCGCATGACACGAAACCCCGATGGCAGCTTTACCCTCGAAATCCCCGAATCAGTTCACAAAGGCCGCGACATCAGCTACTACTTCGAGGCAAAAGACAGACAAGGAAACCGCGGATTCCAGGCCAGCCCCATGTAATGGCACCCGCGACCGGCGGGCGGAGCATATTCGAACAATTCCATCGTGAACAAAGGGGCCCGAGAGTCTGTCGGGCGTGGAAGACCTTCAGGGCACAATTCCAGAAAACTGCTTTCGTTTCTTTTGGTTGAGTTCCGGTCGGGTCGGCGGCAATCCGTCCGCCGCCCCTCCCCAGTCATCGCCCTTCAACCGGACTCACTGCCCTCAAGGCGTCTCACCACCAGTTTTCGGGCGTATAGCATCTTCGGGGCAAGACTCCTGAAACCCATTTTCTTTTTGCAAAATGCCACACCATAAAAAAAACCTTGCCCAGACCCTACTCCGCGCTGGCTGGATACGGATTCCCCGGAGCTTGCGCCGCGGTCTCGTCAGCCTCGCCATGCCGAACTTCCGAGTGGCCACCGTGGGCATTGTCCGGAATGAAGAAGGGCGGCTTCTCTGCGTCCGCCACGTCTTTCGGCCCCGGGAGCACCCCTGGGGCCTCCCGGCCGGATTCATGCAGCGAGGAGAACAACCGGAGGAATGCCTCGCCCGGGAGGTCTACGAGTAAACGGGAATCACCATCAGCCCTCCGGTCTTGGCCAATGTCTGCCTCCACCCCTCCAATCTTGTGGAAATCGCCTTTCTGGCTAGTTCGACGTCGAAGGAGATCAAGACATCCATGGAGTCAACCGAGGCGGGGTTCTTTGCCCTTGACGCCCTTCCTAGCGGGTTTCTCCCGTCGAATCTCCGGCTTCTCCGCAAACTTAGATTGTGCCCCCCTATTCAGAAGCCGGAGTGACGGTGGCCTCGCCTTCTTTTTCCTCCAGCTCTTCCAGCCTTTGCTGAAGCCGATGGACCCGAAAGCGAACCTGACGAAGCTGGATCTCAAGGTTGTCTCGCACGTATTCGAGTTCGCCCTTGAGGCTGAAATAGACCACGAGAGCGGCAAAGAGAACCAACCCGAACAGAAGCATGTTTCACCCTCCATTCCAACGGATGCTCAAAAAACCGGAATTTCACCTTGACAGCCGGACTCCTAGAAAATAGATTATTAGCAGTCAGCGCTAGCGAGTGCTAATCTGTTCCCGTTGGAGCAAGAAGATGCCGATTTACGAGTACCAATGCCAAAGTTGTGAAGATGTCGTCGAAGTCATCCAGAGTTTTCAAGATCCTCCGCTCACCACTTGCGAAGAATGTGGAGGCAAGATGAAAAAACTCATTTCTCTAGCGGCGTTCCACCTCAAGGGAGGAGGCTGGTACAACGACCACTACGGTCTGAAGGACAAATCCGCCGGCAGGAAGAGTAGCAGTTCCTCAGAAAAGGTGAAGGAGAAGAGCGATTCGTCCAAGGCCTCGGAGAAGAGCAGCAGCTCTTCACCCACGGAAAAGCCCGCGTTGAAAACATCTGACAGCGCCGCGGCCTGAGGGTCTGAAAGACCCACCGGTCTTGCTCATCGGTGGTGCCTCCGGCAGCTCTCGCTGTCGCTCGGCCCCGGCCACCGATGACCACCGCCGTGCATCTACTGCCGCGGCTGATTCCTGGACGCGCTGGACGTTGTCAGGGAGTGTTTTTTGGGGGTTGGCCGGAGGTGATGGAATCCGGTGTCGTGTTGGGCGACGCCAATTTGTCCCGCACTTTCCTCAGGTAGGCAAGGTTGTCCTGGAGATCCGGCATTTCGGTCGGTCCTACCAGGGAAGCGAGTTTCTGGAATGTGGTGATGGCCGCGGGGATATCGGCAAGATCATATTGTTGGAGCAGTCCTAGATTCAAGAGGGCCTCTTTGCCGTTGGGTTCAAGCTGGAGGCTTTCTTGGAGCCACTTGAGAGCTTCCTGGGTTTTTCCGATGCGCCGTAGGGCCGAGCCCAGGGCGGCCATGACGGAGGCGTCGGGCTTTTTCTCCACGGATTTTTGTAGATAGGGGGCAGCGGCAGAGTAGTTCTCCTGTTGGAAGAACATGAGTCCCAGCTCGGCATAAGCCTCTGGGCTATCCATGGGCGGGTGCTCGGGCGGGGCACCGTCGGGGACTTGGCCAAAGGGCTGAAGGCCGGGCATGGGGGCGGAAGCTCCCCGTCCGGTTTGGTCCACGGGAGCTCCGGGGCCAGACACGGTGGGTCCCCTTGCAAGAAGGAAATCCTCTTTTTCCGCTTCCTTTGGCTTGAGATTCTTAACGATGGCTGGCAAGAGAAAGAGTCCGGCAAAGAGAAGAAGCGCTCCACTGGCCATGAGGATCTTTTTTTCATTGGACATGGGAATGGTCTCCGGAGGTAAAAGCTCGCCGGAATTCCGCGAGCTGGACGGGTGTGTTGAGATTGTGAGTAACCCAGCGGCAATGGACGGCAACGTTGTGGATCCGGTGGGCGAGTTTCCGGTGGACGTAGCGGGCGCCGACATCGAGGGGAGCCTGGCGGAGAAGTGGAAAGCATCGGCGGGACATGAGGATCGGGTGACCCCGCCTTCCTCCATGGGTCGGGATGATCAGGGAGCCACGGCCTGCTCGGAAAGCGGCGATCAAAGAGTCCACGACACGGGCATCAAAGACGGGGACATCCACTGGATGGAGAATCAGGGCCTCGCATTGTGCAGGCAAGACGTCGAGTGCTGTCCAAATGCTGGAAATCGGCCCTCGGCTCGGATCGGGATTCTCCAGGAAGGTGAGCTTTCTCGAAGCCATACGGCTGGGGAGCCGGGAGTCTGGTGCGACGACCACGATACAATTGGAGAGGCCCGCCGCCTCATACATGCGGGAGATCCGCTCTGCCAGCGTCCACTGGCCGATGAGAATGAGTCCTTTCTCCATGCCCATTCTCGACCCTTTCCCGGCTGCCAGGATCAGGGAAACGACTGGAGTTTCGTCGGGCGCTTTCGACATCTTGACCTCGGCCCCGGGGGTGGCCCACGGGAATCTGCACTGGAATCTATCAGAAGCACGCGATCATAGCCTGAACCAAGGTGTTTGGCCAACCGACCGTGGCCGGAGGGCCTCCAGGTGAAAAGGTCTCGGGGAACGGATTTTGGGTGCAGGCCTTCCGGCCTGCGCCCGCTTCTTGCCGGCCAACCGGGAGCGCCCAGCGGAGGGCCAAAAAGGGCATCCACGCAACGCGGGACAATCCCAGGACTGTGGAACTAGTGCCAACGCCTCGCTATCGCTCGGCGGGTCACGCTGCGCGTTACCCGAAGGTCGTCCGGGGCCTCCGGCCCCGGTCCCCGGCAGGGCTTTGCCCTGCACCCACCAGGGAGCTCGCTCCCTGGACCCAC
>JAJRTK010000178.1 GCA_024278345.1 bacterium | reverse complement strand
GGAGGCAGTGCCTCCGCCGGGTTCCAGGGCTGGAAGCCCTGGGGCGGCGTCTGAAATCTGCACCGTGGCCGGTACCATGACCGAGGCCCAGAGTGGCTAAACAAAGAAGATACAATAGAAAACGCGCCAGGAAAAAGTCAATAAAAAAACTGTTTTTCTTGGCGCGGGGAGACCGGACAGGAGGGCTTGCCAGGGCGGCGTGGGGCGCCAGAAAATCTCAAAACTCATCCGTACGGTTGCCTCTGAATGATGGTTTTGCGGTATACCTTCCAAAAGGAAGGCCAAACCGTTGGCCCAACGGGGTGAAGAATCGTCTTGCCCTTCCACGAAGATTTTTTAGCAAAGGTGTGGGATGTCGCGAATCGAGCTTTCTCATATTGCCGGGGCTGGTATCGTTGGGGCGGGTGGTGCCGGGTTTCCCACCCACGTGAAGCTTTCGGGCAAGGCTGACAGTCTCCTTGTCAATGGTGCGGAGTGCGAGCCGTTGCTTCACAAGGACAAAGAGCTCTTGAAGTCCTATGGATCGGAGATTGTGGTGGGACTGCGGGGGGCCATGGAGCTTGTAGGGGCGGAGCACGGGTTTATTGGGATCAAGGGCAAATACTCGGAGGTGATCGAGGCGATCCGAGGCCAACTGGGGAGCGGAATGAGCGTCGTGCCGCTGTCGGATTCTTATCCTGCCGGGGACGAGCTGATCCTGGTGTACGACATCTTGGGGCGGGTTGTGCCGCCGGGCGGGATTCCTCTGAACGTGGGCGCCGTGGTCATGAATGTCGAGACCGTCTTGAACGTGGCCCGGTCGCCAGTGACGCCAGTGGTGCGCAAATTTATCTCCGTCGCCGGGGCGGTGGCGGAGCCCCGCACGCTGGAGGTTCCCGTGGGAATCTCCCTTGCCCGCTGCCTGGAGGCTGCCGGTGGCGCGACGGTGGACTGCCCGGAGTTTCTGCTCGGCGGTGTCATGATGGGGAGGCTCGTGGAGGATCTGGAGACTCCCGTGACGAAGACCACGGCTGCTCTTGTGGTCTTGCCCCACGACCACGTGGTGATCCGCCGTTATCGGCGCACCTGGAAGGAGCAGGTGTCCATTGGCCGGAGCGCCTGCGATCAATGCTCTTTTTGTACCGAGCTTTGTCCTCGCTACCTCCTTGGCCATCCCATCGAACCGCACAAGGCGATGCGGAGCCTTGGCTTCAATTTGGTGGGGGAAGCGAATATCATTGGTGCGGCCTTCTGTTGCGAGTGCAATCTCTGTAGTTTTTATTCTTGTCCAGAGGATTTGGATCCCAAGGAGGTCTGCACGCAGAACAAGCGGCGGATGGTGGCCGAAGGAAGCCATTGGGAAGCTCCTCCATTCAATCCCAAGCGGCCGGACATCCACTTGAACAACCGGAGAGCTCCCATGGGACGGCTCATGCGAAGGTTGGGTCTTCTCAGTTTCAAGAATGTCGGGCCGCTCTTGGAGAAGCCGTTGGAAACCGGGCGAGTGGGAATCGCGCTTTTACAGCATATTGGAGCGCCCTGTAAGCCCACGGTTTCCGTGGGGGGCAGGGTTTCTGTCGGAGAGGTGGTAGGCGAGGTTCCGCCGGGGAACGGGCGGCCTGCCCTTGGAGCGCCGGTTCATGCCTCCATCGATGGCCGGGTCTCGGAGATCCGGGACGGGGTGGTTTGGATCGAGGCGTGATCTCCCTGGAAGGTCTATCCGCCTTGCCGGAGGCGGTGGATCTGGCGGTTCGGATCGGCCTGGCCAAGAGACAGATTTAAGAAAGGAAGAGAATCCGTGACGCGATTGCAAGCCATCGGTGCGTTGGAGTTTTCGAGCGTTGGTATCGGTTTCGTAGCTCAGGACGAGATGCTCAAGGCGGCGAATGTCGATCTGTTGATTGCCAGGACGATCTGTTCGGGCAAGTATTTTGTCGTTGTGGGCGGCATGGTGGGGGACGTGGAGGCTTCGGTTCGGTCGGGAATGGCTTCGGCCGACGAGGCGATTGTCGATTCGCTGGTTCTGCCCAACGTCCACGAATCGGTTTTCCCGGCTTTAGGCCAGGCCGTGGTCCTCCGGGAGGCCGAAACCGACGCCCTGGGGATCATCGAGAGTTTTAGCGGGACCAGCATCCTGGACGCGGCCGACGCAGCCTGCAAGGCTGCCGATGTCAAGCTCTTCCGAGTCCACGTTGCCATGGCTCTCGGGGGAAAGGGGCTCTGCCTGATGACCGGGACCGTGGCGGACTGCGAAGCGGCTGTTCGCGCCGGGGCCCAGAAGGTCCGGGAGAGAGGGCTTCTTGTCTCGGAGATTGTTATCCCGGGGCCCAGCCCGGAGCTGTTTCAGGACCACATTTAGGAGAGTGGGTGTCAACTGGGAGAGCGGGGATAACTGGAAAAAAAACGGGAAAGCCGGTCTCGCAACGGAGACGACATACCCTCGATAGGGGACTAACCACTTTCGACCGGGAGAGATGCCATGGATGTCCGCGTGATGGTTGTCTTTTTGATTGCATCTGGTCAGGGAATGACCGATCCCCTGTTCGCCGCGGCCAGCCCGAGAGCCTCGTCCGGATCCGCCATGGTTGTGGTCCACGTGGATCCTCAGACCATGCTGAATCCCTCGGGCTGGCCGCGGCGGAGACAAGGATCGCGGGCCATAACCAGCGCTCCAAAAGGGGTATCCACGCAAGGCGGGACAAAGTTTGGAAACAAAAGGAAAACGCGCAGCGCACAAAAATGTGGGCTGGGATCCCGTTGCCCTTCGTTGCAACGGGAAGATGAGCGAGCTCCCTGGTGGGTGCAGGGCGAAGTCCTGCCAGGGGACGGGGGACAGCGTCCCCGG
>JAJRTK010000177.1 GCA_024278345.1 bacterium | reverse complement strand
GGTGGTCCGGGGATTCCATCCCCCGTCCCCTGGCAGGGCTTCGCCCTGCACCCACCAGGGAGCGCGCTCCCTGGACCCACGTTTTTGTACGCTACGCGTTTTCCTTTTTTTTCTGTTCTGTCCCGCCTTGCGTGGATACCCTTCCAGCTTCTTGCGTATCTCGGAGGGAACCCGCTCAAGAGGGGCACTTTGGGCGAGCTGCAGAGCGCGGACGTAGGCGGCGATGGCCCAGCGATCCAGAATGGGAACTTGGACGGCATAGCTCGGCATGGCGCCGAAACCATTGCTGATCACGCCAAAAATGGTGCCTACGGGAGCCCGTTTGAGGCGATCGATGTGAAGCGAGGGAGGCGGGTTGAAACCCCGCTGCACGATCATCCCGTTCCCACCGCCCGTCTTGTCGTGGCACGGAGAGCAGTAAATGTTGAAGCGGTCTCGGCCCCGGGCCACGAGCTCCCGCGTGATGGGCATGGGAAACGCCTTGGCAGGCGTCCCGTTGAGCTTTCCCCGGTAGAGATGGCTGTCAAGGCGGAGCTGGCCTCGGGCAACGGTTCCCTGGACAAGGGGCCTCGAAGAGGCTCCGTCGGAAAAGAAGTTGCTCGCCTCCAGCGGTTCGTGCCTCGGCTGGTCGTACATGTCGGTGCAGCCGGCCAGGAGGATCACAAGAGCCCCCATCCAAGGGATTCCGGCCCGCCGCCGAAAAAATGCGTCACCTGTTTTTCGGTCGTGCATCGCTTTCGGGGCCTGGAGAGACGGCCAAGGGCGAGGATGGGCGAGCAGCAGTCGGCTGGATAGCCGCTGATGCGAGCGGACCCCAACCCGAAGAGAAAAAAAAGCCATTCGTCTCTTTGCCAAGGAAGTTTCGCGGCCACGTCCTGGGTTCGTTTCGCGCCTCATGTCACTCCTCACACTCGGAGACCTCGGATGCGCCCAGCTCAAGGAGAAACTCCCTGGTTTCGGTCTTGTTGAATTTTGGGTCTTTCGTTTCGATGCACAAAAAGAACCGGTCCTGGGAAGCCCTTTCGAACCGCTCCAGGTTGAAGATCGGGTGGTAATGTTGAGGAAGGCCATTGAGAATGATCATCCCAAAAACAGCCACCAGAGCAGCACCGAGAATCGTCATCTCGAACGTGACCGGGATGAAAGACGGCCAACTGTTCAGCGGGCGGCCGCCCACATTCAGGGGATAGTCGATGACGTGGGGATAGTACTGGAGAAGATACCCTCCAACACCCCCGGCTAGCCCGCCCAAGAAGACCAACCAGGGCAAGATGGTTCTCGGGTGGCCCATGGCTTCGTCCAGCCCGTGGACCGGGAATGGGCTATAAGCGTCGAAGACTCGATACCCCGCCAGCCGCGTGCGGCGGGTAGCGGCCACCAACTGCTCTGCCTTTTCGAACTCGGCGACATATCCATGAATCGCGGAACTTGAATCCATCGCTCACACACTCCCTAGGCCGCGGCTTTGTCAGAAGCTTCATCCTTGGCGGAACGGTTCAGTTTCCACCAGAGCTCTCGCAGCTCGAAGCCAGAGATCATGGGAACAAACCGGACGAACAACATCAACAGGGTCAAGAAGAGGCCGATAGAGCCCAAGAACGTCGCGTAATCCCAAAAGGTCCCGGCATACATTCCCCACGACGAGGGCAGAAAGTCGCGGTGGAGGCTGGTCACGACAATGATGTACCGCTCCAGCCACATCCCTACGCCGACAATGAGCGAAATGCCGAAGAGAATCTTCACATTCGTTCGCACCTTTTTGAACCAGAGCGCCTGGATCACTACGCCATTGCAGAAGATCAGCGTCCAGTAGACAGGCGCGTAGGGCCCAAACTGCCGGTTGTGCATCATGAACTGCTCGTACGGATTGGCGCTGTACCACGCCATGAAGGCCTCCATCAGATAGCCGTAACAGACGATGAGACCCGTGGCGAGGGTGATCTTCGCCATGTTTTCGATGTGGCGGATCGTAATGAAATCTTGAAGCCCGTACCAATGCCGGATGGGGATCACAAGGGTCATCACCATGGCGAAACCGGCATAGATCGCCCCGGCTACGAAATAGGGTGGAAAAATCGTGGCGTGCCAGCCGGGAATGATGGACATGGCGAAGTCCCAGCTCACCACCGTATGCACCGAAACCACCAAGGGTGTCGCCAAGCCGGCAAGAAGAAGGGAAGCGACTTGATGCCGATGCCAGTGACGCGCCGATCCACGCCATCCAAGGGCGAAGAGTCCATAGATGACCCGGGCGAAGCGGTTCTTGGCTCTGTCCCGCATGGTCGCCAGGTCGGGGAGCAGGCCCACGTACCAAAACAGGAGTGACACGCTGGCATAGGTGGAAATCGCGAAGACATCCCAAACCAGCGGGCTCCGGAATTGCGGCCAGAGTCCCAGGGTGTCGGGATAGGGAATCAGGTAGTAGACAAGCCAGGGCCGCCCGGTGTGCAGGATGGGAAAAAGCCCCGCGCAAGCCACGGCAAACAACGTCATCGCTTCGGCGAACCGGTTGATAGAGGTCCGCCAGTCCTGGTGCAGCAAGAGCAGGATCGCCGAGATCAGCGTGCCCGCGTGGCCGATCCCGATCCACCAGACCAGATTGATGATGGCAAAACCCCAGCCCACCGGCACGTTGATGCCCCAGATGCCGATCCCCCGAATAAAAAGATAGAGGACCGCGTAGAGCATGAGCATCAAGAGAGAGAGGCCCGTCAGAAATACGATGGCCCAGCTTCGGGGATGGGGCTTTGTCAAGACGATGTCGCTGATCTTCTCAGTCATCGACGCGTAACTGTGCCCCGGCTCGATCAATGGAGCCTCTTGAAGCGTCGCGGTAAAACTTTCTGACTTGCCTACTACCATGGCGCTACAGAGCCTCGATCTCGGGGTTGGGGTTGGTGACTCTGGCCAAATAGGAGGTCCGTGGACGAGTGCCCAGCTCGGTCAAGAGTCCGTAATTGAGGGGACTCCCTTGAAGCTTCGCCACCCTGCTCCCCTTGTCGTTTCGATCCCCGAAAACGATGGCGTCCGTGGGACAGGCCGACTGGCATGCCGTGACGACCTCGCCATCAAGGATCACGCGATCTTCGTTCTTCGCGGCGATCCGGGCCAGATTGATCCGCTGTACGCAGTAGGAGCACTTCTCCATGACACCGCGGTTGCGCACCGTTACGTCGGGATTGCGGCCTAACTTCAGGCTCTCCGTCTCGAGATCCGAATACTGGTAGAAATTAAACCGGCGAACCTTGTAGGGACAGTTGTTGGAGCAGTACCGCGTGCCGACGCACCGGTTGTAGACCATCTCGTTGAGTCCCTCGGGGCTATGCACGGTGGCGTTCACCGGACAGACCACTTCGCACGGGGCCTGTTCGCAGTGCTGGCACATGACGGGCTGATGAAGGAATTTCGGGGCGTCGGGACTTCCCTGATGGTAGCCGTCTACCCGCAACCAGTGCATTTCTCGGCCCGCAGCCACCTCTTCCTTGCCCACCACTGGAACATTGTTTTCCGCCTGGCAAGCCGTGACGCAAGCATTGCAGCCCACGCAGGCCCCCAGATCCACCACCATGCTCCAGGCATATCCGTCGTATTCGAAACCGGGGTAAAGACTGAGGTTCTCATCCAAGCCAGGAATCTTTGACTCGTGAACAAAGTCGGGATTCCGGGCGAACTGCTCTTTCGTGGCGGTACGCACCAAGTGGCGGCTCTCCATGCTGTGGTGGTGCTGCGTGCTGACCAAAGAATGCTGCCGCCGCGTTTGCACAAGCTTTGCGCCGTGAGCCGCCCCGGGAGCATAGGAGACTCGGAGTGCGTTTGCGTCGAAACCAAGACCATTGCCCACCCGGCCAGCGCGCTTCCGGCCATATCCAAGGTGAAGCGTCACGGACTCCTTCCCATGGCCGGGCACAATCCAAACCGGCGCTTCCAGGGATCGTCCTTCGAGTTTAAGCTCCACCAGATCGCCATTGGCAAGGCCCATCGCCTCGGCCGTGGCCACGCCAATCAGCGCGGCGTTTTCCCAGACGATCTTGGTCAAGGGTTTCGGAAGCTCCTGGAGCCATCCATTGTTGGCAAAACGGCCATCCGCCACGGATGGGTCGAGGCGAAAAACCAGCTCCAACCCTTTCTTGCGTGGAGATGGAGGCAAGGGCTGCCTTCTGCTACCCGAGGTCCGGAGAGCGGAGGCCAGTTTCACTGCCTTGGGCGGCGATGCCGTGCCAGAGACGACTCCGTCATGGAGGGCTCGGCGCCACAAAGCCTCATCTTCGCCTCCAAGGAGCTTCTCCTTCCACGATTTCCGGACAATCTCGTACCCCTTCTTCCCTGTCTGGCCCATGAGGGCCGCCAGGAATTCATGTTCGCTCCGCCCATTGTACAGCGGAGCAATCAGGGGTTGAACGATGGAAACAGTACCGTCGAAAGCGCGGATGTCGCTCCAACTCTCCAGATAATGCGCCGCCGGGATATGCCACTGGCAAAGCCCGGCCGTCTCATTCTGGTAAAGCCCGTGATGCACGCACATGGGCACTTTCCGGAGGTGCCGGGAAAACTCGAGATCCGCTGGCGCGGTATAGACAGGGTTCGCTCCAAGGATGAGGAGGACCTCGACCTTCTCCGCCTTCATCTCCTCCACAAGGTCCCTGAGAGACTCCAGGTGGTTTTCCGGCCGCGCGGCCACGTTTCCAATGGCGTAGAGCGTTCGGTCGAAGTTCCCCAAGGCGTGGTTGATAGCGTGAGACAGCGCGTGGGCTTCGGCGGAAAGATGGGACCCCGGAATGACCAGGCAGCTTCCTTTATGCCTGAAGAGATCGTCCTTGACCGCTTTCAGCCAGCGGGCATCCTTTTTCCCCAAGGCCGCCGCCGCTGGTCCTGAACCGATACCAAACTCCCAGGCAAGAGCCCGGACGAAGATCTCGATATCCCGAACCGCCAAGGATAAGCGGTGATCCGCCATCGTTCCCGTCGCCGTCGGCATCGATTCCACGGCGTAGAACCGATTGAGGCTCTCCCCTCCGTTCCGGGCAGTGCGCCTGGAAGCAAAATCCTTCAAGTACCGGACATGACCGGGACCTTGGGTCAGGAAATCCGCGTCGAGGGAGAGCACGACGTCCGCCCGCTTCAGCCGATAACAAAGGTCGATGGGCTCACCGAACGCCTGCCGGCCACCCTCAAAGGCACTGTCCCGCCACAACGGATCGTATTGGTGCCATCGGGCGGCGGGATATTGTTCCAGCAGCTCTTGGAGCTGGCGGCCCAGAGTCGGCGAGGAAACGGCTCCCGTAAGAATCCTTAGACCCGCCCCGTTTTTCGCGTTTTGGTTCGCCAAATGCTCTCGCATCGGTCCCAGAAACGAGCTCCAAGAAGTCAAGCGGCCCCTGCCTGCCACCGATTTAGAGCGATCTGGATCGTAGAGCTCCAGCACCGAGGCTTGGGCGATGGCATCGGTTCCACCCAGGCTCGCCGGATGCGAAGGGTTTCCCTCAATCTTGGTGGGGCGGCCCATGTGGCTCTCTACCAAGAGTCCCAGCCCCACACCGCCAAGAGGCATCGCCGTGGCGAAGTAAAGCGGTTGGCCGGGCACGATTTCTTCGGGAGCTCGAACGTAGGGGACGATCTCCTCTCGCGGTTGCTGGATTCCGCAGGCCGTCAAACCACCGAAGGCCAACGAAGCGCCCATCAGCTTGAGAAAGCCTCGGCGTCCCACTTCGGTAGAGAAAGCTGGCGCCTGCTCCGGAAACTCCCCGTGGAGGAACTTGCGGAATTCGTCTGTCCCAGCCAGCTCGTCGAGGCTTCGCCAATTGTTTGGGCCGCCTTCCCTCCGGACATTGTCCCGAAGATCGCCAAAATTGAATCGTCTGTGTTTTTGCGTTGGTGAATTCATCGGTGACATACGCTGCAGTGAGTGAGTTTTTGGATGTGGTATTCCTTCACTAGTCGCGCACCGAGCAAATCCTGATCTTCAGCCGGCTTCCACCCCATGGTGAAGACTTCCTCACGAGGGCGGACATACTCTTCCGGCGCTCGATGGCAGGCCAGACACCATTTCATGTAAAGCGGATTCGCCTTCCACGTCAGCGGCATCCGGTCCACCCGCCCATGGCAGGTCTCGCAACCGATTCCCTTGTGAACATGGATACTGTGGTTGAAGTAAACGAAGTCCGGGACATCGTTAATCCGGGTCCAATGGAGCGGTTCTCCCGTTCGGAAACTCTTCCGGACGGGTTCCAGCATTGGGCTGTCCGACCAGATCTGGGAATGGCAATTCATGCAGATCTGCGTGGGCGGAATGCCCGCGAATGGAGACGATTCCACCGATGTATGGCAATATCGGCAGTCGAGGCCCAGACCATTGACGTGGTGCTTGTGGCTGAAGGGCACAGGTTGTGCTCTTGAAATATTGACCTGGGTGACCAAGGAAGAACGATAGGCTGCGGCCAGCCCCAGTGCCACACCCGCCGCCAAAATCGCACCCCCGACGATGCCGAACCTCGAAATTGAATTCAAGCTTCGGTGGAATACTTGAGCCATGAAAGCGCCCTATTCTTTAGAAACAACGAAGAATCCCACAATATATCCATTGTTTTTCGACACGCACTTTACATAGGCGTACTTCGAGTACGTGCCGCGGGATTTCCAAAATCTTCCCACACGCCACGACTTCACCCTCAAGACCGATAAAACGGGACATGACAAAAAAACATCTACGCCCGATTCCTGACGGCTTGGACAGCGTAGCCCGATTGGGCTAGGCTAGGCGATGCCATTGGGGTTGATCCCTGTGTGAAGGCGTTCACGAACGATGGGCTGCATCATAGACAATTCGTGGCGCTCCGCGCAAATGGAAACATTCATGTCACTAAAACCCCGAAAAATCGGGAAATACGAGCTGGGCTCCAAGATTGGATCTGGAGGCATGGCGGTGGTCTATCAAGCCCACGACGTCGAGCTGGGCCGCCAAGTCGCCCTCAAGCTCATCAACCACGTTCTTGAAGATACCGACACCATTCGGAAACGTTTTCTCAACGAAGCGAACGTGGCCGTCAGCCTCAACCATCCCAACATCATCTTTGTCTACGACCTCGGGGTGGAGGGTGACCGACTCTACATGGCGATGGAGTATCTTCCCGGCCGAGATCTGAACGAGATCATCGAAGACAAGATCCCTTTGAGTGTCAAGCAGAAGATTCAGATCGTGCTACAGACGGCAAAGGCGCTGCAGCACGCCCATGGCCGCGGAGTGATTCACCGGGATATCAAGCCCTCGAACATCCGCATCGTCGATGGTGGCGGAATCAAGTTGATGGATTTTGGCATCGCCAAGCTCCTCTCGCGAGAGTTGACGCGGCTCACGAGCACCGGCTCGGCCATGGGAAGCCCTTCCTATATGTCTCCGGAACAAATCCTTGGGGAGGAGATCACGCCAGCGTCAGACGTTTTCGGGTTTGGCATCGTCCTCTACGAGCTTTTGACCTACCGGAAGCCTTTTACGGGTCCCACGCCAGTTTCCCGCGCGTACAAAATTGTCAACGAGCCACCAGAGCCTATCGTCGAGGATGTGCCTGACGGCTTGCGAAAGCTCATCGACGCCTGTCTGGCAAAATCGGTGGAGGACCGTTTCCATTCCTTCGATCCCGTCATCGATGAGCTCTTAGTTCTCCAACAGTACTACCGCTCCAAGAGTGACGATGACGCCGTCGAGGCGACTTCCATCGGGATTCCTCTCTTTCCTCCCGGCCACCCGTCCGCGGAGCCCACCGATATCGATGCCACAACCCCGGATGGCGATGCCGTTCATGTTGACACACGGCGGCTGACCCCCGAAGAGGGTGTTTCCAGGAATCCCCGCGAACTGCTTGCCGAAACAACGCCTGCCCGAACCCTGCCTGGCAAGAAGGCCCGAGCCCCCGGGGAAAGATCGGGGTCTGGCAGGCGCCAGAGATCCCGCACTGATCGACAAGAGTCCGGAGACAGCAACACACGGGGCTTGTCAGGTTCTAGAAAAGTCCGCAGTTCCTACGGAACAATTCTGATCGTCGCGGTGGTGGCTCTCCTGTCCATCGGTGCCCTGTTGACCCTCCTCCCCCCCGACGAGACCAGCTCCTCCCACGATTCCAATGGCGAAAAACAGCGCACCCTTCACCTTGCCAGCGGTTCCGTCGCCAAGCTGGTTTGGATTCCCTCCGGCACCTATTGGCGAGGATGTGTTCCCGCGGATCGGGATTGCGCCGCCAGCGAGTCACCTAGCCACCAAGTCTATGTCGATAGCTTTTGGATCGGGCGCACGGAAGTCACTCAGGCCCAATGGGCTGCGGTCATGGGCTCCAATCCAAGTCAACACGGTGGAGATAATTTTCCCGTGGAAAAGGTTTCATGGCTCGACGTGCGGAAGTTCCTCGCTAAAGTGGGAAGAGGCGTCCGCCTTCCCACGGAAGCGGAGTGGGAGTACGCCGCACGTGGCGGACTGGGAGGGCTCATCTACCCCTGGGGTGACCATCCACAAGATGGAAGCCGCGCAAATTCGTGCGACGCGCGGTGCGGGGAAAAGTGGAAAGAACCGGCTTACGACGACGGATTCGCCACCACGGCGCCCGTGGGCTCGTTTCCCCCTAACGGTTATGGTCTCTTGGACATGGCGGGAAACGTTTACGAGTGGTGCGCCGATCCCTACGACAAGAACGCCTACGACGGATTCGAAGACAAGATCGCCAAGAATCCCGTCTCGAGCGGCGAAGATCCAAGTGTCCACGTCGTCAAAGGGGGAGCCTGGAGCTTGGGAAGCGTCTATTTGAGGTCTTCCTATCGCTTCGGCATCGATGAGAAAGTGCGGCGCTCCTTCATCGGCTTCCGGATCGCCTTGTCAGCCGGTGATTGAGGAACCAAAGCAAAATCACCCGCCGCGCGTCGATCACCCGCCATCATTCCGTTTCGGTCTTGGACCCCGCTCCGGCGCTGGACTCATCATTTCCGGTGAGGACGAAGAGAAGAGCCCCGGCAAGAACCAGGAAGCCGAAGATGATCACCCACGTGGGAATTGCCCCCGAGCTATCCTGACTTGGCGGAAGCTCTGTCGTCGGTCCTTCCGGAAAAGCTGCCATTCCTGGTTTTGCCGGTCCGGGAGCGCCGCTCTGGATTGGCGCTACTGAGGGAAGGAGGGTGTTCCTCTTGTAGTGCAGCTCAATGGTGGCCTTGGCCGTGGATTCCAGCGAACCTAGCACGTTCCGGTAGGTCCGAAGACTCCTTTCACCCAGCGCCGACTGGTGGGTGGGTGTTGGCTTGATCGTGAAATCAGATGCCCCTGTGGGTTCTTGCACTTCGAAGGCGAATTCCTTGACGGCGACCCCGCCAGACCAAGAAAAGCGGTAATCTCGTGCTTGGCCGGAGATCGGTAACAGGTCGTAGTACTCGATTTGGAGCTTGGGGCCGGGGGCCTTGATCTCCAGCGTGGCCCACTCTCCTCGGACTTGGCGCGTGTACTGCGCAAGAAATAGCTTGCCGTCAGGTCCACGCCAAGCCACGGCATGAGGTTCGCCCACCGCCGCGGGTAGCGAAAGCTGGAGTGTAGCCGGAAAGGCTGTTTCTGCCGGAATCTCCACGCGGTACATGACAAGGACGCTGGGCTTGTCATATTCGGGCCACAAAGCAATATCGACTTTTTGGAGGCTTTTTACGGGCTCATTCTGGCCGTGAGCCTGTCCCGAAAGGAGCAGAACGGCTACGAGAGCCAACGGGCAAATCGGAAAACGCATGGAGTCAAACTGACGCATGAAAACTCTCGCATGGTTTGGGGGGCTACCGGGTTGAGTGCTCCGGCCTGGCGCCCGGAGCTGAAGCCAAGGAAGTTTAGCCGATCCCATTCGCGGCGTCGAGATCACGATTCGAATCAACCCCGTTGACAAAATGAACCGCTCCGACAAGAATGGTGCTGCCTCCTCGTCGCCGCTGAACTGGTTGAGGCGGCAAGACAAGGACGTTTCCAGATATTTTAGGAGAGCGCATGAACGACTGTGATGTCATTGTCATCGGATCGGGTGCCGGAGGCTTGACAGCTGCCGTTTCTCTGGCTAGAGCGGGCAAGAAAGTCATGATCTTCGAGCAGCACTATCTTCCAGGGGGCTGGTGCCAGTCTTTCACCCTGGATGGTTACCGCTTCAGCCCCGGTGTTCACTACGTTGGTGAGTTGGGGCCAGGCGGTCGTTTTCGGCGATTCTTGGAAGGTCTTGGAGTGGCCAACGATCTGGTTTTCTTGCAGCTCAATCCCGATGGCTACGATCACGTGCGGGTAGGGAATGAGAAGTTCGATATTCCCGGTCGTATGGACCGCTTTATGGAGCGCCTCGTCGCCCGCTTTCCCAACGAGCGCCAAGCCATCCATCGCTATTTTGACATTCTTTGTTCCGTGGCCGACGACATGGGCAAGCTCCTGAAGGTGGAGAGCCCGCTGGAAATGCTGGCCCTTCCCTTTAAGGCTCCCACGATGAGCTTGTGGGGGTTGCGCTCCCTGGAAACACTCTTCAACCACTGCGGCATTAAAGACCCGCTGCTTCAAACGATCCTGGGCGTCCAGGGCGGAGACTATGCCGAGCCTCCTTCCACGGCGACAGTGGCACTCCATGCCAGCATCGCCGATCATTACGCCGACGGAGCCTGGTATCCCAAGGGCGGCGCGGCCTCCATCCCCAAAGCCTTCATCAAGGAGCTCAGGCGCCATGGCGGCGCCATCAAAGTCCGGGCGCCAGTGGAGAAAATCCTTTTGGAAACCAAAGGCCATCGCCGCCGCGCCATGGGTGTCCGCCTAAAAGATGGAACCGAAATCAGATCCGATTTCGTCGTTTCCAACGCCGATCCCTTTATGACTTTCCAGCGGCTTGTGGGAAGTGAAAACTTGAACCACCGCTTGGCGAAGAAGCTCGCCAAGACGGTGTACTCTGTCTCAGCCCTCAGCCTTTTTCTGGCCGTGGATATGGATCTCGAAAGTCAAGGCCTGGATTCGGGCAATGTCTGGTACTTGCGAGAACCCGACCTCGGGGCCCTCTATCGCCAAGCATCGCGCCCAATGGAAACCTGGGCCGAGCCTTTCGAGGCGGCCTTCGCCACGGTGACGACTCTCAAGGATCGGACCAAGCGCAAAGGACCCCACACCCTGGAAGCCTTCACCTTCGTCGGCTACGATTCGTTCCTGCCTTGGGCCGACACCCGAAAGGACGAGCGACCTTCTGATTACAAAGCATTCAAGGAAGCCTTGACCAAACGGATGTTCCTCACCCTGGAGGAATTCATCCCCGGAATCGAAGAGAAGACGGTCTTCTCCGCTCTGGGGACGCCCCTGACGAACCAACACTATGTTGCAGCTCACAGGGGCAACCTTTACGGGACGAAAAAGATCCGCTTCCAACTGGGTCCCTGGTCCTATCCAGTCAAATCCCCTATCCGGAACCTCTATCTCTGCGGCGCAAGCACCGTGGCTCACGGAGTCATGGGTGCCGTCGTCTCAGGCCTTGTCGCCGCTTCCAGCTTGCTCCGCTGCCGCATCGGGGACCTGTTGACCGCCAAAGGCCAGGATCTCAGACTCTACTCAGCCGACGACCCCAGTACCTGGCCCGACGAGATGCAACAGAAGCTTGAACAGGTGCCCGAGGCGGGAGCGATCTAAGTTCGCTCAGGTGGCGCAACCCTCAATCGCCTCCCAGGCTCCCAAACACCTTGCCCAAGAGATCCGTAACTCTGGCTTTGGGATCCTTGCGAATTTTCTTTTCTTCCTGGCTGATGACGTGGAAGAGGCCATCCACCGCACGTTTGGTGACGTAGGCGTTGATGTCGAATTCGTTGGCGTCAAAACCCAGTCCCATGGCCAAAGGGTTCTTGGCAGCTTTGCCTACAAGTTTTTGATAGGCCTTCACGGCGCCCACGGACTCCATCTGCTGAGTCACGACGGGCAGGAATTTTTCGATGAGGACTTCGCCGCTGGTCTTCCGGAGGAACTGGGTCGCTTCATCTTCCTTGCCTTTGAGGATCGCCAGTGCGTCATTGAAGGTCAAAGCTTCGATGGCCGGCAGGAAAACTTCTTTTGCCGATGGAGCCGCGGCTTCAGCAGCTCGGTTCATCTTTGTCACCAGCTCGCCCACCAGCTTGTCGCCGCCAAGCTTTCCAAGAATTTTCGCCACGGGCTGAAGTTTTTCCGGCAGAAGGATCTTGATCGCCTCGTTCTTCAAGAATCCGTCTTCGGCACCCGTCTGCTTGATGGCATTTTCGACGCCGACTTTCAAGGCATCGAGAAGCCCCTTGGCGATGGTCTTGGAGCTCAGGGCGCTTGAAATGTTGGCGCCTGCTAGAAAGATGCAAACTGATAGAAGAGCAACGGAGAGTCGTCGTTTCATTTTTTCCTCATCATTGTCATTGTCAAATTATTCTGGAGGGGGAGCGATGCGATCCCGAACGAGGTCTCGGAATCCCCGCTGGGGCAATTCCGGAGCGCCTCCCCGATAGGCCACGCCGTCTTTGATCACTTCCAGGAGGCTCTCGTCAGTCATTCGGATTGGCTCGTCAAGGACGTCTTGTTTCCAGAGAAGCAGATCCGCCCTTTGCCCCGGCAAGAGAGTTCCGGCATCGCTTTGCCCGATTTCCGCGGCGGCCAAACCGGTTGCCCCGTACCAGGCCTGAAGCGGCGCCAAGCCATCCCGCACCAGGAAGACGATTTCCAGGTAGTTCCTTCCATGCATACCGGTAAGCACCGGATCGGTTCCCGCCAGAATTTTCAAGCCCCCGGCGCTCGCGTACTGAACGGCTTGGGTATGGACTTCGGCAACTTTTTCCACCTTCTCCATGACGAAGGGTGAGAGTCCTTGGGCATGAGGGAGCTCGGCCAAAACCCAAGAAGTGGGGGTCACGGTGCAACCCTTCTTGTGGGCCATCTCCACCAGTCGTTCGTTCATGAAGGAGATATGCTGTATGTCGTGGACTCCGTGGCGAATCGCCAACTCGATACCACTGGCGCTGTGAGCGTGAGCGGCGACCTTCAGGCCGCGAGCCGAGGCTTCGTCACAGATGGCTTCGATCTCCTGGGGGGTGAAGTCGCGGTGCTCGAGTTGGTCGGAGGGAGAAGCCACTCCGGGGCTGGTGCAAAGCTTGATGAGGTCCGCGCCACAGGCGGCAATCTCCCGAACCCGTTTTCTGCATTCCCACGGCCCATCGACGATGCTCGAAGGCCGGCCGGGCACGGGCGGCCATAGCTTGGAGATCTCCGCATGGCATCGATCCGTGCCCCGAAAATCGCCGTGGCCCCCGGTTGACGAAAGCATGCAAATAGCGATCTTGAGGCGCGGTCCAATCATGTCTCCGTCATCGACCAAACGTTTCAACAGGTGGGAAGCTCCCCCAACATCGCGAAGGGTCGTCACTCCGCCATCGACCAGCGTCGTATAGAGGACCTTCTCAAAGTGGAGGAGCGAAGCCGGGCCATTGGCAAGCTCCATGGCCGCACCGTCGAGCCCCAAGACGGTCACGTGGCCATGACAGTCGATCATTCCAGGAGTTACAGTGAGCTCCGACGCATCAAAAAGCGTGTGCTCGGAACCCAGGGAAAGTTGTGGATTGTGCGGGCAGATGGCATCGACGCGCTGGCCCACCAAATAGAGATCGATTCCCTCCAGAACCGCATCCTCCGTCGCCGAGGTTCCATCATAGAGTTTCTTGATGTTCGATAGCACCAGAACCATGGCCTCTCCCATATCTGAAAATTGTCGCCCCGCCCCACCCGCAGCCACGGGATCAACCCGCTTGGCGAGCCCGCCACCCAGCCTATCTGGGTCGGGCATGTTCCGCAAGGCCGGACGAGTGGCCTCAGCAGTGAAGAGTGAGAAAGGGCGTAAGAGAGGAAGGAAGGGTAATTGGAAAAGTGGCTCTATATGCGATCCAGGGATCTGGTGGTCAACGCTGGTAGTTGAAGGGTTGAGGTTGCATGAAGAGGCTGCGGGAACGATATTACTGGCATGCTGAATATCCAAACACTCATCGACGACGCGAAGTGCTTCGAGATGGTGCGGCAGATGCGATGGCCACAGGCTGTGCATTGTCCGGACGGCGACTCGGAGTTGGTGGTCAAACAAGGCCAAGACGAAACTCAAATCCATAGGCAAAGATATCGGTGTAAGGCCTGCAATCGACGCTTCGACGATCTGACAGGAACCATATTTGCTGGGCACCATCAGCCACTGCGGGTCTGGATTCTATGTTTGTATCTGATGGGACTCAATCTTTCGAATCAGCAGATCGCCCGAGAATTAGGGCTAAACAAGGACAGCGTGCAGAAGATGACCGCCCAGCTCAGGATAGGGATCGAAGTGGCTCGACCACCAGTAAAGCTCAAAGGTCATGTGGAGTGCGATGAAGTCTACATTGTAGCTGG
>JAJRTK010000176.1 GCA_024278345.1 bacterium | reverse complement strand
CGCCCAAGCTGGTAGAGAAGCTTTCCTGATCCACCGGTCGGCTCCTAGGAGGGGCCATGGTGCCACACGCTCCCCCGATATACCTTAAATAGCCTTCCTAACTGGGTTCTTCGAAAACCGGTTGTCAAACTCTGGTCTATGATACGGGTTGCCCAGGATCGGATGTTTCCTACGGCGTCCATGAAGTCCCTCCGCAGAAGGGGGAGCAATTGGTGCCTGAGGTCTTTTTCCGAAAAATCCATATCGTGGATGGTGACTTCACGCCAATCGCGGCGGCTCATTGCGCCATAGACGACGAAGGCTAGTCGGAGGCGTGCTATGTCGAGATCTATGGAGGTGAGGAGGAAATGCACATCGAACAGATCGCGACTCGCTTTGCGTGATAAAAGCGCGACCAGCTTTCCGGCTGCCAACTCGTGCAGGTCAAGCACGGGGATCCCGCGAGCCCGGGTCGCGCCAATGGAGCAAGAGTCCCGCAGTTCAAGGGGCCATAGAGGGATGCGGTACATGTAGTTGAGGTCGATCTCGAGGTTGCCACCGGTCCCCAACGCGCTCTCGTAACGGAGCGCCCATTTGCCACCTGCATGTTCCTCCTCTGCCGGAAGCCGCCGGATTGCGAATCCTTCTCGCTCGCATACCGCCCGGATCGCTTCCTCCACCTTTGGCCGTTCCGTTTGCATGACCTCGAGCTTGGGACTTCCCACGTAGTTGAGGTCGAGGTCGATCGAAAGCCGGGGAAGGTCAGCTAGGAAAAGGTTCAAAGCCGTTCCGCCCTTCAGGGCAAGGCGATTTTTGAGAAACGGGTGGTGGAAGATGGCTTCCAGGAGGTGGAGCAGGAGCAACGCCTTTTCCAGCATCTCCGGGCGAAATCCTGTGGCTTCCGCAGTGGAAAGAAGCCCTTCCTTGGAGATCCTCACAGCACCTCCTCCCAACGGCGTTCCAGGATCTCCACAGGGACCACCAAGTTCCACCCGGGAATCAGCCGCCCGGACTCCCTGGGGGTACGTACCAAGTAATGGGGGCTTCGGGGGCGATGGGTCCGCAAGGCTGCCAGATGTCGTTCCTCCACCATGAGCCTATCGCGATGTTGCTCCAAGAAAAAGCCCACTTTGGCCGCGGTCGTCGCATTTTCTAGAAGCAGGGTGTACTCCACCACCACGTCCAGGTCGAAGAACTCCACCATCTCCAAGGAGCGCCAGATCTCCTCCCATCCACCTCCCAGGTCCGGACGATCCAGGACGTCCACCAACGTCCGTTCCAGGCCGGTAACCCGAACGGGAAGCCCGGCCCGCTCGTGGGTTTCCACACCGAAGAGTTCCTTCCCTTTCTTTAAAAGTTGCTTGGGAAATTTGATGCCGCGAAACTCGTTATCGCGAAACGTGGTGACGCGTGCCGCACGCTTGGTCAGGTAGAAGTACCGACTGCTTGAGGAATAAGCCTTTCCGTAGAATTGTAAAGAGGTATGGTAACCTAGCACTGCGTCATCGGCCATCTTTGAAGCTATTAGGTAGGGGTCAACTTGGTAGTTTCCTGGATCGAAGCCTACCGGAACCACCGCATACAACCCGCGACGTATCCGCAGAAGGCGATCCTTTTTCATGTAGTATCTCAAGAGTGACTCCAACGTCTTCGCACTACCGCGCCTCTGTGACTGGAGGTATACAGCGAATTCCTTGGTGGTGAAGACTGGATTTTTCTCGAAGAAACTATGGGCATTCATCTTTCCCCCTACTTGACATTGGACAGCAAAACCCGCAAAAACTTTGCGGGTTACGATGGCTTTTGTCAAGTAGGACACAACGGAGCTGGATCTTGCCGGGAGGCAGCTAAAGGTGCCGAATTCACGTTGCATCCTTGGAAGGCGGATCCCACACGATTTTTACGTCCACCTTAATCCCAACCGCCAGGGTAAAGGTCTTCGATTTCTTCAGAAACCCTGTCATCAATCATTGCTTCCAAATCCTCTAAACTTGGCAGTGACTCTGCGATGCGCGATTCAGTTTCCTCAGCAAGCCCTTGAGCATAAACCCGACCATACGCTTTTATATGATGCCGAGCGCACACGCTAACAAGCCTATGTAAATCATCTAGTGACGCCTCCTGATGCAATGTAGCCACACAAATCGTTTGTGCTCCACCGGTCCGTAAATAAATGGCTCCTGATCGCAAAATCTTCTTTCCGTTACGACTTTTATAATCATGCCGACATACCAAAGGGACAGCACCGCAGGGAGATACTTCTATGATCGGGAAAATTTTGCCTTTAGCAGAGCGGAAGCGTTTCCCTTGGTACTTTACTTGCTTTACACCTAAATCCACTCTTTGTCCCTTCACGAGAAAATGTTGGACTTTTTGGGCTAATCGTGTTGGATCATATGAGCCAGCCACCTCTTCGCTCATTTTAGGATCAGGGCGTAGTAAACGGGCCTTTGGTCTGGCGGAACGAGAAGGACTTTTCGGTGACACCTCTTTGTACCCAATGACGATCAAACCTCCACCCGCATTCGCCATCCCTAAGATGTGCCTGACTAATTGGGCATCAAAGTCAGCGTTGGCGTCGAAAGCAATAGCTGCTTTGTAATCCACATCGCGACATTCTCCAGGTTGCTCCAGAAGACTTTGGTGACCAGAAGAATGGACTTTCATAACTCACCTCGGAAAGCCTTATCCAAAATTGACTGTTCCAGGCGGTAGAGTTCGGCTTCGGTGGATTCCTGGGCCTTCTTGAGCACGGTCACCTGGGCTTGGACTTGGTCCAAATAAGCCACGATGTGGCGTTGTTCGGGAAGGGGCGGGAGGGGAATTGGTTGTGCTATAAAGTCTCGTACTCGAAGATTGCGAAGTCCAGACGTGGTATCTTGGGCTCCCAAATAATTGGCTCGCGCTATTGGGCTATGCAGATAGTAGAGCATAAACCAAGGATCTATTCTGCTTTTATCAACACGAAGTCGTAACATGAAGTTGGAAAATAGGTACGTCCGGCCATCACCGGGATCCTCAAATATCGCAGGCCATCCAACAAGATGAGGACTCCCACTGGATTTGTTTACCAAAACATCGCCAGACTGTAAGGCATAACGCTGAGCTTTATCAGTAGGCACGGAGCGTATAGAAGCGCTTTGGGGGTCAAGCCGGTGGCCCGCAATTTCCGTTGAACGCACAATTGGGAAACCGTCTGTTGGTGCTTCAGCTTCTGGACCCCAAATCCCAGATTTATGCTCACACACCTCCTCCAACTTCACCCACTTCCAGCCGGGGGGGAGGGGGTCGCCGGGCCTGGGGAAGACCTCGGCGAGGGCGGCTTGCATCAGGCGGTCGGCGTCCTTTTTGGCCTCTTCCCGCAGGCGCCGCGCCTCCCGCACCCGCTCCATCAACTCTTCGATCCGCGCCACAATGCGCCGCTGTTCCTCCAGAGGCGGGAGGGGAATAAGCGCGGCAAGGACTATATCAGGTTTAAGCCTTTGGCGGCTCCCCGTAGCTCCTGTCACATCGATTCGAACTTGTTCGAGAAATGTTTTGGAAAGCAAGATCTTACCCAAATAGTCAAGGTCCAAAATGCCCTCGCGTGGCTTCAGCGGCATGAACTCAGTGGAGGCAATTTGCCGGTAAGGACTTGCTTCGTGCACAACCCAAGCTCGAGGTATCCGGGGGTTTAGCTTGGAGAAA
Organism: bacterium; assembly: GCA_024278345.1. Lineage (GTDB taxonomy): Bacteria > CSSED10-310 > JAJRTK01 > JAJRTK01 > JAJRTK01 > JAJRTK01. The sequence continues at coordinate 5,519 of JAJRTK010000176.1, read as the reverse complement.
AGACATTGGCCTCTTTCAACCAAAAGCTTGCTGCTCCCTATTTGCTTCCCGGGCACTCTTTCTGGAGTCCTTCCTTTGTCATAACTTGGTATGCTGTAAAGTAAGAAGAGCTCGTCGGGGAAGCGGCGCGGATCGATCGAACGACGCTGATGACCTACGACCTCCTCCAACCTCACCCAGCGCCAGCCGGGGGGCAGCTTGTAGGGGCCATCGGTCATGTTTCGCTCCCTCCGGTTTCGCCGTTGTTCAGGAGTTCGCTCAGTTCCTCCACGATGCTGAGGATCTCCCGCTCCACCTCCAGGAGCCCGGCCACGATCTCGGCCGGGGAGGGCAAGGTCTCCCCCTCGGGGCGGTTGGGGTTGCGGGCGGTGAGGTCATAGCCCCTCTGCTTGATCTCCTCTGCCGACACGATCCAGGAGTGCTCCGAGAGGCAGGCCTCGCGCGGGCCTTCCCCCTTGCGGTAGGCGTCCCAGGCCTGCCAGAGCTTTCGCGCCTCGGCGAAGTGCTCGTCTTGGATCGGGTTTCCCTTGCTGAACTTCTTCAGCCCCTCGGGGAGTGGAAGCTCGTAATACCAGATCTCCTTCGTCGGCCCTGGCCGCTCGAAGAAGAGGAGGGCGGTCTTCACATCGGAATAGGGGGCGAAGGTCCCGGGCGGCAGGCTCACGATGGTGTGCAGGTTGAACTCCTCCAGCAGATCCCGCTTTACGTCCGCGAAGGCGCCGCCGCGAAACAGGGTCCCCTCGGGTACAACCATTCCACAGCGGGCGCCGTCCCGGGGCTTGAGCTTCTTCATGATGTGCTGCAGGAACAGGAGCTCCGTGGCCTGGGATTTTATGGGGAAGTTCTGCTGGATGTGGCGGCCCTCGGTGCCCCCGAACGGGGGATTGGTCATGACGACGTCGTACCAGTCCGAAACCGCCCGGATGTTCTCCTCAAGCGTGTTCTTGCGCACGATGCGGGGGGCGGTCACGCCGTGGAGCACCAGGTTCATCAGCCCCAGGAGAGCGGGGATGGGCTTCTTCTCCTGGCCGAAGAAGGTTCGCTCTTGCAGGGTTTTGTGGTCCTCGATGGTCCGCTCGCTCCGCCGCATGTGGAGGTACGCCTGGGCGAGGAAGCCACAGGTGCCACAGGCCGGGTCGTACACGGTCTCCCCTATCTTGGGATCGACCAGGTCTACGATGAACCGGATCACCGGGCGCGGGGTGTAGAACTCGCCGGCCAGGCGGTTCTCGCTCCCCAGGCGCCGGAGGAGTTCCTCGTACACCTGGGACACGGTGAAGATGTCGTCCTGGGAGTGGAAGTCGATCCCATTGATGATCCCAATGACGTCCTTCAGGTTGTAGCCGGAGGCGCAGACGATCACGTTGCGCTCGGAGAACACGCTGGAGATGGTGTCGCGCAGGGGATCACCCCCCAGGCGTTGCAGGTAGGGGATCAGTCGTCCGTGCACGAAGGACAGGAGATCCTCGGCGGGCCAGTCTTTGGCTGCCCAGTTGCGCCAGCGGTATTCCTCCTCGATGATGGGCTGGTAGGGCCGTCCGGCGAGTTTCGCTTGGGTTTCCCACTCCTCCTCTTGGGCGTCTAGAAACCGGAGGAACAGGAGCCACGCCAAGTGTTCGATGTACTCCATGATGCCGCCGCAGTTGTTGTCGCGGCGGAGGATGTCACACGCACGCCAGATCTCGTTCGCCAGCGTCTCCCGCGTCTGTGGCCCGTTCATACAGCCACCACCTCGGCCTCAGGGTATATCCGCTCTTGCATCTCCACCAACACTTTACCCAGCGCCTCCACGCCCCCGAACCACTCTTGGATCCGATACGCCCCACCCCACTCCCGGAACGGCGATACACTGAATACATCCGGACGAAGCTCCTCGATACCGGCCACACGGTACTTCTCCAAGAGCTCCAGGATGGTCTGACGGGCCCTCTCGCCGTGCCGCCGGATGAACGCCTGTTCCCGGTTGCGGAAAGCGGTGGCCCGCTCGTCCCGGCTTCGAAGCGGCGCCCCGAAGGCCAGGTGGCAGAGAAGATCGAATGCATCCGCATCCGGGCGTTCCATCACCTCGGCGAGGACTTCGGGGTGGACGTCGGCCCGTTTGAGATCTTCCAAGAAGTCCCGTCGCCGGCGGGGGTTCACCCAGATATCCCGTAGAGATTTCATAGTGGGCGCCGCCCGCAACACGGTTCCCCGAACGTAATCCCGGTACTCGCTCAGCGTGAGCTGCTTACCCGTGGATTCCACGATGAAGATGGCCTCGTCGGCGATGGTCACCTCCAAGCCTTGAACACGGATCTTCGGTTTATGCTTGCGGGCCGGTTTCAAGGGCACTTCCACAGCTACCGGCTCTCCCTCCAGGGTGGCGACACGTAGCTCCCGACGCACGAACCCGGGGGCGCCGGTGATTAGGGTTACTGTGCCCGCCGGCAGGCCGGCAAACGAGAATGCCCCCTGTTCATCAGTACGGATGGGGCCTTGCTGGGTGTTAGGGCTTGTGCGCACACTTACCGAGGCGCCCACGATGGGCTCGCCGGTGTGGACATGGACCACGTGTCCAGTGAGGATCGCCGTTCCCTTCTGGGGCTGTTCCCGCTGTGGTCCAACAGGCCGATCCCACTCGTCGAACAGGCGGGTGGCCCCGGTGAAATCGATGATGCGAAACCAGAACTTGCTGGTAGCCTTGTCGATCCGGCTCCCTCGTCCCACGATCTGTTTGAACAGCACCGGAGACGAGAGGGTCTTCATGAACACGATGTTCCGACAGGAAGGCACGTCCACCCCGGTGGAGAGGAGCTCGGCGGTGGTGGCAACCACAGGGGTTTTGCTATCGGACTGTTGGAACCGCTCGAGCGCCCGCCGCCCTTGTTCCCCCTCCTCCGAGACTATGGGCACTGCGTAGTCAGGGACCCCCAGTTCTGAGCCTAGCTCATCCTGGAGAAGCCGCGCCACCAGTCGAGCATGTTCTATGTCCACGCAGAACACCATGGTCTTTTCCAGGGGGCCGTACCGACGCAGGAGCTTGGCTAAGTGCTTCACCATGGCTTCCGTTCGATCCGGAAGGGTGATCTCCCGTTCGAACTGGGGTGTGGTGTATTTCTCCCGGGGTTCCACTTCCTCGGGGATGAAAACCTCAGCCCCCTGCTCGATGGCGTCTTCCAGCTGAAGCCCGGTTCTGTCGATGTCGGTATGTACCCGGTGCACCTTGTAGGTGGCTAGGAACCCATCCTCTATGCCGCGCCCCAGGCTGTATTGGTAGGCGGGAAGACGCTGGCTCCCCCTCTCCGGGTGTTCTGGATCGATGTACACCTCGGGTTCCTCGGAGCAGAAATAGGCGTAAGTATCGATGTTGTCATCACGTTTCGGAGTGGCCGTCATTCCCAGGTGGATGGCGCTTTCGAAGTGATCCAGTATCTCGCGCCAGGTGCCAAATCCGGAGCGGTGGCACTCGTCGATGATCACAAGGTCGAAGAAATCTGGCGGGAAGTGTTCGAACAGCCGCACGCCTTCCCTGTCTGGGCTCCATAGTGTTTGGTAAATGCCGAAATATATGTCGCGGTTCAGATTGACCGGATGGCCCTCAATTTTCCACCTGGGGTCGCTCATCCCGTCGGAGAACGGGGAGAACGTGTTGTAGGCCTGGTCGCGGAGCACGATCCGATCGGCAAGGAACAGGACCCGCGCCGGACGGGCCGGGTGGCGCCGCTTGAGCCAGCCCGACTTGATGAGCTTCCACACGATTTGAAAGGCCACGAATGTCTTTCCTGTCCCAGTGGCCATGGCCAGAAGCACCCGCCGCTGGCCCCGCATGAGCCGTTTGATGACCTCCCGGATAGCCACTTCCTGGAAATAGAACGGGATTTTTCCACACAACCTTTCCGGACAGTAGCTGTAAAGAAGTGGGTTTTCCTCTCGCTCCGCCCCAAGCTTGGAGAGGTAAGCCCTCCGCTTCTCCCGCCAGGCGGCTACTTCCCGATCTAGCCCGGTGTTTTGACGCCAGCGGTGCCACAGTTCCTTGGGGGTAGGGAAGTGGTCCAAGACGCGGGACGTGTTTGTAAAGAAGTCGAATTCCACGAACTCATGGCCGTTAGTGGAGTAGGCGAACGCCAAGCCCAGATCCTGAGCGTAGGCCTTGGCCTTTTCCAGGCCGGTGTCGGGAGGGAAATGGTCGGCCTTGACTTCGATGACCGCGATCTCGAATCCATCCGTGAGCCGGAGGAGATAATCCACTCTCCGCGGCTCTCCCCTGCGTATTCTTTCTCCCACCAGGATCACGCGGCCCGGGGCGTACACGTGATCGCGGTGGTAGAAAAACTCCCGGGTAACTTGATTGTCGGTCCAGCCAGCAGCCCTGAGCTTGGGCTCTACCAAGTTCGCCCGGGTATCGGCCTCATTCATCAGCGATTAGCTTACATCAGAGGGGGGATGGCGGACAAGGATTAACCCAGGGTGCATTTACTCCCGCTAGTCGAAATTCGGCTACTTCTGCTTGAACTTCTCCTCCAGGGCGCGTTCCACGCAGCGGGGCACGAACTTGGATACGTCCCCCCCATAGCGCTTCACCTCCTTCACGATGGAGGAGGAGAGGAACGAGTACTCCCCCGCGGTCATGAAGAACACCGTCTCGATGTCGGAATCCAGATCCCGGTTCATAAGCGCCATCTGGAACTCGTAGTCGAAATCGGAGGTCGCCCTAAGGCCCCTAACGATCGCCACCACCCCCAGCCGCTTGGCACATTCGATGAGGAGGCCGGAATAGGTAATCACCGGGACATCCTCTATCCCCACCTCCTTTAGCGACTCCTCCACCAGCCGCCGCCGCTCCTCCGCAGAGAACAGCGGGGCCTTGCGGGGGTTCTCCACCACCGCCACCGTTAGCTGGTCGAACACCTTGCGGGCCCGCTGGAGCACGTCCAGGTGCCCATTGGTGATGGGATCGAAACTCCCTGGGTAAAGCGCCTTCACTTAGGCCACCTCCACCTGAGCGCGGGCCAGCTTCCGCAGCCGCTCCCCCGACGGGCCCACCAGGGCCAGGACCGCCCGCTCCTCCCGCAGGAAACGCCGCGCCAGCCCCTGCACCTCCTCCGGGGTCACCGCCCGCAGCCGCCGCTCCACCTCGGGGATGGGCAAGATCTCCCGGCCCAGGGCGGCGTTGGTCCCCAGCCGGAACATGCGCCCGGCCGGGTCCTCCAGCCCCAGCAGAAAACTCCCCCGCAGTCGGTCGACGGCGCGGGCCACCTCAGCCGGGGCCGGGGGGGTGGAGGCCATGTGGCGGAGTTCCCCCCACACCAGCTCCAGCACCTCCGGCAGCCGCCGTTCCTCGGTGGCTGCGTATACAAGCAGCGCCCCGGCATCGGTGTAGTAGGCGGTGCTTGTCAGTACGGTGTACACCAGGCCCCGCTCCTCCCGCACCCGCTGGAACAGCCGGGAGCTCACCCCGCCCCCGAGCAGGGTGGATAGGACCTCCAAGCCATAGCGCTCCTCGGCCCCGGCCTCTACCGTGGGGAAGCCCAGAGCCAGGT
>JAJRTK010000175.1 GCA_024278345.1 bacterium | reverse complement strand
TTTGGACCCGGATATCTCATCAAAAACCTGCTGCGGCGTCTGATCCATCGTCTCCACCGGCGTCTTCGTCGGTGGGACATCCTCGACGTAGTGCAAGACTACGCCTCCGGTGTCCGCCTGTCCTCATCCTTGGTGGAAACGCGCCTCAGACTGCCTCGCAACGATCCTTGATGAGATATCCGGGTTGGAGAGGCTGGCTTACTCTCTTTTTGGTGCTGGGGAGTGTTGCTTTTGTTAGAGGAAATCTCGTGAATGCGGAAACAAAGGAGATCCTCCTCCGTGGCCGGATCATCACCGGGGATCCCGGGCGGCCCGTGGCCGAGGTTTTGGCCATCCGCGCCGGCCGGATCTCCTATGTCGGGGATGCCGCCGGCGCCCCAAAGGTGGCCGAGGGCCGGGTATTCCAGATGCCGGGAACCGTTCTGCCGGGTCTCGTGGATGCTCATGCCCATCTTCTGGGGCTTGGACTCTCCAAGAGCAGGCTCGATCTGGTCGGTGTGTCCAGCTATCAAGAGCTCCTGGAACGGGTGCGCAAGCGGGAGGCGCGGCTTCCAGAAAACCGTTGGCTTCTGGGTAGAGGCTGGGATCAGAACGACTGGCGTGTACAGGATTTTCCCACGCGCCAAGCCCTTGACGAGGTTTGCCCCGCGCGGCCGGTCTACCTGACCCGGATCGATGGGCATGCCGCCCTGGTCAACAGCGTGGCCCTCCGAGCCTCGGGGATCGGAAAGGAAACGCCCGATCCCCCGGGAGGGAGGATACTACGGGATTCCCGGGGCGAACCTACCGGAGTCTTAGTGGACAACGCCATGGATCTTGTTCGCCTGCCCCAGTTGGGGGCTCAGGATCGGATGGAGGCCATGGAGATCGCCTGCCGCCTCGCGGCGGAAGCTGGGTTGACCGCCGTGCATGACATGGGAAACGGCATCCAGAGCCTTCGGGCTCTCCACCGCCTTGCCGTCGAGGGGCGCCTGCCCATCCGGGTCTACGCCTTTATGTCGCCCTCCGTGGCCCTGGCTGAGCAACCGGTCTCGCCGCCTGGCGGGGGCTCCTGGTCCACAGGGCGCCTCACGGTCCGTGGTGTCAAGTTTTTTGCCGATGGCGCCCTGGGCTCCAGAGGCGCCGCGTTAGATGTGGATTATTCTGATTCCCTGGGAAACCGCGGCCTGCTGCTGGCGAATCCCGAAGAGCTTTGCCGGCAGATGGAGCAGGCCACCAAGATAGGCCTTCAGATCGCCGTCCATGTCATCGGGAACCGAGCCGCGGGAATCGCCTTGGATTGTATCGAAAACCTCCATCGTGCCGGAATCCCCCCGGATCGGCCACGCCTTGAGCATGCCCAGGTTTTCTTGCCCCAAGATTTCTCCAGAGCCGCCCGTTTGGGTGTTATTGCCTCCATGCAGCCCACTCACGCTACTTCCGACATGCCCTGGGCCAAGAAAAGGCTCGGCTTCATGCGCATCCACTTCGCCTACGCCTGGAAGACCATGCTCAGGGCGGGAGTTCCTTTGGCATTCGGTTCTGATTTTCCCGTGGAATCCCACCGGCCCATGTTGGGCTTTTACGCGGCAATGACGCGGCAAAATGCCAAAGGGGCGCCTCCCGGTGGCTGGTATCCCCGGCAGCGGTTGAGTTTTCAAGAGACACTCTCGGCCTTCACCGCGGGACCGGCTTATGCCTCGTTCCAAGAAGAGCAGCTAGGCACTCTTGTTCCGGGAAAACTAGCCGACTTGACGGTACTGGACATCGATCCCCGTTCGCCCAAGGCATCCACCTTCTTGGATGCGAAGATCCTGATGACGATGGTCCAGGGCCGGGTTGTTCATCTGGATAGTTCCTTGGAGTCGTTGGGCATCGGGAGGTCGGAACCATGAGCGCCGCGGGAAAGGAGCGCCCAGAACGGCCCCGAGGCTTTTGGCTTATCTACGTTGTCTACTGCTTGATTCTTTTGGTCGGGACAGTGGGAGTGTTTGAAGTTATCCTACGGTCCAAGGGATTTGAGCCCTGGATCTTGGAGACCGATTCCAACGTTCGAATCGAACCGGGAGGAAGACTATTCGAGATCGACCCGGCCCTTGGATTCGTGCTGATCCCCGGGAAATTCAAAGTCTGGCTGGCTCGGGACTACTGGTTTAGAATGACCCATGATTCCGGTCGTCTGCGGATTACCCGTCCGCCCGATTCCAGGCCGCAAGCCAGGGACCCGGCGATCTGGATTTTCGGGGGGTCCTTCGTCCACGGTTGGTCCCTGAGCGACGAGGAGACCTTCCCCTGGCGCCTTCAGGTCTCCCTGCCCGAAGCGGATTTCGTCAATTTCGGGGTCAGTGCCTATGGCACCGTTCAGTCTCTGATGCAGTTCCAGACGGCCTTGAAAGAACGGCCAGCGCCCCACGGCGTGGTTCTTGTCTATGCCTCGTTCCACGATATGCGCAACACCTTTTCCAGGGCCTGGAGGAAGCTCGTGGTTCCTCGGGACCGACTGGGTGTTCGCGCTTGGCCATACGTCCGGTTCGATAGGGAGGGAGAGCTTGTCCGCCACCGGGCTGGATCGTCCTACCGGGAGTTCCCGTTCATGCGGCGGTTGGCCCTGGCCAACTGGCTGGAGGAGCGGTACAATTCCCTGGAGGAGACTCGGCTTCGGAGCCACGAAGCTTCCCGCAGGTTGCTGATCAAGTTTGCCGAAACCTGCGAGAGCCGGGGAATCCGCTTCCTGGTGGCCGGAGTAACACCGGACCAGGTGACGGCGGCCCTCCTGGCCAGCCTCCGTCGCCACGGGATTCAGACCCTCGATATTTCCGTTGATTTGTCTCTCTCCAAATACTCGAATCTTCCCTACGATATCCATCCCAGCGCCCTTGCCAACTGGGAGTTCCAACGAAAGCTCGAACCGGCCCTGAGCCGGTGGCTCCGCCGGGACTGAGGGGCGCCGGAAGGCGCATCGAAGGGCATCCACGCAAGGCGGGCCAAAGATTGGAAACAAAAGGAACACGCGCGGCGCACAAAAATGTGGGCTGGGATCCCGTTGCCCTTTGTGGGTATCAACGTAAGCCGGGACACCCGCCAAAACAAAGACGCAACGCGTCGTACATGAATGTGGGCAGGGATCCCGTTGCCCTTCGTTGCAACGGGAAGTTGAGCGAG